>NZ_CP061091.1:3252500-3565232 GCF_017654485.1 Roseomonas marmotae | reverse complement strand
GGTAAAAAAAGACCCAGCCGGAAGAACGGCTAATAAACCGAGATGAGTGGAACAATTTGATTTGGCGGGCGCCTGTTCTTGGAAGCTATTCCCGCCGGCCAGCCGGCGCAACGGGAATATACGTGAACAGAGGCCCGTCCGGTCAACCCTGCGGGAAGCCCACAGGGTTGAGCCACTGCTTCAGGCCTGCGCGGAGCCCGCCAGTGCCTTGATGCGCGCGGAGAGGCGCGACAGCTTGCGGGCAACGGTGTTGGCGTGCATCACGCCCTTCGTGCCGGCACGCTGCAGCTCAGGCTGCACATCCTTGAATGCCGCCTGGGCAGCGGTCTTGTCGCCGCCAGCGATCGCCTTCTCGACCTTCACGAGGAAGGTGGAGACGCGGGAGCGGCGGGCGCGGTTGCGCTCGTTGCGGGTGGCCGTCTGCCGGATGCGCTTGCGCGCGGAAGCCGTATTCGCCATGGCGTGTGTTCGGACCAGTATCTGTTTCTGAAATACGCGCGGGCCGTTCAGCCCGCCACGGGAAGGCGCCGCTTCTACCCGCCCCTGGGGATAAGAGTCAATGAGGAGGGCATCGCGGCGCCGTGAATCAGCCCTGCCGGAAGCTGGGCTTGCGCTTCTCCAGGAAGGCCGACATCCCCTCCTTCTGGTCCTCCGTCCCGAAGAGGGAGAGGAAAAGGCGCCGCTCCAGCCGCAGGCCCTCGCGCAGCGGCAGCTCGAAGGCGGCGTTCACCGCCTCCTTGGCCATGGCGACGGCGGGGGGCGACAGCTCGCCGATCTTCTGGGCCAGGGCCACGGCCTCCGGCAGCAGCTCCGCCAGCGGCACCACGCGGGCCACCAGCCCCGTCCGCTCGGCCTCCTGCGCGTCCATCATGCGGCCGGTCAGCACCATCTCCATCGCCTTGGACTTGCCGATGGCGCGGGTCAGCCGCTGGCTGCCGCCGGCACCCGGCAGGATGCCCAGCCGGATCTCGGGCTGGCCGAATTTGGCATTGTCGGCGGCGATCAGGATATCGCACATCATCGCGACCTCGCAGCCCCCGCCCAGGGCGAAGCCGGCGATGGCGGCGATGACGGGCTTATGGACGCCCAGCACGGCCTCCCAGGGGGCGATGAAGTCGTGGCGATAGGTGTCGGGCCAGGAGCGCGGCTGCATCTCCTTGATATCGGCGCCGGCGGCGAAGGCCTTGTCGCTGCCGGTCAGGACGATGGCGGCGATGGCGGGGTCGGCATCGAAGGCCCGCAGCGCCTGCGCCACCTCGTCCATCAACTGGTCGCACAGCGCGTTCAGGGCCTGCGGGCGGTTGAGCCGGATCACCCCGGCAGCGCCCTGCACCTCGGTCAGGATCATCTCGTAATCAGCCATTCCCGTCGCTCCCCTGGCGTTTGAAGGGTCTAGCTTGCACAGCTGCCGCGCCGGGGCCAGGGGGTGCCGCCCCCGCCGCCTCAGCGCTGCGTGCGCGCGCAGAAGAAGGTGCTGCGCCCGCCCTGGGTGATGCGGGAGACGCCCCGGCAGGCCGGTGCTCCCGGGCAGAGCGGGCAGGGCTGCCCCTCGCGGTCATAGACCTGGAACCGGTCCTGGAAGCGGCCGAGCTCGCCATCCGCCCGCACATAGTCCCGCAGCGAGGAGCCGCCGGCATCGATCGCCTCCTGCAGCACCTGCCGGATGGCGGGGACGAGGCGCTGGGCGCGGGCGCCGGGGATGGTGCCGGCCAGGCGGCGGGGGGAGATGCCGGCGCGGAAGAGGGCCTCCGCCACATAGATGTTGCCGAGCCCGGCGACGACGGACTGGTCCAGCAGCGCGGCCTTGACGGGGGTCTGCTTGCCGGCCAGGGCGGCGCCGAGGATGGCGGGGGTGAAGCCCTCCTCCAGCGGCTCCGGCCCCATGCCGGCCAGCAGGCGGTGGCTGTCCTCGGCGGCGGTTGGCACCAGGTCCACGCTGCCGAAGCGGCGGGGGTCCACGAAGCCGACATGGGTGCCCTCCGCCGTCTCCAGCATCAGGTGCTCATGGGCGGGGGGCGGGGTATTGGCGCCGCGCGGGCGCGCCACCATGCGGCCGGACATGCCCAGATGGATCAGCACGGATTGCGCGTTGGACAGGCGCATCAGCATGTATTTGCCGCGCCGGCGGAAGCCCTCGACCCGCGCGCCCGCCAGGGTCTCGGCCAGCCGGGCGGGGAAGGGCCAGCGCATTCCCTCGCGCCGGGTCTCGGCGCGCAGGATGGTCTGGCCCTGCAACACGGCGGCCAGGCCGCGCATCACGGTCTCGACTTCGGGGAGCTCGGGCATGGCACTGTTTACGCCGGCCCTGGACGGCTGGCGAGGGCGCTCTCAGTCCTCGTAGCGGCGCCTGCGGCGGCGGCGCAGCAGGCCGAAGGCCAGCGGCACCATGCTGACGCCGACGCCGTTGCGGGCCTCGATCAGGGCGGTGCGGCGGATGGAGGCCGCCTCCAGCTCGGCGGGGCTGGGCGGATTCCGCATGGCGATGAGCAGGATGATGGCCGCGAGTACCAGATCGAAGGCGAAGATGGCGATGGCGCGCCACAGCGGCGAGAGAGTGGCGCCAAGGGCGATCCAGGCGACCAGGTGCAGCATGGCGAAGGCCGCTCCCGCCATTACCCCCGCCACGGCGAAGAGAATGACGCGGCGGACCTCACGCTGGAGCCTGAGGCCCAGCCGGGTGCGCTCCGCCTCCCAGGCCAGATTCAAGAGGCGGAGCGAGCGCATCCCGTCAGCGCCCCAGAAGGCGGGCCAGGACGTAACCCAGGCCGGCGGCCAGGGCGATGGAGGTGAAGGGGCGTTCCCGCACCAGGCTGGCGACGGTATCGGCCTCCTTCCGCGCGGTGTCGGAGACCTGGTCGCCGAGGTCACGCGCCATGCCCTGGGCGCGGTCGGCGAAGTCCTGCGCCCGGCCGGCGGCGCGGCTGACGGCCGGGGTCACGCGCTCCTCCATCAGTGCTTCCACCTTGCGCCGGAGGTCGGCGATCTTTTCCTCGACGGGTTCGAGATTGATGTCGTGAGACGAAGCCATGTCGGTTCTCCTTCGGGGGGGGCGGCGGCCTGAGTTGAGGCTTAGCGGGTGGCGCGATCGATGTCGCGGCCGAGACGTTCGGCGGGGCCGCTGGGCGGGTCTACCGCGTCGCGGATGGAATCACCGATATTGTCGATACTGCGACCGGTACGTTCCGCAGGCCCTTCCTGGCACGCCATCAGAATCAGGGGCAGCAGCAGCAAGAGCGCCGTCAGAAACTGGGGGATCAACCTGCGCATGGAGATTCTCCTGACCCATATACGAGCTTAACGCCGCGCTGGAGGTCTGGTTGCGAGAAGCGTGAGCGCCGCCTTCAGCCCGGGCTTTCGGCTTCCTCCATGGCGCCGGCCATGTGGCGGCCGGAAATCTCGCCTTCCCGCCGCCGCAGCGGAAAGCGCAGGGTCAGCTCGGTACCGCCGGCGGGGCCGGGGTGGCGGTGGATCTGGCCGCCCAGATGCTGGGCGAAGCCCTGGATCAGGGTCATGCCGATGCCGCCGCTGCTCTCGTCATCTTCGCTCATGCCTTGGCCGTTGTCGCGGATGGAAAGCAGCACCTCCACGCCCTCGCCATCCTCGTCCGGCTCGCCCGAGGGCTCCGTCTGCACGGAAATGGTGATCGTGCCGGAGGCGTCGTCAGGGAAGGCGTGCTTGATGCTATTGGTCACGGCCTCCGTCACCAGCAGCGCCAGGGAGACAGCCTGGTCCGTCACGATCTCCAGCTCCCCGGCCTGCACCACCAGGCTGATGCGGCGTCCGGGCGTCTCGCCGAGCGCGCTGAAGAGCTGCTGGCACAGCTCCTCCAGGAAGGGGCGCAGCGCGATCGCCTCGAAGCTGCGGTTCGTATAGAGGTGGCGGTGCAGGGTCGCGAGGGCCTGCACGCGGTCCCGCGCCGTGCCGAATTCGGCCCGAGCGGCGGGGTCGCGCAGGCGCCCGGCCTGCAGGTTCAGCAGCGAGGCGACGATCTGCAGGTTGTTCTTCACGCGATGGTGGATCTCGGCCATCAGCAGGTCGCGCTGGCGCAGCGCGGCCCGCAGCTCCTCCTCCCGTGCCGAGATGGTGACGGCGGCATCGGTGAAGGCCTGCTCCAGCCGGCGGACCTCCTCCGGCTCCCCGCGAAGGGGGCGTCCGCCGAAGGGCGCGCCGGGGCGCCAGGCACGGACCCGCCAGGCCAGCTGCCGCAGCGGGCGGGCGATGGCGATATCGGCGCCGACGACAATGACGACGAGGCAGGCCAACAGGAAGGCCGCCAGCTCACCCACCCGCCGCAGCAGCAGATGGTTGGCGGCACGGCGGATATCCCCGGTGGGCAGGCCCACCACCAGCCGGACATCGGCATCGAGCGGGGAGATGGCATAGGCGAAGTCCTGCCCGTTGCGGGCATGGCCCTCGACCGCCCCGACAGCCGGGTCGTTCAGCAGGCGACGCAGCAGCGGTTCCCCGGGCAGTTCCTCGGCCCGGGCGGTGGTGAGGGGGACCAGGGTATTCTCGCGGTCCGCCAGCCAGACGCGCTGGCTTTCATGCAGGGGGGTGCGCGTGCCGCTGCGGATGAAGGCATCCATCAGCAGGCCGGCGGCGATGACGCGGCTCAGGCGGGTGCCTTCCATCACCGGGACCAGGCCCACCAGGATGGGGCGGTTGGTCAGCAGGCCGCTGCTGAAGCGGTCCAGCGCGAAGCCTTCGCCAGCGCCATCGGGCCTGCGGGAGAGCTGCGCGGCCATGTCGCGGGCCAGGGCGAAGGATGAGGCGGAGGAGAAATCCCCGCCCCGCGGGGCATCGGGCAGGGCGCTGCAGATCAGACGGCCATCGCCATCCAGAACCCATATATTGGAATACCGGTCCCGGTAGATGTTCAGCAGCATGCCCAGATCGGCACCGCAATGGTCGTTGGCCAGGGCGCTCAGGCTGGGGTTGCGGGCAATGCCGCGCAGCATCTCGCGCATGGTGGAGATGCGGGAGCCGTAGCGCTCGGCCGTGATCTCGCCGAGCATCGCTGCATTGCGCCGGCCGGAGGCCAGTTCGGCCTCATATCCCAGGATGGCATTGGCACCGGCGATGCCGATGACGGGGACGCTGGCCACCATCAGCAGTACCAGCATGCGCCCGCGTACAGTGTGGATCAGCCGCCACGGCGCCCACCGGGACGGTGGCGCCGCCGGTGGGGTCACTTCGTGCGGTCCTGCTCGATCAGCCTGAGCAATTCCTCGGGGATGGGTTCGCGGGCGATGTCATCATACATGGCGTGCAGACCGCGCTGCAGCCATAGATCGAAGGCGGCATCGGGAGTGCCCTTGCGATTGCTTCGCTCCCTCGGGCGGTCGGAGGGCTCTTCACCCTCCTCCGCCAACACACGCTTATCCGCCTGATCGTCCATCAGCTTCCCAGGTGCAGTGCCTGCCCGCTGGCCTTCGTGTTCGCCTTGCGGCTTGTAGCACCACGACGAGAGGTCTCGCCAGCTTGAGGTTGAGCCGTGCCACGCTTCGCCCGCGGCTCCTCGCCCAACAGCCAGGCCTCCAGCTGGCGGCGCGCGCGGAAGACACGGCACTTGGCGGTGCCGACCGCGCAGCCCATGACCTCGGCGGCTTCCTCATAGGACATGCCCTGCACCGTGACGAGCATCAGGGCGGTGCGGTGATCCTCCGGCAGATCGGCCAGCCGCATCCGCAGCTCGCGCAGTGCCAGGCTGTCTTCCTGCGCCGGCGGGCGGGCCAGCGCCTCCGCGGGCGCATTGTCCATGTCGCAGGTGTCACGCTTGCGGCGGATATCGGAGAGGAAGCGGTTCCGCAGGATGCGGAACATCCAGGCGCCGAAATTGGTGCCGGGGGTGAAGCTGGCCTGGGCCGCCAGAGCGTTGCTGACCGCAGCCTGGACGAGGTCATCGGCGTCGGCGCGATTGCGGGTCATGGACACAGCCTGGACGCGCAGCCGGGGCAGCAGGGCAATGAGCTGCTCGTGGAAGCTGGGGCCCTCGGTCACGGTCTCGGCGAGAGTGGTCGCGGTCTCGGACTGGGTCACCTGTCGGGTATCCTTCTCATGGCCTTGCATGTCCGACCAATGAGCCAGCACTGAAAGCAGTTGCATTCTGTCTATCTCTATAATGCATTCCTGCCATGCGGATTATGCATGGAACCGAAGCTCCGGCCTGGGCGTTTGCGGCGTGGATCCATGCGCGCTGCCAAGACCGACCATTCCCTTGCCTGCCGCTGCGCCACCCGCCTGCTATTCCACGGGTGCGCGATGCGGAAACCTGCGCGCCAGCGCCGCACGGGCACGCGAGACGCGCGCCTTCACCGTGCCGACCGGCACCGCGCAGACAGCCGCTGCCTCTTCATGCGACAGGCCGTGCGCACCGACCAGAATCAAGGCCTCCCGCTGGGGCATGGGCAGGGACTGCAAGGCACGGCCCAGATCTTCCAACTCTCCATGTTCCTCCTGCGGCACGCCGCTTTCATCATGTCCGGGCAGCCGCTCCAGCGCGCGGCGCTCAGTGCCGCGGCGGCGCAGTTGCTCCAGGAAGACATTACGCAGGATATGAAACATCCATGCCCGCAGGCTGGTTCCCGGGATCCATTGAGATTCGGCACGCAAGGCGCGCAAAACCGCTTCCTGCACCAGATCATCGGCCAGGGTCGTATCCCGCGCCAGGAAGCGCGCGAAGGCGCGCAGGTCCGGCAGCAGGGGCGGCAAGGAAAGGCGGACAGACTCTGGCTGATCGGTCATGATGCGATGACTGTCTTAGCGAGCGCCGCCCCGCGGCCCAAGAGCAAGCCGACACACAGCACTGATACGAGGGCCACGATATGAATGCCGTCACCCAAGCCGAGCTGCTGCGGAGCCTGCCACCTGCCCGCCGTTACGCGCGGGCGCTGACCGGCAGCCAGGCCGCAGGCGATGCGCTGGTGGCGCAGGCGCTGCGCGGCGGGCTGCCGGAGGGTCTCTCGGCGCGGCTGGCGCTCTATGCCGGCGTCACGCGGCTGGCGCCGCCGCCCGCGGTCCCGGCCTCCGGCGCCGTGCTGGGCGCGCGGCAGCGGCAGCTGCTGCTGCTGACAGCGCTGGAGGAACTTTCCGTCAGCGAGGCCGGCGCCGTCATCGGCATCCCGACCGACGTGGCGGAGACGGAGCTGGAGGAGGCGCGGGCGGCGCTGCGCAGCGCCGCCGCGACCGATGTGCTGGTGATCGAGGATGAGCCGATCATCGCCATGGATGTGCGGCAGCTGGTGGAATCCTGCGGCCACCGCGTCGTGGGCGTCGCCGCCAGCGAGTCCCAGGCCGTGCGGCTGGCGGCCAGCAAGCGGCCGGGGCTGATCCTGGCCGATGTGAACCTGGGCGCAGGGGGGGATGGCATCACCGCCGTCGGCCGCATCCAGCAACAGCTGAAGGTGCCGGTGATCTTCGTCACCGCCTATCCCGAGCGGCTGCTGACGGCCGAGCAGGTGGAGCCCGCCTTCGTGATCTCCAAGCCTTTCGAACCGCTGGCGCTGGCGATCGCCACCTATCAGGCGGTTTCCTCGACCGTGCCGATCGATTGACGGCCCCAAGCTGAAACCAGGGTGTCGTCCGCCACGTTCCACCGACACTGCGAAGCCTGGCTTTGCTGGGCGGGCGGAGGAGACGACGGATGATCCTGGACGATATGGCCGGATGCCCGCAGCGGCAGCCCGGCGCGGCAAGGGGGAGCGGAGGCCACGGACTCCGGCACATCCGGCGCCACCACGGGGCCATGCCCGGCACTCTCCGTCCCGCGCCTACCCGCCACGGCCGCCGCTGAGGCAGCCGCCCCACCCCCTGTCCCGTTCCGAGGAAATTCAGCCATGCTCTACTGGACGTTGATCTTTCTCGTCATCGCGCTCGTCGCCGGCGTGCTCGGCTTCACGGGCATCGCCTCCGCCGCCAGCGGCATCGCCAAGATCCTTTTCGTGGTCTTCCTGGTGCTCTTCCTCATCTCCCTGATCGCCGGCCGCGGCTGGGCCTTTGGCTGACATCTGAGCCACGCAAAAGAAAGGGCGGGCCCCCGAAAGGGAGCCCGCCCTTTTTCTATCCCGCGTCCGGCGGATCAGACCTCCCGGTTGATCAGATCCTTCGGCAGGTCGCGTCCATGGAACTGGCTGAAGACCTTGTTCAGCTCGCCATTGTTGAAGGCGGTGCGGATCCAGTCGTTCAGCCAGGATTTCAGCGCATCTTCCCCCTTCGGCAGGGCGATGCCGAGATTGAGCTCCTGCTGCACGAACTTCACCTCCAGCCGGTTGCCGGGGCGCTTCTGGTTCATGCTGTCCAGCACCGCCGTCTGGGTGGAGACGAGGTCGAGTTGGCCGGAGGCGACGGCGGTGATCAGCGTCGCGTCATCCTCGAAGCGGATGATCTCCGCGCCGCGGGCGTTCTGCGAGACCATCAGATCGTTCACCGTCGCGCGCGTCACGCCGATGCGCTTCCCGACGAGGTCCGGGTAATCCTTCACCGCGACGGAAGGGACGCCGGCGACGATGATGTCCAGCGTCGCATAGGGGATGCTGAAGTCGATGGCGCGCTTGCGCTCCGGCGTGATGGCCAGGCTGCCGATCAGGATATCCGCCTTGCGCGTCTGGATGGTCGGCACGCGGGCGGCATTGGTGATCTGGATCAGTTCCAGCTCGGCATCCAGCGCCTTGGCCACCAGCCGCGCCGTCTCGACATCCGAGCCGGTGGGAGTGAGGCCGGCATCCATGAAGGCGAAGAGCGGGATACCCATCGCGACGGCGATGCGGACCTTCTTGTTCTTGCGGATATCGCCCAGGCTGTCCGCGCGCGCGGGCAGGGGGAGCAGGCTGGCGGCGCCGAGGCCGGCGGCCCCGGCCAGCAGCGCGCGGCGATTGAAGGGCGTGATCATTCTTGGTGTCCTCCTCTGGTTTCTTTGATCGGGCGCTAGAGCTCGCTGCCCAGGAACTGCTGCAACTCGGGCGTCCGGGGCGCGGCGAACATCTCTGCCCCGCCCACCTCCCAGACCAGTCCGCTGCGCATGAAGATGGTGCGGTTGGCGACGCGGCGGGCGAAGCCCATTTCATGCGTGACGGTGATCATGGTCATGCCGGCGCGCGCCAGCTTCTCCATCACGCGCAGCACCTCGCCCGTCAGGTGGGGGTCAAGCGCGGAGGTCACCTCGTCGAACAGCATGACCTTCGGCCGCATGGCCAGGGAGCGCGCGATGGCGACGCGCTGCTGCTGGCCGCCGGAAAGCTGCTCAGGATAGGCATCGGCCTTCTCGGCCAGACCGACCTGGGCCAGGCATTCCCGCGCCAGTTCCCGCGCCGCGCTGGTGGCCATGCGTTTCACCCGGCGCGGCGCCAGGGTGATGTTCTGCTCGACCGTCAGGTGCGGGAAGAGATTGTAGCTCTGGAAGACGATGCCGACATCCTGCCGCAGCGCGCGCAGCCCGGCGTCCTTCAGATGCGGGCCGACATGGTGGCCGCAGACCTCGATACTGCCGCCCTGGATGCTCTCCAACCCGTTGATGCAGCGCAGCGCGGTGGATTTGCCGGAACCGCTGGCGCCGATGATGGCGACCACCTCGCCCGGCGCCACGTCGAAGGAGACGCCTTTCAGCACCTCCAGCGGGCCATAGCTCTTGTGCACATCCTTCAGGCTGACGGCGGGGCTGATGGCTGCGGTGGCGGGCGGACGGGCGGAGACGTTAGCGGCGGCCGACATTGAGCGTCCTTTCCAACGAGCGGCTCCAGGCCGTGAGCGGGTAGCAGAGGCAGAAATACAGCGCGCCCGCGATGCCGAAGACGAGGAAGGGCTGGATGGTGGAATTGTTGATGACCTGCGCCGCCCGCGTCAGTTCCACGAAGCCGACCACGGAGGCGAGGGAGGTGTTCTTCAGCAGCTGCACCATGAAGCCGACGGTGGGCGGTGTCGCGATGCGCGCCGCCTGCGGCAGGATGACATCGACGAAGGCCTGCCAGCGTGTCAGGGCCAGGCATTCGGCGGCCTCGGACTGGGTGCGCGGCACGGCATCGACGCAGCCCTTCCAGATCTCGCCCAGGAAGGCGCTGGCATTGATCATCAGGGAGACCGCCGCGGCCACCAGCGGCGGCACCTCGATGCCGAAGACGCCCAGGCCGAAATAGGCGATGAAGAGCAGCACCAGCAGCGGCGTGCCCTGGATGACCTCCACATAGACCAGCGCGACCCGGCGGATGAGGCGGGAGCGCGCGGTGCGCGCCAGCATCACCAGGAAGCCCGCCGCGCCGCCGAGGACGAAGGCCAGGGCGAAGAGGATGAGGGTCCAGATCGCGCCCTGGATCAGATAGCCGAAATAGCTCCAGTTGAAGACGATATCCATCGCGTGGCCCCCTACAGTGCCGTGCCGAGGCGCCGGCGGCGCGGGAAGGCGACCAGGCCGAGGAGCCAGAAGCAGAGCTTCAGCAGCCCCGCCAGAGCCAGATACATCGGCGCGATCGCGAGGAAAGTCTCCAGGCTGCGGAAGGTCATGGACTGGACGTTGTTGGCCACCGCCGTCAGTTCCTCCGTCGAGATCTGCGAGGCGACGGAGGAGGAGAGCATCATCAGCACGAACTGGCTGCTCAGCGCGGGATAGACGCGCTCGATGGCCGGGCGGAGGATGACGTCCCAGTAGATCTGCGGCGTGGACATGCCCAGCGACTGCGCGGCCTCGATCTGGCCGGGGTGCACCGTCTCCATGCCGGCGCGGATGATTTCCGAGCAATAGGCGGCGACGTTGAAGACCATGGCGACGACGGCGGCGGTGAAGACCGGCAGCCGGATGCCCGCGCTGGCGAGGCCGAAATAGAGGAAGAAGATCTGGATCAGGAAGGGCGTGTTGCGGACGATCTCGACATAGATACCGACGCCGCGGGAGAGCCAGCGGCGCCTGCTGCGGCTGCCGATGGCGCAGAGCGTGCCGATGGCCATGCCGAGGATGGTGGCGATGGCCGTCAGTTGCAGTGTCACAAGGGCACCGGAGAGGAAGTCCGGCCAGTAATCCGCCAGGACGGCGAAATCGAAATCGTATCTCACGGAAGGGCGCCGGGCGAGGTCAGCGCGCGTGGGACATCCATGGCCGGGCTCTCTCCTGCTTCTCGTTCCTCGGGTGGTGGTTGGCCCACCTTACAATTCGTCTGTTGTCAGACCAATTTTATCTTCGCTGATAGCCCTGCGCCGCCGGTTGTGCAAGTGTCCGCCCATGCTGCCTGACCCCGCCGAACTCACGCTCCGTCCCCTCCGTGCCCCACGCCGCCTCACCCTGGCCGAGCAGGTCACGCGCGACCTGACGGCGCGCATGGAAGGGGGGGAACTGCGGCCGGGCGACCAGTTGCCCACCGAGCGCGAGCTGATGGCCCGCTACGGCGTCAGCCGGACCGTGATCCGCGAGGCCATGTCCAGCCTGCGTGCCGCCGGCAGGCTGGCGACGCAGCAGGGACGGGGCGCCTTCGTGCTGGAGCCGGCGCCGCAACTCTCCGCCTATCGCCTCGATCCTTCCGAGGCCGGCGCGGCGGCGGATGTGCTGAAGCTGATGGAAATCCGCATCGCGCTGGAATCCGAGGCGGCCTCGCTCGCCGCCCAGCGGCGGGACGAGGCGGGGCTGGCGGAGCTGACCCGCATCGTCAGCGAGTTCGAGGCCAGCATTGAGGACCCCGAGCAGTCGGCGGTGCATGACCAGGCTTTTCATCTCTGTGTCGCCAGGCTCTCCGGCAATGCCTATTTCGGCTCGCTTCTGGGCGGACTTTCGTCCCGGCTGCTGCCGCGCGCGCGGATCGACCTGTTCAAGGAGGATGCGGCGGCGAAGCTGGCCTATCTGCGCCTGTTGCAGGTGGAGCATGCGAATATCCTGGACGCCATCCGCCGCGCCGATGCCGAGGGCGCGCGCGCCGCGATGCGGCTGCACCTGACCAACAGCCGGGAGCGGCTGCGGGCGGCGCTGGACCGCCTGGGCGGGGCGGCGCCGTGAGGCGGGCTTGCGGCACTGCTCCGTAATTTGTATGACGACTGACAAATACCGGCTTTGTCAGCCAGGAGAGCGCAAGCATGACCGGCCAGTTCAGCCCCGAGGACCTCAAAGCCGCCCTGCCGACGGGCCTGCTGTCCTTCCCCGTGACCGATTTCGACGCGGCGGGGGAGTTCAACGAGAGGAGCTACCGCGCCCGGCTGGAATGGCTTTCGCCCTATGGCACCGCCGCGCTCTTCGCCGCGGGTGGGACGGGCGAGTTCTTCTCCCTGACCCAGCGCGAATATTCGGCCGTGATCCGCAGCGCCATCGAGGGCTCGGGCGGGCAGGTGCCGATCGTCGCCGGTGCCGGCTACGGCACGCGCATGGCCATCGAATACGCGCGGGAGGCCGAGCGGCTGGGCGCGGCCGGCATCCTGCTGATGCCGCCCTATCTGACCGAGACCTCACAGGCCGGGCTGCGCACGCATATCGCGGCGGTCTGCAAATCCACGCGCCTCGGCGTCATCGTCTATAACCGCGCCAATTGCCGCGTCTCGGCCGAGACCTTGCAGGCGGTCGCCGATGAATGCCCCAACCTCATTGGCTTCAAGGACGGCGTGGGCGAGATCGAGGCCATGGTCTCGGTCTACAACGCGTTGGGCGAGCGGCTGACCTATCTGGGCGGCCTGCCCACGGCCGAGGTCTATGCCCAGGCCTATCTGGCCATGGGCGTGCCCACCTATTCCTCGGCCGTGTTCAATTTCATCCCGCGCACGGCACTGGAATTCTACAAGGCCGTGACGACGCGGGACGACGTCACCGTTACCCGCCTGCTGCGCGACTTCTTCTTTCCCTACCTCAAGATCCGCAACCGCCAGCCCGGCTATGCCGTCAGCATCGTCAAGGCCGGCGCCAGCATCGTCGGGCGCGGGGCGGGGCCGGTGCGCTCCCCGCTCTCCGACCTGACGGAAGCCGAGATGGCGCAGCTGCGGCCGCTGATCGAGGCGCTCGGCCCTCAGTAAGACGGGGGCCGGAGGGCCTGTCCCTCCGGCCCGTCATTCATGCCTTACTGGCCGAGGCGGGCGAGCGTGCCGGCACGCGCCGCCTGCACGGCCGCTTCCGCATCGGCGGGCAGCAGCAGCCGCTCCGCCACCAGCCGTTGCGCGGAGGCCCGCACGGCGGCTTCATAATCAGCGGGTGCCGGATACAGTTCCTCCAGCGAGGGGCGTGGGTCGCCCTTCGCCTGCCGTTCCGCCTTGGTGGCGGCGAAAGGCACTACGCCGCCGGACTGCGTGCAGATCTCCTGCGGCCCGCTGGCATTCTTCTGCGCGTTCCAGCCGACATAGCTGGCGCGTGGCGCGTCCACGAGCGGCAGGCGGATGCCGGCGATGGCATTCCCGTCCAGCCCCGCGCGCGGCAGCAGCAGTGGGTACTCGCCACGAATCTGCGGCAGCGGATCGCTATCCACCACCGGCTGCTGCACCCAGAAGGCGCGGACATATTGCTGGCCGTAGGGCAGGCCGGGGATGGACGGATAGACCATCCTGGCCGGCACCAGCGTGCCCTGCGCCAGGCTGGGATAGCGGCTGGCGGGCGGCTCGGTGCCCTCCCGCACCCAGCCGCCCATGGCCACCAGCAGGGAGCGCAGGGCGGGGCCACCACTGATCGGGTTCAGCGGCATGACACAGGCCGGGCTCTGGCGGGCCACCGCATTGGCCGGATTGCCGTGCGGCGCGCCGGAGAGCAGGTAGAGCCGCACTTCCGGCGGCAGGTCGATATGCTGGCCGCGCGTATCCGTGACATTGAGGCTGCCCAGCGAGCCCCAGAATTCGAATTCCGAATCCATCTGCATGATGCGCGGGCAGCTATTGGTGGTGCGGCAGCGCAGCAGCAGCCCGTCGCGCCGCCCGCTCAGCGCGTCCTCCGTGACATCATAGGCGAAGGGGAACTGGCCCACGGGGTAGAGGCGGTCGAATTCGGGGCCGGGATTGCGGCCGGGCTGCGCGAAGCGGGCATTGGTGAAGGAGCCGCGCGCGCCAGGGATGATCGGCATCATCCCCTCGAAGACCAGACGGCCGGCCTCGTCGCGGTTGAGGCCGAAATACAGGAAGTCCCGCAAGGCACGACCGGATTGGGAAATGCCGAGGCCGATGGCGCGGTCCACCGTGCTGCGCCCTTCCGCCGCCAGCGGGTTCTGCGCGCTGGTGTCGCGGCGGAGAAAGCTGGACACATCGCGGATGGCCGCCAGCCCCATGCCCATCACCCGCGGGTCGCGCGCGGTATAGGTCAGCTCGAAGATCGTGTCGGGCCGCGCATCCGCGGGGGGCGTGATCTCCACGGTGCTGTCGTCGATGAAGCGCAGCGTCAGGCCGTCCCCCGTGCGGCGCGGGTCGTCGGTGCGGGCGCGCATGGTCAGCCGCGCCGAGTTCCGGTCCGCCACGGGGTAGCTCAGCGTGGCGCGATGGGGGCCGGGCTTGTCGCCGAAGCTCCATTCCTCGCGCGAGGGGCCGGTAATGCCGGGGACGGTGGGCACGGCGATGCGCAGCAGGTTGGCGCCCTCTAGCGTATCCGCCTGCCAGCCGGTCCAGACCAGCGTGTAGCCCTGTTCCAGCAGGAAGCCGTTGCCCATGTCGCCGGCCTGTTCCAGCCGGCTGCCGGCGGCGGTCTCACCATCCTGCGCCCAGCTGTTCAGCAGCTTGCGGCCTCGGTTCACCACCTCGAAGATCATTGTGCCGTTGGGCCGCTGCGGGCGCAGGATCACCACATCGGTGGTGGCCTCCACCTTGCCCTCCGCGTTGCGCGGCGCGCGGTCGAGGTCGACGATAACCGCATTGGCAGGATCGGCAGGGTCCAGTGCGATGGTGGCGCGGGCGGTGATCTTTTCCGCCGTGCCGCGCGCGCCGAAGCTGCGGCCTTCCAGCGCCGCCTCCTGGCGGGCGGTGATCTCGAAGCGCGACACCTCGGCCCGTGCCGGTTGCGCCAGGGAATACAGAAGCAAAGTGGGCAGCAGGCACGCGCCCGCTCTTCGCGACAGCTTTGGCATGTTTGCCGTTTCCTCCGGATTGGCTGTTTCCAGCCGGCCCAGGCTATCGGCATTGCGGGGCGGCACAAGTCACCGCGCGGCGAGGCGCGGAGGCCCTATCCGACAGGCCGGCGCATCAGCACCGCGCGCCGTCCCAGCTTTTCCCGCCGCCCGTATTCCGTGAAGCCCAGGCGCCGGTAGATGCCGATGTTGCGCGCCATCTTCTCGTTGGTCGCCAGCCGCACCTCGGGCTTGCCGCGCCGGGCGGCCTCGCCCAGGACGAAACGCATGAGTTGCCGCCCGATGCCGGCGCCGTGCCGCGCGGGTTCCACGGCGATATTATCCAGCCAGAGGTGGTCCGGCGCCTCTTCCAGCACCAGCAGGCCGAGGATGCCGCCATCTTCCTCCAGCACCCAGGCCTGTCCGGCGGCGACGCGGGCGGGGTAGTCACCCTCCATCGGCAGGGGGCGGATGCCGATGACGGGCACGTAGGGCGCATAGGCGCGCTCCACCAACGCGGCCAGGGCGGAGGCTTCCTCCGGCCGCGCCAGCCGCATCAGACGGCGGTGCCGCCGACGGTCAGGCCGTTCAGCTTCAGCGTCGGCTGGCCCACGCCCACCGGCACGCCCTGGCCCTGCTTGCCGCAGGTGCCGATGCCCGGGTCCAGCTCCACGTCATGGCCGATCATGGAGACCTTGGTCAGCGCATCGGCACCGGAGCCGATCAGCGTCGCGCCCTTCACCGGCGCGCCGACCTTGCCGTTCTCCACGAGGTAAGCCTCGGAGGCCGAGAAGACGAACTTGCCGGAAGTGATATCCACCTGCCCACCACCGAAGTTCACGGCGTAGATGCCGCGCTTGACGGTGGAGAGGATCTCTTCCGGCGAATGCTGGCCGGCCATCATCACGGTATTGGTCATGCGCGGCATGGGCGCATAGGCATGGCTCTGCCGGCGGCCATTGCCGGTGGGGTTCACGCCCATCAGCCGCGCATTCTGACGGTCCTGAATAAAGCCCTTGAGGATGCCGTCCTCGATCATGACGGTGCGGCCGCTCGGCGTGCCCTCGTCATCCACGGTCAGGCTGCCGCGGCGGTCGGGCAGGGTGCCGTCATCCACCACTGTCACGCCCGGCGCCGCGATCCGCTGCCCCAGCAGGCCGGCGAAGGCGGAGGTCTTCTTGCGGTTGAAGTCGCCTTCCAGCCCATGGCCGATGGCTTCGTGCAGCAGGATACCGGGCCAGCCGGGGCCGAGCACCACTTCCATCTCGCCCGCCGGGGCGGGAACGGCATCGAGGTTGATCAGCGCCTGGCGCAGTGCCTTCTCCACCGCGTCCTTCCACTGCGCCTCGGAGGTGATCTGGTCATAGGTGAAGCGGCCGCCCATGCCGTGGCTGCCGGTCTCGCGGCGGCCATCGGCCTCGACCACCACGGCCACGTTCAGGCGCACCAGCGGGCGCAGGTCCGCCACCCGGGTGCCGTCGGCGCGCAGGATCTGCACGGCCTGCCATTCCCCGGTCAGGCTGGCCATCACCTGCGTCACGCGCGGGTCGCGGGCGCGGGCATGGGCGTCGATGGCGGCCAGCAGCGCGGTCTTGGCGGCGAAGTCCATGACCGGCAGCGGGTTCTCCGGCACGTAGAGCCGGGCATTGGTGGCGCGCGGGGCCACCGCCAGGCTGCCGGAGGCGCCGGAGGAGACGGCGCGCACCGTCTCGGCGGCGCGCTTCAGGGCGCTCTCGGAAATCTCGCCGCCATGGGCATAGCCGGCGGCCTCGCCCGCCACGGAACGCAGGCCGAAGCCGCGCGTGGTGTCGAAGCTGGCGGTGCGGATGCGGCCGTCATCGAGGCTGATGGCCTCGCTCTCCCGGTATTCCAGGAACAATTCGCCGTCATCGGCGCCCCGCAGCGCCCCGCCCAGGATGCGGGTGGCGGCGTCGGGCTCCAGGTCCCGGAAGAACAGGCGGTCGGTGGTGTCGAGCGCGGTCATGCCGTCTGCTCCTGCGTTTGCGGGTTGGGGGCGCCCTGCAGGCGCAGCCGGGCGGTGGTGCCCTGGCCACGCTCGCTCTCCAGCGTCAGCTCGCCCCCCATGGCGCGGGCGAAGGCGCGCGCCAGATAGAGGCCGAGGCCGGAGCCACCGTAGCGCCGGTCATGCGACGCCTCCAGTTGCACGAAGGGCTCGAAGGCACGGGGGAGCTGGTCCGGCGGAATGCCGATGCCGGTGTCGCGCACCGTCACATCCGCCCCGCCATCCGGCAGCGGCACGGCGCTGAGATGGATCCTTCCGCCCGCCGGGGTGAATTTCACGGCATTGGAGAGCAGGTTCAGCAGCACCTGCCGCAGCCGCCGCTCCTCCGCCAGAACGCGCGGCAGGGGGGGAACGGGGTCCATGACCAGCTCCACCTCCGCGACCTCGGCGGCGCCGCGCACCAGCCGCACCGCGCTCTCCAGCACGCTGGGCAGGAAGAGGGGACGGGTCTGCACCGGCAGTTCGCCGCTGCCGATCTGCGCCACCTGCAGGATGTCGTCGATCAGCGAGAGCAGGTGCCGCCCGGCCTCCAGAATGGCACCGGCGAATTCCAGCCCTTCCTCCGAGATCTGCCGCTCCGCCAGCAGCGCGTCGGAGAAGCCGATGACGGCGTTCAGCGGCGTCCGCAGCTCATGGCTCATGGTGGCCAGGAAGCGGGTCTTGGCGGAATTGGCCTCCTCGGCCACGCGGCGCGCCTGCTCGATCTCGGCGCGGATGCGTCGCTCCTCCGTCACGTCGGTATAGGTGCGGACGAAGCCGCCATCCGGCGTGGGGTCGGAATTGATCTCGATCACCCTGCCATCGGCGCGGGTGCGGGTATAGCGGTCCTGCCGCAGGATGGCGCCAGCTTTGCGGCCGAGATAGACGGCCTCGGCCTCCGGGCCGGCGCCGAACTCGCCGCGTTCATATTGCAGGGTACGCAGGGTATCGAGTTGCGCGCCGGGCACCATCTCCTCGGCCCGCAGCCCGCTCAGGGAAAGGGCCAGGTCATTGCGCGCCACCACGCGCAGGTCACGGTCGAAGAGGCATACACCGTGCCTCATGTTGTCCAGCATGGCCTGCAGCAGGCTGGCGCGTTCCTGCGCCTGGACCTCGGCCTGGTGCAGGGCCGTCACATCGGCCACCACGTTGATATGCCCGCCATCCGGCAGCGGCGCGGTGCGGATGGAGAGCACGGTGCCATTCGGCCGCACGCGCTTGCGCGGCGCGGCGCCGAAATCGAATTGCCGCCGGTAGACTTCCTCGGCGGTGACGCCGGGCGGGTATTCCCCGGCCGCCTCCCGCTCCCGGCACATATCCATCAGGTGGTCGCCCACCCGCAGCTCGGCACCGCTCAAGAGGGCCTGATAGGCCTGGTTCACCATGGTCAGGCGCTGGGAGGAGTCATACACGGCGATGCCATAGGGCAGGGCGGCCAGCACGCCGCGCAGGGTGGCGGCGCGGTGGCGGGCCTCATCCTCCGCCTGGCGCAGGGCCGTCACATCCTCCACCGTCACCAGGAAGCCGCCGGTGGGCAGGGGGCGGCTGATATCGCGCATGGCGCGGCCATCCGGCAAGGCGCGCACCTTTTCATGCGGCCGGGTGCGGTCAATCCGGCTCCACTGCCGGACCGATGCCTGCACCAGAGGGTGGTCGTCATGCTGCCGCAGCATGTGCTGGTGCATGTCGCCCAGGCTCATCCCCGCGCCCAGGGTGCCGGGCATCAGCCCCAGCGCCTGCTCATAGGCGTCGTTGTGGCGCAGCAGCCGGTGGGCGGCATCGAAGACGGCCACGCCCGTATGCTGGTGGCGCAGCGCCACTTCCAGCAGGCGCGCGCGCTCCATCATCTCCGCCTCCGCCCGCCGGTGCTGGGTGACCTCGGTGGCATAGGAGACGAAGCCGCCATCGGGCATGGGTTCGGAATGGAAGTCGAACCAGCGGCCATCGGTATGGCGCCTGGTGTGGCGCTGCTGCCGGCCGCGGTCCAGCGCCAGGACCTGCTCGGCCTGCTCCTCCGGGTCGCCGGAGCCGAAGAAGCCGCGGAAGGCGCAGAGACGGAGGATGTCCCGCAGGGCCCGGCCGGCCAGCCCGGTGCCCGCTGGCATGCCGAGCTGCCGCAGCGCCTCGGGATTGGCGAAGTGCAGCCGGTGCCCGGCATCGAAGATCATGACGCTCATCGGCGCCACCGCCAGCGCCGCCTCGGCGGGCGGTTCCTGGCTGGCGGGTGGGGCCGGGAAGGTCGACACGAGGGGCCTCAGCCGGGACCGGGCGGCAGGCGGGGGCGGCGCAGGGCATGCAGGCTGGCCAGCACCGCCGTCAGCACGGCGACGGCGACGGCCTGGTGCAGCGTGCCCAGCCAGGCCGGCACCACCAGCAGCAGCGTGGCCACGCCCAGCGCGTATTGCAGGACGGCGGTGCCGCCCAGTGCCAGCAGCGCCGCGCGGGCGCGTCCGGGCGGCAGCACGCGCAGGCCCCAGACCGCCAGCACCAGGGCGCCGGCCCCGGCCAGGGTCGCCAGCAGGCGGTGGTTGAACTGCACCGCCGCCACATTCATGGTGAGGTT
The DNA here is from genome assembly GCF_017654485.1 of Roseomonas marmotae. Classification (NCBI taxonomy): domain Bacteria; kingdom Pseudomonadati; phylum Pseudomonadota; class Alphaproteobacteria; order Acetobacterales; family Roseomonadaceae; genus Roseomonas; species Roseomonas marmotae. The sequence continues at coordinate 3,545,698 of NZ_CP061091.1, read as the reverse complement.
CTGCCAGAAGGGCGAGAGCATGGCATAGCCGGTGGGCACCAGCCGCCCGTCCATCAGCGGGAAGGTGTTGTAGTCCAGGCCCGCGCGGAGGCCGGCGACGAAGCCGCCCGCCAGCATGGCCAGCACCATGAGGCCGGCCACCGGATGCGCCAGGCGGCGCAGCGGGGCAGCGGCAGGCGGGGCGTCGCGCTCCGGATGCAGCAGGCTCATCGCCGTCCAGATGAGCACGGCATAGAGCAGCAAAGCCAGCCCCAGATGTGCCACCAGGCGATAGGGGGAGACGGCGGTGCTGTCCGGCGCGAAGCCGGAGGCCACCATGAACCAGCCGACGGCGCCCTGCGCCCCGCCCAGCAGGAAGAGCAGCACCAGGCGCGGCTTCAGCCCCGCCGGAACCCGGCCCCGCACCCAGAACCAGACCAGCGGCAGCAGGAAGGCCAGGCCGATCAGCCGGCCCCAGAGCCGGTGCCCCCATTCCAGCCAGAAGATGCGCTGGAAGCCTTCCAGCCCGAAGCCGCGGTTGACCAGCTCGTATTGCGGGATGGTGCGGTAGAGGTCGTAGAGGCGCTGCCACTCGGCATGGGTGAGCGGCGGCAGCGTGCCGGAGAGCGGTGCCCATTCCATGATGGACAGGCCCGAGCCGGTCAGCCGCGTGGCGCCGCCGAGGGCCACCATGATCCAGACCATGGCGGCCACCAGCAGCAGCCAGCGGGCGATGGCCCTGCGGTCGGCGGCGTCGCGCGCCAGGGGGGAGGAGGCGGGAGGCGGGGAGGAGGGGGGATCGAAGGGCATGGCGGGGGCAGTCCATACCACATCGGCCTCCCGCTTGCCCGCCGCTTGCGCCGCATCCCTGATATGGTGGCCGTTGCGGGCCCCGCGCGCCGGCAGGAGGCAAGGCCCCCGCTCACGCCGCTTGTTCGGCCCGCCCCCGCCTGCTACGCCGCGCGCCCGATGTCCGATGTCACGCGGCCCGCCGCGCCCTCCGTCCCCCAGCTGGCCGTCGTGGTACCCGTGCGCAACGAGGCGGAGAATATCGCCCCGCTGATCGCCGAGATCTCCGCCGCCCTGGCGGGGGTGGCGCATGAGATCATCTATGTCGATGACGGCTCGGCCGACGGCACCGCCGCCGCCCTGGCCGAGGTGGCGCGGACGAATCCGGCGCTGCGGGTGCTGCGGCACGCGGCCTCCTGCGGACAGTCGGCGGCCATCGTCAGCGGCGTGCGCGCCGCCCGCGCCGCCTGGATCGCGACGCTGGACGGCGACGGGCAGAACGACCCCGCCGATATTCCCGCCCTCTGGGCCTTCGCCCAGACCGAGCCGGGGGCGGAGCGGCTTCTGGTGGCGGGCTGGCGGGTCAACCGGCGGGATACGCAGGTCAAGCGCCTCTCCAGCCGCTTCGCCAACCGCCTGCGCGCCCGGCTGCTGGGGGATGCGACGCCGGATACCGGCTGCGGGCTGAAGCTCTTCCCCCGCGCGCTGTTCCTGGAACTGCCGCCCTTCGACCATATGCACCGCTACCTGCCCGCGCTGGTGCTGCGCGCCGGCGGGCGGGTGGTCAGCCGCCCCGTGAACCATCGCCCCCGCCTGCGTGGCGTGTCCAACTACGGCACGCTGGACCGGGCGCTGGTGGGCATTTCCGACCTGATGGGCGTGATGTGGCTGCAACGCCGCTGGAAGCGGCCGCAATTACTGCCGTCCGAAGGGCCACCGGTGGCATGAGCCTGCCGTCACGCCTGGGACCGGTGGGCCGGGTGGTCCTGCTGGCCGCCGGGCTGGGCCTGGGCGGCTGGCTGCTGCGTGAGCTGGGCGGTGGCGCGCCGGAAGCCTGGGTGGAACGCTTCGGCCTGCACCGGACGCTGTGGGGGGAGAGTGTCTTCTTCCTGCTGGGCGCGCTGGCCTGCGCGGTCGGGGTGCCCCGGCAGGCCGTGGCCTTCCTGGGCGGCTATGCCTTCGGCGCCTGGACCGGCACCGGGCTGAGCCTGCTGGCGCAGCTGCTGGGCGCCGCCTTCTCCTTCGGCTGGGCCGCCGCCATCGGGCGCGACTGGGCGGAGCGGCGTCTGACCGGGCGCATGGGCCGCAGGCTGCGCGGGCTGCGGGACGTGCTGGCGGCCAGCCCCTTCAACGCCGCCCTGGCGCTGCGCCTGCTGCCGGTGGGCAACAACCTGGCGCTGAACCTGCTGGCCGGCCTCTCCGGCATCCCGGCCCTGGCCTTCCTGGCCGGCTCGGCGGTCGGATACCTGCCGCAGACCGTGATCTTCGCCCTGGTCGGCAGCGGGGTGGCGGTGGACCGGCAATGGCAGATCGGACTGGCGGCGGGGCTTTTCGTGGTCTCGGCGGTGCTGGGCTTCTGGATGCTGCGGCGCCACCGCGCGGGCCAGGCCATGCAGGACGAGACCAGGCAGGATGAGCCGGCGGCGTGATGCCGCGTGTTCACGGCGCCGCGCGCTGCCTGTAAGAGCGGGCATCATGGCCCGCCGCCGCGCCCGAATCCTGACCGACGAGGAACGCGCCCTGTGGCGCGCCTTTGCCAGCTCCGTGCAGCCGTTGCCGGGTCATGCCCTGCCGCCCGCGCCAGCCCCTGCCGTGCCGACGGAACCGGCGCCCGTCCCGCCACCCGCAGCCGCCTCGGCCATGCCCACCCGCGGAAAGGCGCCCTTGCCGGCCCGGCCGCCATCGGTGCAGGTGGGGCAGATGCCCTCGGGCCTGGACCGCAACCGCTGGCGGGACCTGCATCGCGGCCGCACCCGTCCGGAGCGCACCCTCGACCTGCATGGCCGCCGGGCGCAGGACGCCTATCACGCCGTGCGCTCCTTCCTGCTCTCCGCCCATGCCGATGGGCTGCGCTGCGTGGCGGTGGTGACGGGCAAGGGGCCGATGCCCGAGGGGGGCGTGCTACGGCGGGAATTCCCGCACTGGCTGAACGCGCCGGACCTGCGTGCCCTGGTGCTGGGCGCCGCCTATCCCCATGCCGCCAACCAGGGCGCGGTGCATCTGCTGCTGCGCCGGCGCCGGCAGCCATGACCCCCTTCGGCGCCCGGCTGCGCCAGCTGCGGGAGGAGCGGGGCGTCACCCTCTCCGGCCTGGCAGCGGCCCTGCAGGTCTCGGCCGCCTATCTCTCGGCGCTGGAGCATGGGCGGCGCGGCCGGCCCTCGGCCGGGCTGATCCACCAGGTGAACGAATATTTCGGGCTCTGGGACGATGAGATGACGCGGCTGGCTCGCATCTCCCACCCCCGCGTGGTGCTGGATACCGCCGGGCTCTCCCCAGCCGCGACGGCGCTGGCCAATGAGCTGGCCCTGCGTATCCGCGCGCTGACGCCGGCCCAGATCATGGCGATGCGGGCGCTGATGGAGGCGGAGCCGGACGGTTGAGCGCCGCCCGCTGCCGGCCGGCCGCTGAGGCGGTGCGCCGGACGCATGAAAAAAGGCGGCCCGGTGTCCCGGGCCGCCTCGTTCCTTATGCCGCTTCGCTTTCCGAACGGCGCGCGTGCTTCTTGCGCTCGTTGGGGTCGAGGTAGCGCTTGCGCAGGCGGATGGCGGAAGGCGTCACCTCCACCAGCTCGTCGTCCTCGATATAGGCGATGGCCTGCTCCAGGCTCATCCGGCGCGGGGGCGTCAGCAGCAGGGCCTCGTCCTTGCCGGCGGCGCGGACATTGGTCAGCTTCTTTTCCTTGATGGGATTCACGTCGAGGTCGTTCTCGCGCGAATGCTCACCCAGGATCAGGCCGGTATAGACCTTGGCGCCGGGATCCACGAACAGCGTGCCACGCTCCTGCAGCGAGAAGAGCGCGTACTGCACCGCCTCGCCGTCGGAGTTGGAGATCAGGCTGCCCTTGATGCGGCCCTCGATCGGCCCGGCCCAGGGCTGATAGCCCAGGAACAGGCGGTTCATCATGCCGGTGCCGCGCGTGTCCGTCATGAACTCGCCGTGGTAGCCGATCAGCCCGCGCGACGGGATGTGGAAGGTCAGGCGCACCTTGCCGCCGCCGGAGGGACGCATGTCCTGCATCATGCCCTTGCGGAGCGAGAGCTTCTCCACAACGACGCCCGAATATTCCTCATCGACGTCGATGACGGCTTCTTCGAAGGGCTCTTCCTTCTCGCCCGTCTCCGGGTTGATCTGCGTCAGCACGCGCGGGCGGCCGATGGTCAGCTCGAAGCCCTCGCGGCGCATCTGCTCGATCAGCACGCCCAGCTGAAGCTCGCCGCGGCCGGCCACCTCAAAGGCGTCCACTTCCTCGGAGACCTTCACGCGGATGGCGACATTGCCCTCGATCTCCTTGAACAGGCGATCGCGGATCTGGCGCGACGTGACCTTCTTGCCCTCACGGCCGCCCAACGGGCCGTCGTTGATGCGGAAGGTCATGGACAGCGTCGGCGGGTCGATCGGGATCGCGTGCAGCGGCTCCGTCACCTCAGGGGAGGCGATGGTGTCGGGGATGGTGGCGTCCGAGAGGCCGGCGATGGCGCAGATGTCGCCCGCCTGCACCTCGTCGACCGGCACGCGGTCCAGGCCCGAGAAGGTCATCAGCTTGGTCAGGCGGCCCGTCTCGACCACCGTGCCGTCCTGGCGCAGCACGCGCACGGGCATGTTGGTCTTGGCGACGCCCTGCTCGATACGGCCGGTCAGGATGCGGCCCAGGAACGGGTCGGCCTCCAGGATCGTCGCGTTCATGGCGAAGGGCGCGTCGTGCTTGACGGTCGGCGCCGGCACATGGCTCAGGATCAGGTCGAACATCGGCGACAGGTCCTTGCGGGGACCGTCCATCGTCAGATCGGCCCAGCCCTGGCGGCCAGAAGCGAACATGGTGTGGAAATCGAGCTGCTCGTCCGTGGCGCCGAGGGCGGCGAAGAGGTCGAAGACCTCGTTCAGCACTTCATCGGCGCGGGCGTCCTGGCGGTCGACCTTGTTGATGACGACGATCGGCTTCAGGCCACGGGCCAGCGCCTTGGTCAGCACGAACTTGGTCTGCGGCAGCGGACCTTCGGCGGCATCACAGAGCACGATGGCGCCATCGACCATCGAGAGGATACGCTCGACCTCACCGCCGAAATCGGCGTGGCCCGGCGTGTCGACGATGTTGATCTTGACGCCCTTCCACTCGACGGCGGTGGACTTGGCGAGAATGGTGATGCCGCGTTCACGCTCCAGGTCGTTGCGATCCATGGCGCGCTCGGCAACGGCCTGATTGGCGCGGAAGGCACCGGCCTGCTTCAGCAGGTTGTCGACCAGCGTTGTCTTGCCGTGGTCGACGTGAGCGATAATTGCGACGTTGCGCAGTTCCATTAGGCGGGCAGTCCCCGGGGCTGCGCCGCCTGCGCACGCGCCCCAAGGCCCTGGCCGTCTTCCGCCGGGCCGATTCCTGCCGCGAAAGGCGGGTTGGTCGGACCGAAGGGTTGGGCAGGACCGGGCGGGAGACGCCGGGCGGCTTGTTGTGCGGCGCACAGATAAGCGCTCGAAACGGAAAAAGCGAGCCTTAACGACATCACACCCCGGCGGGAGGCGCAGGGCAGCCCCGCCACGCCGCGAGCCGAAGAAGTGGCCGCTCCAGATCCGAGGGCCGCCGGGAGCCGTTCAGAGGTGATAGACGGCCTTGTGCACGCCGCCGTTATCGCGCGGGTCGAAACGGTTCACCACGCACATGTGCATGGCGGGGCGGAGGGTCTGCGGAGCCACCACCGGATTGTCCTTGCGCGGGCGGGCCTGCTGCTTGGCGCCGCCGTCACGGGGCAGCTGCTCGGCGACCAGACGGTGGGCCGGCAAGCGGCCGGAAAGGCCCATTTCCTCGCAGCCCGGCGTGTCGGGGGCCAGCCGGGTGCTGATGGTGGATGTGTCCACGAGGGAGAATCCGGTTTCGAGGCGCCCCTGGGCCGTGGGGGACGGCGCCGGGAGGGCGGGCGGGGGGGATGGGACGGAATGCGGCGCCACGACCAGGGCCATGGCAAAAACCGCAGCCGCCACCTGGGGGAAGGACGACGGGCGCATGTTTTCTCAACGCACCGTATGAAGAGTTGTTGCGAGGTATCTGATATCCTTGGCGTGAGCAGGAATCTTCCTCACCCCAGGATTCAAGTGGCGGTGCCGCGCGGGGGGCGCCACCGCTAGATTTGGTGCGAGGATGCAGCCGAATGCCTTCTGCCGAGTTGGGGGGGTGCCACGGCACAGGACCAGGGCCAGAGGAGGCAAGCCGCATGAGCGACACGACAGGCGATGATGACGATTTCGACCTTGGCATCAGCGTCGAGACGGTGGCGACGGTCGTCGACCACCTGCGCGCCCTGCAGGAGGAAGGCAGCGAGGAGGATGAGGCCGGCGACTCCGATGATGGGAACGAGGATCAGCAACTCGACGAGGATACGATCTACGCCTTCATCGAGGAGCTGAACGAGGATGAGCAGGCGGCGCTGGTGGCGCTGGCCTGGGTAGGCCGCGGCGATTACGAGCCGGAGCAGTGGGATGAGGCGGTGGCGATGGCCAAGGAGCGCGGCGCGGGCCTCAGCACCGCCGAATACCTGATCCAGATGGACCTTGCCGCCGACCTGCTGGCCGAGGGGCTCGGGGCCTTCGGCCTGTCCATCGACGATATCGAGCGCTGACGGAGAGTGGGGGGAGGGGCGCCCGCGCCCCTCAGCCCAGCCGCTCCACCCTCTCGCCGGGCAGGCCGGCGATCTCGCGGATCAGCTTGCGCCGCACAGCGACGCCGAAGCTCTGGAAATCCTCCGCCACCACCATGAAGGCCCCCGTGCCGCCGATAACGGAATCATTATAGTACTGGTCCAGCGCCAGCCGGGGGCCGCGACCGAAGGTGGGACGGTCGTTCACGATGGGCAGGCCGTTGATGATGATGCCCTCGGCCACCAGGCGGTCCCGGACCGGCTCGGGCGGCGGGCCGGAATTGTTCACTCCATCGCCGGAAACGTCGATGACGCGCCGGATGCCCTCGAAGGGCGCCTGGGCCAGCACCTGGGCGCTGAACTCCAGCGCGCCGGAGATCGAGGTCCAGGAGAGGGAGTTGCGCGGTGCCTCGGCCAGGGCCTCCGCCCAGGCGGCGGCGTCCCGCTGGCTGGCGATGCGGCGCCAGGGCAGCACCAGCCGCTGATACTCGATCCCCGCCCATTCGACATAGGCGAGGCCGATGCTGCCCAGCACGCCGCCCAGCATGGCCTCCACCACGCGGGGGTCGGAGACGCCGTTGCGGTAACCCTCCCGCTGCAGCTTCGCCTCGTCGTCATCGACGGAGCGGGAGATGTCGATGGCCAGCACCAGCAGCGTATCGACGGGCTCCTGGTCTTCCGCCCGCAGCGGCGCCGGGAGCGCGGCGAGGCTCGCTGCCGCCAGCAGGTCACGTCTCCGCAGGATCGCTGGAGGCATCGCCCTACTCCTGTTGCTTGGAAGGTAAGCAAACGAAAACAGGCGCTCGTGGCGCAAGGTTTCCGAAATGAGCCGGCGCACAAGCTCTCGTGTGCGGGTGGACATTCAGGGAAGTGCTCTGGGAGGGGGAGCGCCGTTCCCTTCCCACCGGCCAGGCCGGTTCCCTTCGGCGCGGGGACCAGAGCAACCCGAGCATGGGGGGCTGGCCAGCGGACCGCAACATCGAAGCCCGAACAGGCGCGCCCATGCGGGGCGTGCCCAGGCATTGCGCGGGCCCGCCGGGCCACCTCATATGCCAGAGCATGGATCTGGATTTCACCGACGCCGAGCTGCAACGCTATTCGCGCCACATCCTGCTGCAGGAGGTGGGCGCCATCGGCCAGGCCAGGCTGCGCGCGGCGCGGGTGCTGGTGGTGGGCGCCGGGGGCCTCGGCTCGCCGCTCGCGCTCTATCTGGCGGCGGCGGGGGTCGGCACCCTCGGGCTGGTGGATGACGACCGGCTGGAACTGTCCAACCTGCAGCGGCAGGTGGCGCATGACATGACCCGCCTCGGCCAGAACAAGGCCGCGAGCGTGGCGGAAGCTCTGGCGCGGCTGAACCCGGAGGTGCGGGTGGAGGTGCATGACCGGCACCTGGATGCCGCGGCCGCCGAGGCGCTGATCCCGCGCTACGACCTGGTTTGCGACGGCACCGACAATTTCGATACCCGCTACCTGGTGGGCGATGCCTGCCACCTGCTGGGGCGCACGCTGGTCACGGCCTCCGTGCTGCGCTTCGAAGGGCAGCTCTCGGTCTTCAAGTCGCATGCCGGTCACGCCTTCCCCTGCCATCGCTGCCTGCACCCGGCGCCGCCGCCGCCGGGGCTGGTGCCCAGCTGTTCCGAGGCCGGGGTGCTGGGCGCCGTGACGGGCGTGATGGGCACCCTGCAGGCCACGGAGGTGCTGAAGGAGATCCTGGGCATCGGCGAGAGCCTGGCCGGACGCCTGCTGCTCTGGGACGCGCTGGATGCGCGCTTCCGCACCATCCGGCTGAAGCGCGACCCGGCCTGCCCGCTCTGCGGCGAGCAGCCCCGCATCCGCGACCTCTCGGCGCATGACGGGGCCGCGCTGGCGCCGGCCTGTTCCGTGCCGTGACGCCGCCGGGCCTGCCATCAGGATCGCCGCTGGGAGTGCTGCTGCGCTCCGGCGGGCATGAGGCGGCGCATTACGCGCTGGTGGTGGCCACCGGCGCGGCGGCGGTGGGGCGGCCGGTGGTGCTCTTCGCCACCAATGCCGGCTGCCGGCTGCTGCTGCGCGACAACCCCCTGCTGACGGACCCGCGTGAGGCGCTGCTGGCCGGGCGCGGCGTGGCGGGCATCGGCATCCTGGCGGAAGCGGCGGTGGAGCTGGGCATCCGCCGCATCGCCTGCGAGGCCGGGCTGCGGGCCGAGGCCATCCCGGCCAAGGCCTTGGCCGGGGGGGTGGAGGTGGCGGGGATCGTCACCTTCCTCTCGGCGGTGGGGCAGGGGCAGATGCTGGCTCTCTGAAGCCGGGCCGCCGCCGGGCGCATTCTTCCGGCGCGGCGGCCTCCGGGGCTTGACCGGAGCGCCGCATTTTGCGCGTGATCCCCCCATGCCCCGGCTTCGCCTGACCTCATCCCTACTGCTTCCCGTCCTGCTTCTTTCAACCCTGCCGGCGGTGGGTCAGTCCTCGCTCGGCACCTCGCAGGGCAGCCTGCCGCCACCCCGCCCCGCCGCGCCACCACCACCCCCGCGCGTGGCGCCCGCCCCGGCGCAGGGGCAAATGCAGGCCCCGCCATCGCGGCCGCAGAACCCCTCCACCCCTGCCAGGCCCCAGGCGCAGAGCCCGGCGCAGCAGCGCCCGGCGCAGGCACCCGCCAGGCCACCGGCCCGGGCGCAGGAGCAGCGGCCCGCCCGCGACCGCCCGCGGCGGCGGCGGGGCGCCCCGCCCCGTGGTGCGCGCGCCGCAGCAGACCGGCCGCCCGGCCTCCCCCAATGCCCGCAACCGGGCCGGGGCGGCGGCGGGGGCCGCCGCCGGCGTCGCGGCCGGCGCCGCCATGGCACCGCCGCCCGCGCGGGCCGAGCCGCCGCCGGACCCCAATCCCGGCGTCGGCAGCGTCACCGGCCTGCCGGTGCCGCGCTTCGTGGCGCTGCGGTCGGATGAGGTGAATCTGCGTATCGGCCCGGATACGCGCTTCCCCATCGAATGGACCTACCAGCGGCGCGACCTGCCGGTGGAGGTGCTGCGCGAGTACAACCAGTGGCGCCGCATCCGCGACATGGACGGCACCGAGGGCTGGGTGCACCAGTCCACCCTGGCCGGCCGCCGCACGCTGGTGGTGGTGGGGCAGCCGCGCGAGCTGCGGCGTTCCGCTGCCGCCGAGAGCGGCATCGTCGCGCATCTGCAGCCCGGCGTGGTCGGCCGCATCCGCCGCTGCGCCGCCGGCAGCGCTTGGTGCGAGGTGCGGATCGGCGACCATTCCGGCTGGCTGCGCCGCAGCGACTTCTGGGGCGTGGCGCCGGACGAGGTGATCGACTGAGGCGTCAGCCGCGCTGCGCCAGCGCCAGCTTCAGCCCGAAGCCCAGGAAGACGCAGCCGGTCAGCCGGTCCAGCCACCGCACCACCCCCGGCTGCGAGAGGAAGCGGCCGAGCGGCACGGTCATGCCCACCAGCAGCGAGAACCAGGCGAGGGTGAGGGCCACATGCACCAGTGCCAGCAGCAGTGAGAAACCCGCGACGCCCGTCCCCTGCGGAATGAACTGCGGCAGGGAGGTCACGTAGAAGACGCCGACCTTCGGGTTCAGCAGGTTGGTGAGCAGCCCGTTGCGGAAGCCCTCCCGCGCGCCGGGGGCGGCGCGGTGCGGCCCCTCCGCCACGAGGACACGGGGCCGGGCCAGCAGCTTCAGGCCAAGCCAGACCAGATAGGCCGCGCCTGCCCATGTGACGATGGCGAAGCCCAGGGCGGAGGCTGCCAGCAGGGCTGTCAGACCGAAGGCGGCACCCACGCCCCAGACCAGCAGGCCGAGGCAGATGCCGCCGGCCGCCGCCAGCCCCGCGCGGGCGCCGGAAGCACCGGAGGTCCGCAGTACCAGGGCCGTGTCCATGCCCGGAGTGACGGTGAAGACGGAGGCCGCCGCCACGAAGGCGGTGAGGGAGAGGAGGGTCGGGCTCATTGCCTCGTCACCCGCCCTCAGCCGATGGCGAGCTTCGCCGCCAGCCCCAGCCCGGCGGTGACGCCGAGGGTGCCCAGCAGCCCCAGCCGCGATCCGAAGAGGCAAAGCGCCGCCACCGCCGCCAGGGCCAGGGCCAGCGGGTCCAGGCTGGCAGGCAGCGGCAGTTCCAGGGCCAGCGGGCCCAGCCGCGCCGGGCGCATCTCGGTGAAGAGCACCCGCAGGCCGAACCAGAGCGCCAGATTGGCGATGACGCCCACCACCGCCGCCGTCACGGCGGCCAGGGCTCCGGCCAGCTTCCGGTTGCTGTGCAGCCGTTCCACATAGGGCGCGCCGAGGAAGATGAAGGCGAAGCAGGGCGCGAAGGTGACCCAGACCGTCAGCAGTGCCGCCATGACGCCCCAGGCCAACCCGCCCTGGCCATAGCCCGCCATGAAGCCCACGAATTGCAGGACCAGGATCAGCGGGCCCGGCGTGGTCTCCGCCAGGCCGAGGCCGACGAGCATCTGGTGCGGGTTCAGCCAGCCGTAATCCTGCACCGCCTCCTGCGCCACATAGGCCAGCACGGCATAGGCGCCGCCCACCGTCACCACTGCCATCTTGGAGAAGAACCAGGCGATATCGGCGAAGAAACCCTGCTCCAGCAGCGCCAGCGCCGCCAGCGGCAGCAGCCAGAGCGCGAGGGCGGCCCAGCCTGCGCGCCAGGCGCGGGCGGTGAGGCGGTCCAGGCGGCCGGGATCGGCGGCCAGGGCGGCATCCAGCATGGCGGGCGGGCCGTCCCTGGCCGTGCCAGGGCCGGCGCCGCGGAAGGCCCCCGGCGCCGCATAGCCGAGCAGGGCCGCGGACAGCACCACGACCGGGAAGGGAAGACCGAAGGCGAAGAGCGCCAGGAAGGCGGCGGCGGCCAGCATCCACGCAGCATCGGTATGCAGGGCGCGCCGGGCGACGCGCAGCAGCGCCTCCAGCACCAGCACCAGCACCGCGCATTTCAGCCCGTAGAAGAGCGCGGCCACTGCCGGAACCTGGCCCAGCGTGGCGTAGAGGATGGAGAGGCCGAGCATGACCACCATGCCCGGCAGCACGAAGAGCAGCCCGGCCGCCAGGCCGCCGCGCACGCCATGCAGCAGCCAGCCGAGATAGGTGGCCAGCTGCTGCGCCTCCGGCCCCGGCAGCAGGGTGCAGAAGTTCAGCGCGTGCAGGAAGCGGGCATCCGAGACCCAGCGTCGCTCGTCCACCACCTCCCGGTGCAGCAGGGCGATCTGCCCGGCGGGGCCGCCGAAGGAGAGCAGCCCGACCTTCAGCCAGACCCGCAGCGCCTCGGCGAAGCCGGGCAGGGCGGCACCATCCCCGGCGGGTGGCTCGGGCCGGGTGGCCAGGCGCAGCGCGGTGTCACTCATATCAAGCCATACTCCGGCCGGCTGGCGTCTGGACTGGGCGGGACAGGTGCCCCGGCGGCGGGGTGCTGCCGGCGACAGAAGGCGTCATACAGCATCATCGCCGCGTCAAGCCGCCGGGATCGTCGAGATTTATGTGGAAGGGCCGGGCAGGGGCTTGGCCGCGCGGGGCCCGCCCTCAGTTCAGGCGCTGGCGCAGTTCGGTGGCCATGGCGCGGGCCCGGGCGGCGGCCTCGCCTTCCGGGACCAGTGCCAGGAAGCGGTCGAGGCAGGTCAGGGCCTTGCCGATGCGGTCCAGCCGCTGGTTCATCACGGCGGCTTCGCGCCAAAGCGCGGCGGCATCGGGCGCCAGGCGCAGCATGTCCTCGGTGCAGGCCAGGGCGCCGTCCAGCGCGCCGTCATGCAGGCGGCGCAGCTTGATGTTGTTCTGCAGCCGCAGCAGCACCGCGCGCTTGCCGACGGAGGCCAGCACGCCCGGGCGCAGCTCCGCCTGCTCGCCCTCGATGCGCTTCAGCAGCATGCGGAGGGCGGGAGCTTCCAGCACCAGCCCGCCATGGAAGGGATCCACGACCACGACGCCGCGCCTCCCCTCCACCCCCAGCAGGAAATGCCCAGGGAAATCCAGCCCATGGGCCGGCCAGCCGGCGGCTTCCGCGATATGCAGCCAGAGCAGCCCCAGTGCCACCGGCAGGCCGCGCCGCCGCTGCGTGACGCGGATCAGATTGGCATTGGCGGGGTCGTCGTAGCTCGTCTCGTCGCCCTCATAGCCGAAGCGGGCGAGGACGGAGGCCAGCAGCTCGGCCCGGCGCAGCGGGTCGCCGGCATCGGCCTGGCTGTCCGCGGCGGCGGCGGTGACGGTCTGGCGGGCGAGGTCGGAAAGATGGGCGGCGGCGGCCCGCCAATCGGCCTCCGGCGCGTCGATCCTGGCGAATTGCAGCGCGACGCCGGCGAGGTCGAGTTCGGCATCCGGCAATTGCCCGGCGGCGGTCAGGGCCGCGCGGGCTTCCGCGACGGAGGAGGCAGCATCCATCCTTAATGGATGGCGGCGCGGAGGGACGGGTTCAAGTCCCCGGCCGGTTCCGGCGGCCATGATCAGGCGCCGGGCCCGCGCCCGGCCAGCATCGGCCCCAGCGGCTGGCCGCCGAAGATATGCACATGGAAATGCGGCACTTCCTGCCCGGCGTCATGGCCCATATTGGTCAGCACACGAAAGCCGGCATCTTCCAGCCCCAGCTTGCGCGCCGTCTCCGCCACCGCGCGCCAGAAGCCGGCGATGGCCTCGGGCGGGGCCCCGACCGAGAAGTCGGCGACCGAGACATAGGGCCCCTTCGGGATTACCAGCACATGCACCGCCGCCTGCGGCGCGATGTCGTGGAAGGCGAGGGCGTATTCATCCTCATGCACCTTCCGCGACGGGATCTCGCCGCGCAGGATGCGGGCGAAGATATTGCCCTCGTCATAAGGGGGGCGGCCGGAGACAGGCATGGCGGACGTTCCTCTGGCTTAGGGGATTTTCGTCGTCTGGGCGGCGCGGACGATGCCCTTGGGGCGGGCCGCCTTCTCGGCAATACCGGAGATGCCCTCGCGCCGCACCAGCTCGGCCCAGACTTCCTCCGGCCGGATGCCGGCATCCACCCAGACCACCAGCAGGTGATAGAGCAGGTCGGCGCTTTCCAGCACCGTGGCGGAGCGGTTGCCCAGCGTCGCCTCGATCACGCATTCCACCGCTTCCTCGCCCAGCTTCTGCGCCACCTTGGCGGTGCCGCGCGACAGCAGCCGGGCGGAATGGGAGATGGTGGTATCGCCGGAAACGCGGCGGTTCTCGATTGTCTCCCACAGCCGGCGCAGCACCTCGATATCGCCGGTGGCCGGCAGGTCCAGCGGCAGCAGGTGGCGCGCCTCGACCTTCCGGACGGATTTGCGCGCCTTGGCGATGACCGGGGGCACGACCGGGGCCAGATCCGGCGGCAGCGGCAGGGCGGCCTTCTTCTTGGCCGGCTTCTTGGCCGCGGGCTTGGCGGCGAGTTTCCCCGTCGCCTTCTTCTTCAAGTCTTTAGCCATGCTTCAGGCGACTTTCCTGCGGTCTGTCAGTGGGCGCACCGGCAGGCCAGCGGCGGCGAGCGCCGCCTTGGCCTCGGCGATACGCATCTCGCCATAGTGGAACACGCTGGCGGCGAGCAGGCCGGTAGCCCCGGCGCGCGCGCCCTCGATGAAGTGCTCGACCTTGCCCACCCCGCCCGAGGCCACCAGCGGCAGCCGGACGGCGGCGCGCATGGCGCGCAGCAGGTCCAGGTCGAAGCCCGATTTGGTGCCGTCCCGGTCCATCGAGGTCACCAGCAGTTCCCCGGCCCCCAGGCTGGCGACCTGCCGGGCCCAGTCCAGCGCGTCGATGCCCGTGCCCTTGCGGCCGCCATGGGTGAAGACCTCCCATTTGCCGGGGGAGACCTGGCGGGCGTCGATGGCCACCGTGATGGCCTGGCTGCCGAAGGCCTGGGCGGCGCGGCGCACCAGGTCGGGGTCGGTGACGGCGGCGGAATTGATGCTGGCCTTGTCGGCGCCCGCCAGCAGCAGCTTGCGGACATCCTCGACGCTGCGGACGCCGCCGCCGACGGTCAGGGGGATGAAGACCTCGGCCGCCGTGCGGGCGATGACGTCATACATCGTGTCGCGGTTCTCATGCGTCGCGCCGATATCGAGGAAGGTGATCTCGTCCGCCCCCTCCCGGTCATAGGTGCGGGCCTGCTCCACCGGGTCGCCGGCATCGCGGAGGGAGACGAAATTCACGCCCTTCACGACGCGGCCGTCCTTCACGTCCAGGCAGGGGATGACGCGCAGTGCGAGCATGGGCTGGAGGTCCGGGCCTTCCTGGGGTTCAACGGGAAACAAGGGCGATGCGCCGCGCCGCGCGCGTGGTCAAGAGCGGATCGTGTGCTGGGCTTTGACAGGGTCGTGGGCCCGCCGTAACCGCGCGCCATGGATGGGGAGCGGGACGGCATGTCCGGTCTGAAGGGTTGGCTGGCAGGCGCGGCATGGCCGCTCTGGCTGGCGCATGGGGTGGATTGGCAGGCCGGCGCCTTCGAGGAAAGCCTGACGCTTGACCGGCTGGACTGCCCGCTGGATTACCGGCGCCTTCGCGTCGCGGCGCGGCAGGTCTATGTCTTCGCCCAGGCGCATCGCCATGGCCTGCCCCGCGCGGCGGGGGCGGTGGAGCTGGGCGTCGATTTCCTGCGCCGCCGCGCCGCGCTGCCCGGCGGCGGCTATGCCTGGCGCTTCGACCGTCAGGGGCGCGTGACGGATGCGCGAATCGACCTCTACGACCAGGCCTTCGTGCTGCTGGCCCTGTCCGCCGCCACGGCCATCCTGCCGGCGGCGGCGCTGCGCGGGCCGGCCATGGCGCTCGACGATTTCATCGAGTCCGCCATGGCCCATCCGGCCGGCGGTTATGTGGAGAGCCTGCCGCCCGGTCTGCCGCGCCGGCAGAACCCGCATATGCACCTTCTGGAGGCCCGGCTGGCCGCCGCCGAGGCTTTCGGCGAGACGTGCTTCCTGGAGCGCGCCACGCCGCTGGTGGCGCTGTTCCGCGAGCGCTTCCTGCGCGGTGGCGCGCTGCTGGAATTCTTCGGCGAGGACTGGCGGGCGGCGGAGCCGGCGGTGGTTGAACCCGGCCATCATTGCGAATGGATCTGGCTGCTGCACCGCCACGCCCGGCTGACGCGGGGGCCGGTACCGGCCGAGGCCGCCATTCTGCAGGATTTCGTGGACCGCCATGGCGAGGATGCCAGCAGCGGCGCCTTGCGGGACGCCCTGGCGCCGGATGGGCGGGTGCTGGAGGCGGGGGCGCGGCTCTGGCCGCAGACCGAGCGGCTGAAATCCGAGGCCCTGCGGCGGCCCTTCCGGCCGGAGCGGCTGGCAGCGGCCGAGGCGGCCCTGTCAGCCTATCTGCGGCCGGATGGGCTCTGGCACGAACGGCGGCTGCCCGGTGGTGCCTTCAGCACGGAAGCAGCGCCGGCCAGCAGCCTCTACCACCTGACCTGCGGCATCCTGGAAGCGGCGGCGCTGGCGCCGCGCTGAACGCCTAATCCTCCTCCCCATGATCGCGGGGGCCGGGTCCGGCCGGCGGGGCATGGGAGGCGAGTTCCGTCAGGCGCGTGCCATGGCCGAAGTCGTGGCCGGGCACCCGCAGCAGCGCGGCCTGGCGGGCGGCCTCCTTGATGCCGAGGCGGGCAGTGTCTGACAGATCCAATGTGGTCAGGCGCGTAAAGGGGGCGATGAACATCCGGTACTCCGGTTCCTGCGGTGCGCCTTGGAGACGCTTACCGGTTCAACGCCCCTGCAATGAGTTTGTTGCTTGACGCGAACTGGGAAATATTGTTCTTAACCGCCCCTCTACTGCATGGCTCCCCGTGCCGCCACGGGCCAGAGGCATTCCACCCGGCCCTTGCGGACCCCGACATACCAGTCGTAGCGGTCCACCGTCGGGTCGCAATGGCCAGGCACCAGCCGCAGGGTCTCGCCCAGCTTCGGCGCCGCGCCGCCTTCCACTAGGATATTGCCGTGCTCGTCCGAGGCGCCGGCATAGCGCAGGCCCGGCCGCTGCCAGGGCCTGGGGAAGCCGGAATCGGTCGGGATGGCCTTGTGGCCGGCATCGACCACCACCAGCCCGTCATGCGGCGTGCTCATCACCTGCGTCAGCACGAAGAGCGCGTGGCGGAAGGGCGGCGCATCCTCATTGGCGGCGTAATCGGCATCCATCAGGGCGTAGGAGCCTGCCTGGATCTCCGTATAGACGCCGCTGGTGGCCTCATGCCGGAAGGTGCCCGTGCCGGCGCCGCCGACGATCCCGCAATCCAGTCCCTGCTGGCGCAGCTGCTCCACCGTGCGGCGGGTCTGCTCCACCGCGCCGGCGATGGTGGCGGCGCGCTGCTCCGGGCTGCGCTGGTGCTGCGCGCTGCCGTGATAGGCCTGCAGCCCGCCGAAGATCAGGTGCGGGCTGGCGGCGATCCGCTGCGCCAGTGCCACCGCCGCGGGGCCGGGCTGCACGCCGCAGCGGGCGGCGCCGACATCAATTTCCACCAGCATCCGCAGGCGCTGCCCCGCCGCCTCGGCCGCCTGCTCGGCCAGCGCGATCCCGGCCTCATGATCCGTGCAGAGCGCGACGCGGGCGATGCGGGAGAGGGCCATCAGCCGCGCCAGCTTGCGCGGGGAGACGACCTCGTTGCTGACCAGGATATCCGGCACGCCGCCCCAGGCCAGGGCCTCGGCCTCCGCTACCTTCTGCACGCATTGGCCGACAGCGCCGCGCTTCATCTGCTCCAGCGCGATGATGGAGGACTTATGCGTCTTGGCATGGGCGCGCAGCTTCGTGCCGGTGGGCGCCAGGAAGCCGGCCATGGCATCCAGATTCGCCTCGAAGGCATCGAGATCGAGGATCAGGGCGGGGGTATCCACCTCTTCCTCGCGCATGCCGGGTTCGGCGGGCGGGCGTTGCAGCATGGCGTGCTCCTGTAGCGAATCGTCCGGCGGAGCATAGCAGCTTCGGCGCCGGGCTCAGCCCGTCATCGGCGCGCGAAGTCATGAAGGCGTGACGCGGAGTTTTTATGATTCCCGCACTGGCGAAGCGAGTCAGGCTGGGCGAGATCACGCCATCCCTAATTCTGGTGCCGCATGGACCGATCCGCGTCGCAGGGAATCCTGCTCGCCTTCCTGGCCTTCTCCGCCTATGCCATCAGCGATGCCTCCGTGAAGCTGCTGGGCGGCGCGCTCAGCGCCTATGAGGTGGTGTTCTTCGGCGCGCTCTCCGGCCTGCTGGCCCTGCCGCTGCTGCGCCGCCGGGGCGAGCGGCTGCGCGACGTCGTGCATGCCAACAACCGGGTCATGTGGTTCGTGCGCGCGGGGGCCGCGGTCAGCAACAGCATCGGCAGCGTCACGGCCTTCACGCATCTGCCGATGGCCGAGGCCTTCTGCCTGCTCTTCCTGATGCCGACCTTCGTCACCATCCTCTCCGTCCTCTTCCTGCGCGAGCGCGTGGGCTGGCGGCGCTGGCTGGCGGTGCTGATGGGCTTCCTGGGCGTGCTGGTGGTGCTGCGCCCCGGCTTCCGGGAACTGAATATCGGCCATCTCGGCGCGCTGGTCGCCGGGCTCTCTGGCGCGGTGACGGTGGTGGCCATGCGCGCCTTCGGGCACACGGAGAAGCGCATGTCGCTCTACGGCGCCGGGCTGCTGGGGCCGATCCTGGCCGGCGGGCTGCTGATGCTGCCCCATTTCGTCTGGCCGACGCCGATGCAGTGGGTCTGGCTGCTGGGCTACGGGCTGCTGGCGGCGGCCGGAAACCTGCTGGTGATGCTGGCCTCCGCCCGCATCCCCGCCAGCCTGGTGGCGCCGGCGCAATACAGCCAGATGATCTGGGCCATCGTGCTCGGCTACCTCGTCTTCGGCGACAGGCTGGACAACATGATGGCCCTGGGCGTCGCCATCATCATCCTCTCCGGCTTCTTCACCTTCCGGCGGGACCGGGCAGGCGCCTGAAGCCGCCCGGCCAGGCTCCGCGCGAAGGCGTGATGCCGCGCGGACTGCTGCGTTCTTGATTCGTTCTGATTGATAGGCCAAAGTTCCTAAAGACGGGCGAGGGCGAGACGACGCGGCTTCCGCGCCCGCCCCCGCCGGGGCCAGGGGCTCGTCCGCGGCGGACCGCCATGGCACTCAGACGGAGAGGTGATCATGATGAGCGACACGCCCCTGTTTGTTGGCCTCGCGCTGGGCTTCTCCATCCTCACGCCCGTCGGGCCCATGGGTCTGCTCTGTATCCAGCGGAGCTTCGCGGCGGGGATGCGGATCGGCTTCTGCACCGGGCTCGGCGCGACCACGGTGCAACTGGGTTATGGCGCCTTGATCCTGCTCGGGCTGGGGAGCCTGCCGGAATGGAGCGGCGCGGATGAGAAAGTCACTGATATCCTCAGCGGAGTCTTCCTGCTGCTCGCGGCCGCGCGCATTCTGATGCGCCGGAAGCAGGGGCGTGATGCCAGCCTCACGCCGCTGGCGGCCTATCTTTCCGCCGCGGCGCTGCATGCCACCGCGCCGATGCCGCTGGTGCTGACGGTCTCGCGCCTGTCCCCGCATCTGGGCGGCGACGCGCCGGGGCTGCTGGGGGGAATGCTGCTGGCGGCGCTGCTGTGGTGGGGCTGCCTCAGCGGCGGCGTGGCACTGCTGCGGCCCTGGCTGCGGCCGCAGCTGCTGCTCTGGCTGAACCAGGTCGTCGGCATGATGCTGACCGCCCATGGCACCCTGGCCCTGGCGCGGGTGAGAGGATTTATGTCCTAGGGTTCGTTCCCCCGCCATCCACCGGCAGGTAAGTGACATCGCCCTCGGACCCGCCCGTGAAGACGGGAATGCCGGGGGCGGGGCGGGCGAAGGCGGCATCCTCATGGTGGATGTGCAGGGATTCGCCATTGCCCTCGGTGCGGGTGGCGCCGCCACCGACGATATTGCCGGTATGGCCGGGCGGGTATTCGACCGCCACCTGCTCGCCCTGGTTCATCAGCACGCGCATCCGGGTGATGGCCGTGGTCAGTGCCTTGAACATCGCTCGGTTCCTGCCCGGGACGCCGGACCGGCACGCCGCCCCAAGGGACGGCATGCCGGGGAGAGCGGCCTCAGTGCCCGGCGTTCTCGCCGGAGAAATCCGGCGCCTGCAGGCCGGAAGCCTCCAGCTGCTCGGCCAGCAGGGCCTTCAGGCGCTCCAGCCCTTCCTCGGTCTTGGCCTCGGCCCGCGCCACCAGCACCGCCTGGGTATTGGAGGCACGCAGCAGCCACCAGCCATCCTCGGTCAGCACGCGCACGCCATCGACATCCTGCACATTGGCACCGGAGGTGGCGAGGCGGGACTTCACCTCCCGGATGACGCCGAACTTGCGCTCGTCCGGGCAGTTGAAGCGCAGCTCGGGCGTGTTGATCACCTTGGGCAGGGCGTCGCGCATCTGCGCCAGGCTCTCGTCTGCGCGGGCCACGATGCCCAGCAGGCGCACGGCGGAATAGAGCGCGTCATCGAAGCCGTACCACTTGTCGGCGAAGAAGATATGGCCGGACATCTCGCCGGCCAGCGGCGCCTTGGTCTCCGCCATCTTCGCCTTGATCAGGCTGTGGCCGGTCTTCCACATCAGCGGATTGCCGCCGGCCTTGGCCACCTCGTCGAAGAGCACCTGGGATGCCTTGACGTCGGCGATGATGGTGCCGCCCGGATGCTGCTTCAGCACGTCCCGCGCCAGCACCACCAGCAGCTGGTCGCCGAAGAGCATGTTGCCCTCGCCATCCACCGCGCCGATGCGGTCGGCGTCGCCGTCGAGGGCGATGCCGAGATCGGCGCCCTGCTTCTTCACCTCGGCGATGATCTGCTCGAGGTTCTTCAGCACCGTCGGGTCGGGATGGTGGTTGGGGAAGCGGCCGTCGATCTCGCCGTTGATGACGGTGTGGCTGCCCGGCAGCTTGTCCGCGAGGCGCCTGGTGATCTCGGCGCCCGAGCCGTTGCCGGGGTCCCAGACCACCTTCAGCGCGCGGTCGCCACCGTCATAGTCCTGCAGGATGCGGGCGACATAGGCGTCGGAGACATCGACCCGGGTAGAGGAGCCGGAGGCTTCCGCCACCACGTCGCCGCTGGCGGCCATCTGGCCGATCTGCTGGATCTGCGGCCCGAAGAAGGGCTTCTTGCCCAGCATCATCTTGAAGCCGTTGTAGTCCGGCGGATTGTGGCTGCCGGTCACCATCACGGCGCCATCGGCCTTCAGCTCGTAGCTGGCGAAATAGAGCATCGGCGTGGGGCCGCAGCCGATGCGCGCCACTTCCAGCCCGCAGGCGACGAGGCCGGCGACCAGCTGCTGCTCGAGATCGGGGGAGGAGAGGCGGCCGTCATAGCCGACCGCCACCTTCTTTCCGCCTTCGCGGGCCACGATGCTGCCGAAGCAGCGGCCGATGGCGAAGGCGTCCGCGCCCGAGAGGGTTTTTCCGACCACGCCGCGGATATCGTATTCGCGCAGCGAGGTCGGATGGAAATCATGGCGGAAGGTGGTCATGCCGGTTGTCCCCTGAGGAGCGGTCACGGGCGGCCGATGGAGGAGTAGGCGAAGCCGGCCTCCCGCATCTGGGCCGGGTCCCAAACGTTACGCAGATCGCAGACCACGTTGCCGCGCATCGTGGACTTCAGCTTGTCGGGGGAGATGGCGCGGAACTCGTTCCATTCGGTGATCAGCACCAGCGCATCGGCGTCGCGCGCCGCGTCCAGCGCGCTGGACGCGAAATGCACGCCATCCGGCATGGATTGCCGGGCATGGGCGGATTGCGGGTCATAGGCGCGCAGTTGCGCGCCGGCCTTCATCAGCGCGGGCACGATGACGAGCGAGGGCGCATCGCGCATGTCGTCCGTCTCGGGCTTAAAGGTCAGGCCGAAGACGGCGATGGTCTTGCCCTGCACGCTGCCGCCGCAGGCATCGATGACGCGCTGCGCCATCTGCTCCTTGCGGGCTTCGTTGGCGGCGATGGTCTGCTCGACGATGGTGGCGGGCGCGCCCAGTTCCTGAGCGGTGCGGGCGAGCGCCAGCGTGTCCTTGGGGAAGCAGGAGCCGCCATAGCCCGGCCCGGCATGCAGGAACTTGCGGCCGATGCGGCCATCGAGCCCCATGCCGCGGGCAACGTCATGGACGTTGGCGCCGGCCTTCTCGCAAAGATCGGCCATCTGGTTAATGAAGGTGATCTTCACCGCCAGGAAGGCGTTGGAGGCGTATTTGATCAGCTCGGCGGTCTCGATGCTGGTCTGCACCACCGGCGTCTCGATCAGGTAGAGCGGGCGGTAGAGGCGCTTCAGCACCTGCGAGGCCCGCTCCGAATCGATACCGATCACCACGCGGTCCGGCCGCATGAAATCGCCGATGGCGCTGCCCTCGCGCAGGAATTCGGGGTTGGAGGCGACCTCGATCTCCAGCTCCGGGCGGACGCGGCGGACGATCTCCTTCACCTTGGCGCCCGTGCCGACGGGGACGGTGGATTTCGTCACCAGCACCAGCGGGCCCTCGGCCGCACGTGCCACCTGCTCGGCCGCGGCGAAGACATAGGTCAGGTCCGCATGGCCGTCGCCACGCCGGGTCGGCGTGCCCACGGCCAGGAAGACGGCATCCGCGCCCTTGATGGCTTCCTTCAGGTCGGTGGTGAAATGCAGCCGGCCATCGCGCGCATTCTCCTCCACCAGCCGGTCCAGGCCGGGCTCATAGATGGGGATGCGGCCCCCGCGCAGCGCCTCGACCTTGGAGGGATCGGTATCGACGACACAGACATCGACGCCGAATTCAGCGAAACAGGCGGCGGAGACAAGGCCGACATAGCCAGCTCCGAGCATTGCGATGCGCATGGGTCAGGCCTCACATGTAACGTGGCAGGAAGGCACGTACAGCCTCGGCCAGGTCCGGCCGGGAGAGCGCGAAGGCAAGCTGGGCCTCCAGGTATCCGATCTTGTCGCCGCAGTCGAAGCGGCGGCCCTCGTAGCGCAGCCCATGGAAGGGCTGGGTCGCGATCAGCTTGGCCATGGCGTCGGTCAGCTGCACCTCGCCACCGGCGCCCTTCTCCATCAGGGAGAGGAAGGGGATCACCTCCGGCATCAGCACATAGCGGCCGATGACCGTGAGGTTGGAGGGCGCCTTGTCGATCGAAGGCTTCTCCACCAGCCCCTTCACGGAGACGAGCCGGCCCTTGTCCTCCTTGATATCCAGCACGCCATACTTGTTGACGCGCTCCATCGGCACTTCCTCGACGGCCACCACGTTGCCGCCGGTCTCCATATAGGCATCGGCCAGCTGCTTGGTGCAGGGGACATCGCACTGCATCAGGTCGTCGGGCAGCAGGATGGCGAAGGGGTCGTTGCCGATAAAGGTGCGGGCGCACCAGATGGCATGGCCCAGGCCCATCGGCACCTGCTGGCGCACGGTGGTGATATTGCCGGGCTCGACCGCCATGGCGCGCAGCTCGTCGAGCTCCTTCTGCTTGCCGCGCTCGGCCAGGGTGCGCTCCAGCTCGTAGGCGACGTCGAAATGCTCGACGATGGCGGTCTTGCCGCGGCCCGTCACGAAGCAGAACTGCTCGATCCCGGCGGCGCGGGCCTCGTCCACGGCATACTGGATCAGCGGCCTGTCGACGACCGGCAGCATTTCCTTCGCCAGCGCCTTGGTGGCGGGCAGGAAGCGGGTGCCCAGGCCGGCAACGGGCAGTACGGCCTTCTTCAGCGGTTTCGTCACCGGTGCTGGTTCCTCTTCAGTGGCTGGCGATCCTGCTATCCACAGCCTCATGGCGGCGAAATCGTGGCCGTGCGCAGCATTGCCATGGGGCAGGGATGGCGGCAATCGCCCCACATGCGCCCGTAACGCACGGATGCGCTGAAATTTTCGAGAAAAGGCGCAGCTTCTGGTTCGGTCGAATCTCAGGAATTGAGCAACAGGTCGCGTGCCCGGTTCAGGCGCGCGGCAAGGACAGGATCGCCGCCCCGGTCGGGATGTGCCTGCCGCATCAGCCGCCGGTGCGCGGCACGGATCTCCTGGGGGGAGGCACCTTCGGACAGGCCGAGCAGCGCCAGGGCGGCGGCACGGTCCATGTTGTCGGACGTGGCGCCGCCGGCCGCCTCCTGCCCCCGCCAGCCGGGGGCGGCACGGTCCAGCCAGGCTTCCAGCAGCGGCACGCTCTCGCTGTCCCCGGCGCGGCAATCGGCGAGCAGGGCCAGGCATTCCGCCAGGCTCATCTCCGCCAGTTCCCGCCCGGCGAAGCGGCCGCTCCGCACGCGGCCGGAGAGGGTGCCGCTGGACTGGTCCAGCCGCATGGCCAGGGTCGGGGTTTCCAGGGTGGAGACATCCGGCCCGGACGTGCCGGCGCCGAAGCTGCGCTGTGCCAGCCAGCGCCGCACGGCGGGCAGCAGCAGGGGCAGCAGCGGCAGCAGCAGGCCCATCGCCTGCGGCAGCCTGCGGGTGAAGATCAGCAGCGTAAGGAGGGCGAGCAGCATCCCCGCCAGGAACCAGACGGCGCCCCGGCGGATCTGTGCCACATTGGCCGTGGCGAAGGCGCTCAGCAGCCACCAGAGGAACAGGAGCGCGCCAAGCCCGCCGGCCAGCCAGATCACCGCGTGGGGGCGGGCAGCTGGGCCAGCAACGCCCGTGCGGCGGGGCTGGACAGCCGGGACAGGGCGTCATGCCCGCCGGCGGCATAGGCGCCGACGGCGCGCAGCAGGTCCCGCAGCGCCGAGGCACTCGCGGCATCGAAAGGCGCGTGGGCCCCGCCCGAGAGCTTCGCCAGTTGCCGCAGCACCGCCGTGGCCTTGGGGTCATGGCCTTCCTGGAAGATGAAGGCGGGCGTGCCGCGCAGGCCGAGCTGGCCGGCCTGATGGCAGAGCGGGTCCGGCTCCTCCTCCACCGCATCGCCGACGAAGACCAGGGCATGCAGGCGCTCCCGCGCCGCCTCGCGCAGCGCGTGGTCCAGCACCCGGCCGATCTGGGTGCGGCCGCCCAGGCACTGCACCCCCGCCATCCGCCGCGCCAGCGCCGGGCCATCGGACAGGAACGGGGTCGCCGCGAATTCACCGAAGCCCCGGTAATAGGCGAGGCTGACCTCCAACCCGCCATGCGCGGCGGCAGCCTGGAACATCTCGGTCTGAAGCTGGCAGGCCATGTCCCAGCCAGGCTGCCGGCTGGCGGTGGCATCGACGGCGAAGACCAGGCGGCCCGGCCGGTGCGCCACCGGCCGCAGCGCCGGCACGGCGGCGGCCTTGTCGAGGAAGGCGGCGACGGCGGCGGACGCGGGGCGGGTGGGAAGTTGAGCCATAGCAGGCACATGGCCCGGAAAGCGCCCGGCTTCCAGTCCCCCGTGCCGGACGGGCCGCGCCGGGGAACGCGGCGCGGCGGCCCGGTTCAGCCTTCGGCCGCCGCCTGGGTGACGGCCAGGGCGGTGAGGTTGGCGATGCCGCGCGCGGTGACGCTGGGTACCAGCACATGGATGGGCTTGCGCATGCCCAGCAGCACCGGGCCGATCTGCAGCCCGTCACCCGTCGCCTTCACCAGGTTGTAGGCGATATTGGCGGCGTCGAGATTCGGGAAGACCAGCAGGTTGGCGCCCTCGGTCAGCGGGCTGTCCTGCACCGCCTTCTCCCGCACCGCCTGCACCAGGGCGGCATCGGCATGCATCTCGCCATCGACCTCCAGCTCCGGCGCGCGGGCACGGATCAGGCGCAGCGCCTCCCGCATCTTGCGAGCGGAGGGCGCCTGGCTGGCACCGAAGCTGGAATGGGACAGCAGCGCCGCCTTGGGCGTCACGCCGAAGGCCCGCACCTGCTCGGCGGCCAGCGTCGTCATCTCCGCGATCTGCTCGGCCGTCGGATCCACCATAAGATGGGTATCGACGAAGAACAGCGTGCCGGCCGGCAGGATGACGCCGGTCATGGCATAGACACGGCGGGCACGCTCATGCTTGCCGATGACGTCGAAGGCCTGGTGCCACTGGCGCATCCATTCGCCCAGGCCGCCGACCAGCGCCGCATCCACATGCCCGGTCTCCAGCAGCAGGGCGGCGGCGGTGCCGGGGCGGGTGCGTACCCAGCGCTCGCAGCTATCCACCGGCACGCCGCGCCGGGCCACCTTGCGGCGGAAGACCTCGGTCAGCTGCTCCGTCAGCGCGGTGTCCTGGGAAGGATCGATCACCTTGACGGACTGGTCGAGGTCCATCCGCAGGCCCATGGCCTTGACCTTGGCCTCGATGACCTCGCGCCGGCCGACCAGGACGGGCTCGGCGATCTCGTCGTCCAGCACGGTCTGCACGGCGCGCAGCACGCGCTCATCCTCGCCCTCTGAATAGGCGACGCGGCGCGGCTGCTTTTTGGCGGCGAAGACCACCGGCCGCATCAGGTCGCCGGAGCGGTAGACGAATCGCTCCAGCACCTCGCGATAGGCGGCGAAATCCTCGATCGGCCGGGTGGCGACGCCCGAATCCATCGCGGCGCGGGCGACGGCGGGGGCGATCTCCAGGATCAGGCGCGGGTCGAAGGGCTTGGGGATGATGTAGTCCGGCCCGAAGGTCGGCGCATGGCCGCCATAGGCCGCCGCCACCACCTCGCTGGCCTCGATGCGGGCGAGGCGGGCGATGGCCTCGACGGCCGCCACCTTCATCTCCTCGTTGATCGTGGTGGCGCCGGCATCCAGCGCGCCGCGGAAGATGAAGGGGAAGCAGAGGACGTTGTTGACCTGGTTGGGATAATCCGACCGGCCGGTGGCGACGATGGCATCCGGCCGCACGGCGCGCACGGCCTCCGGCAGGATCTCCGGCTCGGGGTTGGCCAGGGCCAGCACCAGCGGGCGCTCGGCCAGCAGCGGCAGCCATTCCGGCTTCAGCACGCGGGGGGCGGAGAGGCCCAGGAAGACATCGGCGCCGGGCAGCACGTCCTGCAGGGTCCGCGCCTCGGTCTCCCGGGCATAGCGGTCCTTGTAGGGGTCCATCAGCTCGGTGCGGCCGGCATAGACCACGCCCTTGATGTCCGTGATGGTGATGTTCTCGCGCTTCGCGCCCATCGCCACCAGCAGGTCCAGGCAGGCCAGGGCGGCGGCGCCGCCGCCGGAGGTGACGATCTTCACCTCCTCCAGCTTCTTGCCCTGCACCAGCAACCCGTTACGGACCGCCGAGGCCACAATGATGGCGGTGCCGTGCTGGTCGTCATGGAAGACCGGGATGTTCATCCGCTCCCGCAGCGTGCGCTCGATCTCGAAGCACTCGGGGGCCTTGATGTCTTCCAGGTTGATGGCGCCGAAGCTGGGCTCCAGCACCGCCACGGCCTCGATGAACTTCTGCGGATCGCGCTCCTCGACCTCCAGGTCGATCGAGTCGATGCCGGCGAATTTCTTGAAGAGGACCGCCTTGCCCTCCATCACCGGCTTGGAGGCCAGCGCGCCGATGGCGCCGAGGCCCAGCACGGCGGTGCCATTGGTGATGACGGCGACCATGTTGCCGCGCGTCGTCATCTCATAGGCGGCGGCGGGGTCGGCGGAGATGGCCTCGCAGGCGGCGGCGACGCCAGGGGAATAGGCCAGCGCGAGGTCGCGCTGGGTGGCCATGCGCTTGGTTGGCTCGATGCTGAGCTTCCCGGGCCGCGGCAGGCGGTGATAATCGAGCGCGGCTTTGCGGAAATCTTCGTCCATCGGGTCCTCTGGGTGCCCCAGGGACGGGTGGCCGGAGCAGGCGGAGGGCCGGACCCGGGATGCCTGCGGGGCGAGATCAGGAAAATGCGGTCAAGAAGATTCGAACTTCCACGGGGTTTCCCCCACCAGCACCTCAAGCTGGCGCGTCTACCATTCCGCCATGACCGCACATGGGATAGTCAACGATAGGGCGCGGGCTATACCCCAGCTTTCTTCCCGCATCAACAACCCGACCGAGCATGACCGACGATATTCTGACATCTTCCGCTCCAAACCCGGTCCTGCCGTTGGAATGGCGCATCGAGGAGGGGCTGACCGACTATCCGGTGGCCCTCGCTGCCATGGAATCGCGCATCGCCGCCATCCGCGCCGGCGAGGCCGCCGAGCAGGTCTGGCTGGTCGAGCACCCGCCCACCTATACCGCCGGCACCTCCGCCACGCCGGAGGGGCTGACCGAGGCGCGGTTCCCGACCTATGCCGCCGGGCGGGGCGGGCAATGGACCTATCACGGCCCGGGGCAGCGCACGGGCTATGTCATGCTGGACCTGACGCGCCCGCACGGCACCGTCCCCGCCCGCGACATCCGCGCCTATGTGCATGGGCTGGAGGAATGGATGATCCGCACGCTGGAGCGCTTCAACGTGCGGGGCGAGCGGCGCGAGGGGCGCGTCGGCATCTGGGTGGCCGACCCGAAGCGCGGCGGCGAATCCAAGATCGGCGCCATCGGCGTGCGCGTCACGCGCTGGGTCAGCTGGCACGGCATCTCCCTGAACGTGGAGCCGGACCTCAGCCACTTTGGCGGCATCGTGCCCTGCGGCATCCGCGAGCATGGCGTCACCAGCCTCTGGGACCTCGGTGTCACCGCCACGATGGACGAGGTGGACGCGGCCCTGAAATCCTGCTGGACGGAGGTCTTCGGCGCCGCCTGACCGGCCCGCCCGGGTTGGCGCCCGGTCGCGGGGCGTGCATCCTGTCCGTCGGGAAACAAACAGGAAAGACCAGGGCAGGATGAGCCAGGATCCCCGTTACGATGCCGCCGCGCTGCGCGGCTTCGCCAGCGACCTCTTCGCCCGCGAAGGCGTGGCGCCGGACAAGGCGGCCGTGATGGCGGAGGTGCTGGTGGAGGCCGACCTGCTGGGCCATGTCACCCATGGCCTGGCGCTGGCGCCCAAATATATCGAGGACATCCCCACCGGAATCCTGCGGACGGATGGGGAGCCGGAGGTGCTCTCCGATCGCGGCGCCTGCCTCGCCTGGAACGGGCGCGGCCTGCCCGGCGCCTGGCTGGTGATGAAGGCGCTGGAGACGGCCTTCGACCGCGTCGGCCAATACGGCACCGTCAGCATCGCTATCGGGGAGAGCCACCATATCGGCTGCCTGGCCGTCTATCCGCTGCGCGCGGCGGAGCGCGGGCTGATGGCCATCCTGCACAGCAGCGCGCCCGGCAATTCCGGCGTCGCGCCCTTCGGTGGAAGGCAGGGCGTGCTGGCGCCGGACCCCGTCTCGGCCGCCTGGCCGACAGGGGAGGAGCCGGTGGTGCTGGATATCAGCGCCTCCATCACCACCATGAACCTCAGCCAGCGCATGGCCAGGGAAGGGGCGAAGTTCGAACATGACTGGCTGCTGGACGCCGAGGGCAATCCCTCCCGCGATCCGGCGGTGCTGAACCGGGGTGGCACCATCCTGCCGACCGGCGGGCTGGACCACGGCCAGAAGGGCTATGCCCAGGCGCTGATGACGGAGGCGCTGACCCAGGGCCTGTCCGGCCGTGGCCGGGTGGAAGGCACGGCGGGGATGCGCGCGGCGCTCTTCCTGCAGGTGATCGACCCCGGCGCCTTCGCGGGGCTGGATGCCTTCACGCGCCAGACCGGCCATACCGCCGCCGCCTGCCGCGCCGCGGCGCCCCGTCCGGGCATGCCGCCGGTGCGCGTGCCCGGCCAGAAGGGGCTGGCGCTGAAGCGTCAGGCGCTGGCGGAGGGTGTGCCGCTGGCCGAGCGCATCAGCGGCCCGCTGGCGGAACTGGGCGCGCGCCATGGCTTGGCTTTGCCGCAGCCGGTCGGGCGATGAATTTTGTGGGGAGAACCGGATGGTGGGCGCGACAGGGATTGAACCTGTGACCTTCCCCGTGTCAGGGGGACGCTCTCCCGCTGAGCTACGCGCCCATCCGGTAGGGCGCCGTCTCTAGCCCGGCTGTGGCCGGGAGGCAAGAGGGGTTGCGGCAGGAAAGAATGAATGGGGCGGGTGACAGCGGCCCATGGGTATGGCTTGATCAGTCGGAATCATGGACCTGCCGCTTCCGGTTATCGCTGGGGACAACCGCCCCGAGCCCGTGCTCCTCCTCCGCCCGTCCCGCCAGACGGTGCCGCTGGTTTTCGCCTCGCCGCATTCCGGCCGCTGCTACCCGCCGGAATTCCTGGCGGAGAGCCGGCTGGACGCGCTTTCCGTCCGCCGGTCGGAGGACAGCTTCGTCGATGAGCTTTTCGCGGCCGCGCCCGACCACGGCGCGCCGCTGGTCGCCGCGACCTTCCCGCGCGTCTACTGCGATGCCAATCGCGAGGCCTGGGAGCTGGACCCCGCCATGTTCGACGGGCCGCTGCCGCCCTGGGTGAATACCGCCAGCCCGCGCGTGGGGGCGGGGCTGGGCACGGTGGCCAGGATCGTCGCCAGCGGGGAGCCGGTCTATCGCAGCCGCCTTTCCTTCAGCGCGGTGGAGGCACGCATCCAGCGCTGCTGGCATCCCTATCACGCCGCGCTGGGGCGGCTGATCGCCGAGACCAAAGCGCAGTTCGGTGCCTGCCTGCTGATCGACTGCCATTCCATGCCGACCCACCCCGTGCATGGCGCGGCGGCGCCCGATATCGTTCTGGGTGACGCGCATGGCACGGCCTGCGCTCCCCGTGCTGTGCGGCTCATCGAGGAGGTGCTGGGCGGCTTCGGCTACCGGGTGAGGCGCAACGATCCCTATGCCGGGGGTTATGTCACGCGCCATTATGGCCGCCCGCGCGAGCAGGTGCATGTGCTGCAGATCGAGCTGGCACGCGGTCTCTACATGAACGAGGCCGCCATCGAGCGTTCGCCTGGCATGGTGCGGCTGCGGGCTGACCTGACCCGGTTGATCGCCCGGCTGGCGAGGACCGACTGGAGCCTGCTGCGGAACTGACTCCGCGCCAGCATTCTCAGGGGCGGGGCATTTTCAGGGAGTATGCGCCCGATGCCTGCCTCGCTGCTGCTGGCCCTGCGGGCCATGGCCTATAACAATGCCTGGGCGAACCACCGGCTGCTGAGCGCCTGCGCGCGATTGAGCCAGGAGGAATTCGCGGCGGAGCGGGCAGGCTTCTTCCCCTCCATCCAGGCGACGCTCAACCACATCCTCATCGTCGACCGCTTCTATATCGATGCGCTGGAAGGCGGCAGCCTCGGCCCCGTCGCCTGGGCGGAACGGATTCCCTGCCCGAATATGGCGGATCTACGGCCAGCGCAGGCGGAGATGGACCGGAGGCTCATCGCCTGGTGCGAGGCCCTGGACGATTCGAGGGTGGAGCGGATCATCACCGTCCATCGCGGCAGCCACCAGCAGCGGGAGCGGGCGGACCGGCTGCTGCTGCATCTCTTCCAGCACCAGATCCATCATCGCGGGCAGGCGCATGCCATGCTCAGCGATACCTCAGTGCAGCCGCCGCAGCTGGATGAATTCTTTTCGGAAGGGGAGGCGCCGCTCAGGGCCGCGGAGTTCACGGAGCTCGGCTGGACGGAGGCGCAGATCTGGGAGCGCTGACGCGCGGCCCGCGCAGATCAAAAAAAAGGCGGTGCCGAAGCACCGCCGAGTTTAGGGAGGAAACGTCCAAGAAAGACAACAACGCAGTGCGTTGCTGCGAGAGGGAACTTACGCATGAACTCATTCGTGTGCAAGTGGTTTTTCGCGGTGCAGCACAAAATCCCAATGCACTCAGTTCAAGGGCCGATGCGGAATCTGCATACCGTATCGGCATTCCCAACCCCTTAATGCAAACAAGGCCTGCGAGTTGCAGGCCTTGTGTATCTCCAGCCAAGCCGCCGCTTATGCGGCGCGAGGGGGGCTCAGGCGGCGGAAAGGGCGTCCTCGGCCTCCAGCACACCGGCGACGGCGTGCACGACGGAGGCGATGCGCACCGCGGCCTGCACCTGCTCGCTGGTCAGGCCGCCATGCTTCACAACCTTTTCATGGCTCTCCATGCACATGCCGCAGCCGTTGATGGCGGAGACGGCGAGCGACCAGAGCTCGAAATCCACCTTCTCCACGCCCGGGCGGCCGATGATGTTCATGCGAAGCTTGGCCGGCATGGTGCCGTAGTCGCCGCCCACCAGGTGCACGAAGCGGTAGTAGATGTTGTTCATGCCCATGATGGCGGCGGAGGCCTTGGCCGCCGTCAGCGCCTCGGGCGAGAGCTTGGGACCGAATTCGGCGACCATGGCCTTGATCACCTCGGCATTGCGGCTCGCGATGGCGCTGGCCACGAAGGTGCCCGCCAGCTTCTGCTGGTCCAGCGCCGGCTCGGCCGCGAGGCTGCCGAGGTTCAGCTTCAGGTCCTTGGCGTATTCGGGCAGGCGGTTACGCAGGGCTTCCAGCGACATGCGAAGGGATACTCCGGTCTCGATCGGTGATGCGGATGTGGCGGTGGGCCGGGCCGGCCGCAAGAAGCGGCCGGCTTGGCGCATTGCGTCCCCTGGAAAAGGAGGGGCGCGATGGCCGGCGGGGCAGAAGATGGACCCCGCCGGCGCAGCCGGACCTGGATCAGGCGGCCTGGAACAGCTCTTCCGGCTTCAGGGTCTCAGTGCCCTTGTTCCAGTTGCAGGGGCAGAGCTCGTCCGTCTGCAGCGCGTCCAGCACGCGCAGCACTTCCTGCGGGTTGCGGCCGACGTTCAGGCCGTTCACCGAGGCCCACTGGATCGTGCCCTCGGGGTCGACGATGAAGGTGGCGCGCAGGGCCACGCCCTCGTTCTTGTCGAGGATGCCGAGCGCGGTGGACAGCTCGCGCTTGGTGTCCGCCAGCATGGCGATCGGCAGGTCGTTGATGTCCTTGTTGTAGACGCGCCAGTTCAGGTGCACGAACTCGCTGTCCGTGGAGGCGCCGTAGACCACCGCGTCACGGTCCTCGAACTCGCCCTTCAGCTTGCCGAAGGCCGCGATCTCGGTCGGGCAGATGAAGGTGAAATCCTTCGGCCAGAAGAAGACGATCTTCCACTTGCCGGCATCGGACTCGTTGGAGATCTCGGTGAAGGACTTGCCCGGGCCTTCCAGGCCCTCCGGGCCACCCTTGACGGCGGTCAGCTTGAAGGACGGAAACTTGTCACCCACGGTCAGCATGCAGAGATCCCCGAGTTGTTGAGCCAGGCGGCAGCCAAGTCGAAGCTTTTCTACCGGCCTTGCTGTTATGGTGTGCGCTGCACACATGTGCCAATGAATAGTTTTCGACAAAACCATTGGCTTGATCGATGACGCCGCTCCCCAGCCCACAGCAGCTCCGCTACCTCGTGGCATTGGCCGATCTCGGCCATTTCGGCCGCGCGGCGACTGCCTGCGCCGTCACGCAATCCACCCTTTCCGCCGGCATCATCGCCCTGGAGCGTCAGCTCGATGCGGCGATCCTGGAGCGGGGGCCGGCCAAGCGCCCGGTCTTCACGCCGCTGGGGCTGGAACTGGTGGGCCGGGCGCGGGCGGCGCTCTCCGCACTCTCGGCGGTGGCGGAGACGGCGGGGGCGGCGCGGGACCCGCTGACCGGGCCGCTGCGGCTCGGCATCATCCCGACCATCGGTCCCTTCCTGCTGCCCCGGCTGATGCCGGCGCTGCGCCGTGCCTTCCCGCGGCTGCGGCTCTGGCTGCGGGAGGACCTGACCGACCGGCTGGCCGAGGACCTCCAGGGTGGCCGGCTGGACCTGCTCCTGCTGGCGCTGCCGGCCGCCCTGCCGGAGCTGGAGACGCTGCGAATCGCCGAGGACCCCTTCATGGCGGCCCTGCCGCAGGAGCACCGGCTGCTGGAACATGCCCAGGTCCCCCTCTCCGCCCTGGGCGGCGAGCGGCTGCTGCTGCTGGAGGACGGGCATTGCCTGCGGGATCAGGCACTCTCCGCCTGCGGTCTGCCGGGGGCGGGAGGCGATGCCTTCGCGGCCACCAGCCTGCATACGCTGGTGCAGATGGTGGCGGGGGGCCTGGGCGTGACGCTGCTGCCGCGCCTCGCCGTGACGGGAGGTGTGCTGGCTGGAACTTCCGTGGTACTGCGGCCCGTGGAGGCGCCGGCGGGGCAGGTGACGGGCCGCAGCCTGGGCCTCGCCTGGCGCGCGCGCTCCCCCCGCGCCGCCGAGTTCCGCAGCCTGGCGCCGGTGATCGGTGAGGCGATCGCGGCGGGCGGGGCAGGAACCGGGTCGCGAATGGTTGACTCCCGTCCCGCCAGCCCGTAAAGGCGGCCCCCTCGCGACCGAGGTTGGCCATGAAGATCCGTAACAGCTTGAAGTCCGCCAAGACGCGCGACAAGAACTGCGTGGTGGTCCGCCGCCGCGGCCGCTTGTACGTGCTGAACAAGAAGAACCCCCGGATGAAGGCCCGCCAGGGCTGAACCAGGGTTCCACCCGCCCTGTGCGGGTGGAAATCTTCGGCAAAAAAGGCGCCTCGGGGCTTCCCCGCGGCGCCCTTTTTGCGTGCGCGCTTGCCTGGCCCCTGGCCTGGCGCCATCTTCCCGCCAGGGAGAACGGAAGATGGACGTCCGATGATCGAATTGCCCGCGCCCGACCGGGCGGTGCTGGCGCGCCGCGCTGAGATCCTGGACGCCCTGCGGGCCATCGTCCCCCCCGGCCCGCGCGGCGAAGGCGTGATTGGCGACCCCATCCGCCTGAAACCCTATGAGACCGACGGCCTCTCCGCCTACCGGCAGCCGCCCCTGGCCGTGGTGCTGCCCGAGACGACGGAGCAGGTGGCGGCGGTGATGCGCTACTGCCACGCCAACAACATCCGCATCGTCCCGCGAGGCGCCGGCACCAGCCTCTCCGGCGGCGCGCTGCCGCTGGAGGATGGCGTGGTCATCGGGCTGATGCGGATGAACTGCATCCTGGAGATCGACTACGAGGACCGTTTCGCGGTGGTGCAGGCGGGGGTGACGAATATCGGCATCACCCAGGCGGTGGCGGGGGAAGGGTTCTTCTACGCGCCCGATCCCTCCTCGCAGCTCGCCTGCATGATCGGCGGCAATGTCATGATGAATTCGGGCGGGGCGCATTGCCTGAAATACGGTGTCACCGCCAACAACCTCCTCGGCGTGAAGCTCGTCACCATCGAGGGCGAGGTGCTGGAGATTGGCGGGGCCTATCTCGATTCCGCAGGCTATGACTGGCTGGGACTGATCACCGGCAGCGAGGGGCAGCTTGGCATCGTCACGGAGGTGACGGTACGCATTCTGCGCGCGGCCGAGGGCGCGCGCGCCATGCTGGCGGCCTTCCGCAGCAACGAGGTGGCGGGGCAGGTGGTGGATGCCATCATCTCCAGCGGCATCATCCCCGTCGCGTTGGAATTCATGGACAGGCCCGCCATCCATGCCTGCGAGGCCTTCGCCCATGCCGGCTATCCGCTGGATGCCGAGGCCATGCTGATCATCGAGGTGGAGGGCAATACCGCCGAGCAGGATTTCCTGCTGGCGAAGCTGAAGGAGATCTGCGCGCGCTTCGACCCGATTTCCATGCGGGTGGCGGAGACGGCGGAGGAATCCCTGGCCATCTGGAAGGGCCGCAAGGGGGCTTTCGGCGCCGTCGGCCGCATCAGCCCGGACTATATGTGCATGGACGGCACCATCCCCACCGGGGAGCTGCCGAATGTGCTGCGGCGGATGCAGGAGATGTCGGATTCCTACGGGCTGAAAGTGGCCAATATCTTCCATGCCGGGGACGGCAATCTGCACCCGCTGATCATGTTCGACGCCAACGACCCCGAGAGCTTCCGCAAGGCCGAGGCTTTCGGCGCGGATATCCTGAGGCTCTGCGTCGAGGTCGGCGGCTGCCTGACCGGCGAGCATGGCGTGGGTGTCGAGAAGCGCGACCTGATGGATGTGCAGTTCCAGCCACATGAGCTGGCGCAGCAGCGCCGCATCAAATCCGCCTTCGACCCGGCCTGGCTGCTCAATCCCGCCAAGGTCTTCCCGCTCGCCGGCAACCCGGCTCTGGCACGATGAGCGGCTTCTATGTCCCGCCCGACGAGGCGGGCGTGGTCGAGGCGGTGCGCGCGGCCGTGGCGGAGCGCGCGCCCCTGGCGGTGGAGGGCCATGGCACCAAGCGCGCCAGCCTGCGCCCGGTGCAGGCGGCACGTGGCCTCTCCACCCGCGGGCTGACGGGCATCACCCTCTACAGGCCGGCGGAGATGGTGCTCTCCGCCCGCGCGGGCACGCCGATCCCGGAGATCGAGGCCGCGCTGGCCGAGCACGGGCAGATGCTGATCGGCGAGCCGCCCGATGTCTCCCGGCTGATGGGCGGCACGGCGCCGGCGACGCTCGGCGGTATCGTCGCCACCAACCTGACCGGCCCGCGCCGCATCTTCGCGAGCGGCGCCACGCGGGACCATGTGCTGGGGGTGCGCGCCGTCACCGGCCATGCGGAGGTCATCCGCTCCGGCGGGCGGGTGCACAAGGATGTCACGGGTCTGGACCTGCGCAAGCTGCTGGCGGGCAGCCATGGCACGCTGGGCATCCTGACCGAGATCACCCTGAAGGTGCTGCCGCGCGCCGAGGCGGCGGTGACCTTGGCCATATCGGTCGAGTCGCTGGGGCGCGGCGTGGCGGTGCTGGCGGCCGGGCTGGGCAGCCCCTTCGGTGTCACCGGGGCGGCGCTCCTGCCGGAGGGTGACGCGGCGCGGGGCCTCTCCGGCCCCACGGCCCTGCTGCGGCTGGAGGATTTCTCCGAGTTCCTGCCCCATCGCGGCAGCGCCCTGCGCGGGCTGCTCGGCGGTTTCGGGCCGCTGCGCCTGCTGGAGGGAGAGGCTTCGGCCACGCTCTGGCAGGAGGTGCGCGACGCAGGCCCGCTGGGGCCGGTGGCGGAGCATGAGGCGGTCTGGCGCCTCTCGGTCCGGCCCAGGGCGGGGGCGGCGGTGGCGGAGGCGCTTCGTGCCGCTTTCGGCGCCCGGTTGCTGCTGGACTGGGGCGGCGGGCTGATCTGGGCCGCCGGGCCCGCCACCGAGGCCGCCCATGCAGCGGTGATGCGCGCCGCCGCCGGGGCGGGCGGCACCTTCATGCTCTTCCGCGCGCCGGATGCGCTGCGGGCCAGCGTGGCGGTGCTGCCGGAGGAGCCGGCGCCGCTGGCCGCCATCGCCGCGCGGGTGAAGGCGGCCATGGACCCGGCCGGTGTGCTGAACCCTGGCCGGATGCGCGCGGGCGGCTGAGGCTTCAGCCGGTGGCGGCGGGCTGGGCGGACATGGCGGGGATCTTTCCTGCGGCCCGCCCATTCTGCGGCCAGAGGCTCTGCGGAAAGGTTAAGCGCGGAAATGGCCCCGCAGGGTCGCCAGCCACCGTACCTCTGGGGGAAGGACGGGGGCGGTGGCCGGCCCGGCGGGGCGCCTGCCGTGGCTGCGGCGAGGGCGGAGGTTGCGGGCCTCCCGCGGCCCTGGTGGGGCGGGATCGTGGCGGCGCCGGGGCATGTGCCCGGACTTGCGCGGCGCCACGCGGGCCCTCAGGCTATCGGGCAGAGGAGACGCCAGAGGATGCAGACCAGCTTCAGCCCCGAGCAGCTCAGGGACCCGGATACGCGGGAGTCCAATGCCATCCTGCGGAGCTGCGTCCATTGCGGCTTCTGCACCGCCACCTGCCCGACCTTCGTGCTGCTGGGCGATGAGCTGGACAGCCCGCGCGGCCGCATCTACCTGATCAAGGACATGCTGGAAGGCGGCAAGCCCGCCACCCCCGAGGTGGTGAAGCATGTGGACCGCTGCCTCTCCTGCCTTTCCTGCATGACGACCTGCCCCTCGGGCGTGCACTACATGCACCTGGTCGACCATGCCCGGACCTATATCGAGCAGACCTATACCCGCCCCTGGCCGGAGCGGATGCTGCGCCGGGCGCTGGGCATGCTGCTGCCCTATCCCGGCCGCTTCCGGCTGGCGCTCCGGGGCGCCTCGCTGGCGCGGCCGCTGCGCGGGCTGATCCCCGGCGCCTCCATGACGGCGCAGCGCCTGCGGGCCATGCTCGCCCTGGCCCCCACCAGCCTGCCACCGGCCGCCGGGACCCCGCGCCCGCAGATCCACCCCGCCGAAGGGACCCGGCGCGGCCGCGTGGCGCTGCTGACGGGCTGTGCGCAGAAGGTCCTGGCGCCTTCCATCAATGCCGCCACCATCCGCCTGCTGACCCGCATGGGAATCGAGGTGGTGGTGACGGCGGAGCAGGGCTGCTGCGGCGCGCTGAACCACCACATGGGCCAGCACGACCCCGCCATGGCGCTGGCCCGCGCCAATATCGAGGCCTGGACGCGGGAGATCGAGGGCGAGGGGCTGGATGCCATCGTCATCAACGCCTCGGGCTGCGGCACCACCGTCAAGGACTACGGCTTCATGTTCCGTACGGAGGCGCCGGAACTGGCGGAAAAGGCGGCCGTCGTCTCCGCCAGGGCCAGGGATATCTCCGAGGTCCTGCTGGAATTCGGCTACCAGCCCAGCCGCCCGGCGCCGGGGCTGGAGGTGGCCTATCACGCCGCCTGCAGCCTGCAGCATGGCCAGAAGATCACCGCCGCGCCGAAGCAGCTGCTGGCCCGCGCCGGCTTCACGCTGCGGGAGCCGGCGGAGGCGCATCTCTGCTGCGGCAGCGCCGGCACTTACAACCTGATGCAGCCCGCCATCGCCGGCCAGCTGCGGGAGCGCAAGCTGGAGAATCTGCGCCGCACCGGCGCGTCGATGGTGGCCAGCGGCAATATCGGCTGCCTGACCCAGCTGGGCGGCGAGGATGGGATGCCGGCGGTGCATACGGTGGAACTGCTGGACTGGATGGCCGGCGGGCCGCGCCCGGCGGGCATGCCGGCAGCCTGAGGCCATGGAGGTCCTTCAGCGGATCGACTTTCTTCGGGGTAAGTTATTCTTTTTACGTGAATTTTTGCTGCCGGCCCGGCATCCTGGGGGGGCGGGATGCGTTTTGACCGGGTGCGTGGAATGAAGCGGGTGGAATCATGACGGAACTGAAGATCGAGCTTCCTGACGAGATCGCCGAGAGCCTGGAGGAAAAGGCGACGGCGATGGGCACCACGGCGGACCAGCTTGTCTCCATCGTGCTGACCGATGTGGTGGCTGAGATGCCGGAGACGGATAACGACTGGCAGTATCGCTGACGGCCGGCGTCCTTCCGGCCAGCGCCGGTCCTCCATCCGGAGGCCTCCGCTGGCTGGAACGCCCCCGGGGGTCCGTCGCCGGAAGGCCTGCTCTCTGCTGCCATGGCCGGGCGGATCAGATGCTTTTGATGTCCTCTCCCACCCGCTCCCGCAGCGGCGCGAAGACGCGCAGGGCGCCGGGGCGGATGCGATAGAGCAGGGGCGGGCGCATCGGCGCCACCTCCCCATCCACCGAGACCCGCATCCAGGCGGAGCGCGAAGTGATCTCGGCCTCCGTCACCATGTGGCTCTCGAAATCCCGCTCCAGCCTGAGCTGACCCGTTATGGCCCTTAGCGCGAGCCTCGCCAGCCCCCAGGGGCGGCGGCTGCGCAGGATGAAGAGGCTGAGTTGCCCGCCATTCAGCAGGGCGCGCCGGCCCGGATGGGGCAGGCTGATCTCATAGGCATTGTTGCCGATGAAGATCAGCGGCGTGCGGAAGCGCCGGTTCCAGCCATTGGCCCGCACCCGCACCCGCCGCAGCGGATAGCGCAGCACAACCTTGCAGAAGGCCAGGGCCATGGCCGGCCATTTGCCCCAGCCGGCGCGGCGGCGCTGGCGGTCGCGTTCGACCACCATGGTGGGGTAGAGGCCGATGGAGGAGTTGTTGACGAAGACCCGCCCGTTCACCTCCGCCACATCCACAGATTGAAGCTGCCGCGCCGCGATGACCTGCACCGCGCCGTCGATATCCGTCGGCAGGCCGAGATCCCTGGCGAAATGGTTCAGTGTGCCCAGGGGCAGCACGCCGAAGGCGCGGCCCGTGCCGGCCATGATCCCCGCCACCAGCCCGATGGTGCCGTCCCCGCCACCGGCCACCACGGCATCGTAGCGGCGGCCGGGGCCGGTTTCTTCCAGGGCGGCGCGGGCCGCCTGCTCCAGCTCGGAGCCGGGCAGCATCTGGATATGGGCCTCCAGCCCGTGCCGCGCGAAGCTCTCGCGCAGCGCCGGCTGCGGGTCCTGGGCCAGCACCGAACCGCCCCCCGCATTGATCAGCACGCAGAGCCGCAAGGGCGTCAGCCGGTCCAAGGAGCTCAGGTCTGCTTGGCGATGATCCCGTTCAGGGTCCGGCAGGCGGCAACCACCGCCAGCAGCCACAGCCCCTGCACGATCAGCCCCGTCGGCGTCAGCACATGCCCGGCGGCGACCAGCTGGGTGGGGAAGGATCGCAGCATCGGCTGGATCTCCGGGGGCACGGGCAGGGCGGTGATGATCTGCGTCAGCGCCCACCAGAGACCTCCCAGCATCAGCAGCAGCGGCGCCACCACCTCGGCCACCAGCTCGGCAAAGGTCAGGGCGAAGGTAACGAGGCCCCAGAAGACGATGGCCAGGGCCCGCAGCGCCATCGCCGCCCAGCGACGGCCGGCGGAGTGGCCATCTCCAAACTCGTATTCGTCATGGGCCGAAAAGCCGGACATTGGCAGTCTCTCAGGGCGCAGGAAGTAGCCTTCTGCATAGACGATGCCGCCGGGCCGTCCCATCCCGGAATCACCCGCGCACGAAAAAGGGACATGGGCGGCGGCCCATGTCCCTTTTTCTTTAGCTCTGTGCCTGGCTTCAGCCGGGCTGCTGGATGGCCGAGAGCCGCCAGGCGCCGCCGTTCTGGCGCACGAAGGTCCAGAGCTCGGACACCGTCTTGCGGCTTTCGGGGTCGCCCTCCACCACCGCGCCGTTGCTCATGTCGCGCGTCACATCCACCAGGCTGAAGCGCATGGCGACAGTGGCGTATTCGGCATTGCCCTCGCGCCAGGCCTCGGACAGGTCACCCTGCTCCAGCTTCACGTCGCGGGTCTCGTTCTGCCAGTTGCGGGCGGCCAGATCGCGCAGGTCGCTGCGGAAGTAGCTGGCCATCTCGGCCGTCGCGAGGCTGGCCAGGGCGGGCTCGTCACGCCGCGTCCAGGCGATGTTGATGTCGCGCAGCAGCCGCTCGAAGGCCTGGAAATCGGCCGGCCCGACCTGCACCGGCACTCCGGCGGGGGCACCGCCGGCGCCCATGCCACCCATGGGGCGGCCGTCCTGCATCTGCCGGGCGTAGGAGCCGGCCGGGGCAGGACCACCAGCGGCGGCCTGCGGGCGCGGGCCGCCGGCCATGGCGGGCTGCTGGCGGTTGCGGATCAGCTTCATCACGAAGCGAACCGCGAAGACGATCAGCGCCACCTGCAGCAGCAGGCCCAGGATGCCAGCGAAGCCGCTGATGCCACCGAACAGCCCATTGCCGAACAGCAGCCCGCCGAGGCCGACGCCGATCAGGCCGCCCATCATGCCGGCCATGAAGCCGCCACCGAACATGCCTCCACGGGCCGGCGCGGCGGCGCCTGGCGTCGCCGGGGCGGCGGGGCGCGTCGGCGGGGTGGCGCTGCGGTCGAAGGGCCGCGGGGTGGTATTGGGGATGGTGCGTGTGGCGGGGGGCGGGCTGAAGCTCCGCGAGCCGCGGCTACCCGAACTGAAGCCGCCACCCGGCCGCGCCTCTGCCAGGGCGGGTCCAAACACAAGCGCGAGCATGGCCAGTGCG
The DNA here is from genome assembly GCF_017654485.1 of Roseomonas marmotae. NCBI lineage: Bacteria > Pseudomonadati > Pseudomonadota > Alphaproteobacteria > Acetobacterales > Roseomonadaceae > Roseomonas > Roseomonas marmotae. Next base: position 3,504,699 of record NZ_CP061091.1, on the reverse strand, counting down.
GCCAGGAACCTGGCGGAACGTCGCATCGATTCTCTCCGGCGTGTCATCATTTGTCCACCATATAGGAAGGTAGGGCCGCGCCGCCAACGCGGACCGTGACTTCGCGGGCGGAATGTTCCGAGGGATGGTTTCGTTAGCCTCCCCGGCCCGCCTCAGGCCAGCCGCCGCAGCAGCGCCGCCCGGATGTCGTTCTGGGTATAGGGTTTCTTGATGACCGCCGCGTCGCGGAATCGTTCGGGGAAGGCGCTGGCCTCGCCATAGCCGGTGGCGAAGACGAAGGGGATGCCGCGCGCTGTCAGCGCATCCGCGACGGGGAAGCTGTTCTCCCGCCCGAGGTTCATGTCCAGCAGCGCGATATCCGGCGGCGAGCGGGAGATGATCTGCAGGGCCGCCTGCACGTTGGAGGCCACCTCCACCGAGGCCGCGCCGAGGCGGCGGAGCTGATCCTCCGCATCCATGGCGATCAGCAGGTTGTCCTCGACCAGCATGATGTTCAGCGCCAGCGAGACATTCTCCTCCTCCACCTCGCGGAGAGGCTGGGGGCTCTCCTCGGCCGGGCGGGGGACGGCGTCATGCACATAGGCGGCAGGCAGCACGAAGCGGCCCTGCATGCCGCCCAGCGTATAGCGCAGCTCGGCCTCGCCCTTCAGGTCGTGCGGCACCGCGCGCTCGATGATGGTGGTGCCGAAGCCCTTGCGGCTCGGTGGCTGCACCGGGGGGCCGCCCTCTTCCGTCCAGAGGATCTCCAGCGCACCCTCGGGCAGCCGCTGCCAAGTGATGCGGACAAGGCCGTGGCGGTCGCAGAGCGCGCCGTATTTGGCGGCATTGGTCATCATCTCATGGATGACGAGGGCCATGGTCGTATGCGCCTGCGGGTCCAGCAGCACCGGCGGGCCGGAGAGGAGGACGCGGTCGGCCTTGTGTTCCAGATAGGCGGCGGCCTCGGCCATCACGAGGTCGGCCAGCGGCGCCGGCTGCCACTTATCGGCGGTGATCTGGTCATGCGCCCGGGCCAGGGCCTGGATGCGGCCGCCGACCAGCTTGGCGAATTCCTCGACCGTGGCGGCATTGCCCTGGCTCTGCTTCACCAGCCCGCGGATCAGGCTGAGGATGTTCCGCACACGGTGGTTCAGCTCGGCGATCAGGATCTCCTGCCGCTCCTGCGCCACGCGCCTCTCCTGCTCCGCCATGTCGGAGAGCTGCAGCACCACCTCGAGCAGCGAGATCCGCAGCCGCTCGGCCATCTGCAAGTCGCTCTCGGTCCAGGCCTCGCTGCGGCCCTCCACCGTCTCCCGCCAGGCGGCGAAGCTCTTGCGCGGGGTCAGGCGGATGCCGTTGGGGCCGAGGCTGACGGGCTTGTTAGGGTTGCCCGCCCAGGTCACCGCATGCGCCACCTGCCGGCGGAAGAAGACGAGATAGTCGCGCGGGGCACGGGAGAGGGGGAGGGCCAGCAGCCCCGCGGCGCGGTCGGCATAGTCGCGCGCGGGCTCATGCAGCTTGCCCAGATGGTGGGTGGAGAAGATGGTGCCCGAGGCCGAACGGTTGAGGAAGCCGATCAGGGCGGCGAATTCCTCGGCCGTGGGCGTATGGCCATGCAGCGCCGTGCCGCTGGCGCTCCACAGGCCGATGCCGTCGCAGGGCAGCACCTCGGACAGGATGTCCAGGAAATCGGTCAGGCTCCGGCTGCCCGGGCGCATGGCGCCCAGAGAGGCCATGAGCCGGTTGTGCACCTTGTTGGCCGCCGCCTCCCGCGCCAGCTCGATCTCCCGCTCCCGGCTCTCCAGCTGCAGGGAGAAGATCTGGGAGAAAAGCTCGGCGGCGGTGCGGCGCTCGAAGGGGATACGCAGCGGCTCGGGGTTGTGGCAGGCGATCAGCCCCCAGAGCTTGCCCTTGCGGAGCACCGAGATCGACATGGAGGCGGCGACCCCCATGTTCTTCAGGTACTCGATATGGATGGGGGAGACGCTGCGGAGCACGCTCAGCGAGAGGTCCAGCACCTGCCCATCGGCGTCCCGCGCCGGCAGGATGGGCACGGGGGCGGCATCGGCGTCGCTGATCAGCCGCAGCCAGTTGCGCTCGTAGAGCTGGCGCGCCTGCTTCGGGATGTCCGAGGCCGGGAAGCGCAGGCCCATGAAGGCCTCCAGGAAGCTGGCGGCGGATTCCGCGACCACCTCGCCGCCGCCATCGTGATGGAAGCGGTAGAGCATGACGCGGGCGAAGCCGGTCAGGCCGCGGATCTGGCGCACCGCCTCCCGGCAGAGGCCCTCCATCCCGTCGGCCTGCTGCAGGCGGGCGATCATGCTGCGGACGGTGGTGCTGGCCTCCAGCCCGTCCTCGAGATCCGAGGGCTCGGCCTCGATGACGATCTGCTCGTCCACCATGTGCACGGCGAGGTCATAGGGCGCCCCGCCATCGCGCAGCGCCACGCCGAAAAGCCGCTCCAGCGCATCCGGGCCGCGCAGCATGTGCAGCCGCCCGCCGATCTCGTGCAGCGCCTCCCAGCTAAAGACCTCGGAGAGCGGCCGTCCCAGCAGCGCCTCGGGCGGCTCCTCCAGGAACTCCTCCACATTGGCCGAGACCCGGCGGATCTGCCATTCCGAGGAGGTGGCGATCAGGAAGCCATTGGGCTGGATGGCGCCCAGCAGATGGATCGGCTCACGATCGCAATTGGTCAGGTCGATCTCGACCGGGGGGGCCTGTATCGGCGGTGGCGGAGCAGGGTCACGCATGAAGCGGGGTGTCCTCCGCCTGTTCGGCGGCCAGGGCGGCGTGGAAGCACCGGAAGGCGTCGCGGGCGCCCTCGGTGGCCTGGGGCCACAGTGCCGGATCGGCGAGCCGGTCCTCCAGCCGCACCAGGAAGGCGAGCCAGGCATTGCCCTCTCCCGCCACCTGATGTCCGAGATAGGCTGTGGCGGCCGGTTTTGAAGGGCCGGCCGCCTTGTTGACCTGCCGCAGCAGCATGCCATTGCCGAAGCGCGACCCCTCCAGCACATAGGCGGCGCCCAGGGCGGCGGCGGCGCTGGCCGGCGGCCCGAAGGGCAGGGGGGGCGGCGGCTCGACGCCCAGCGCGGCCAGGTCGGCCGCCAGGGCGGCACGGCGGGAACGCCGGGGCCAGTCGGGCAGCAGCCCGGCGATCCCGGCCTCCTCCAGCGCCTGTTCCAGCGCGGGCAGGGCGCGGGCATGGGCGCGGAGGAAGCGCCGGTAGCCCGCCGGCGTCTCCAGCGGGAAGCGGCTGCCCAGCATGTCCACGCCCGCGTGCTGTTCCTCGGTCGACTGCCGCAAATGCCAGCGGATGCCCTGCTGAAGCTGCCCCGAAACGTCCCGCATTCACCTGTCCTGCAGTCCTGCCACGGGTGCCGCCTGTGGCAACCGTCCTGTTCCTGAAGGCAGCCTAGCGGTAAAGCCGGCCCGGTGCACACCCGAACCATTCCGGAGAGGGGTAGGCATGCCCCGGCGGCCCTGGCAATCAGGCGCCCGGCACCCAATCTCTGGCCTTGCCATTTCGCCTTGCCCTTCGTCGCCGCAGGACCGATGCCATGGACCATCCTCACCCCCAGGACCCGCACGCCACCGGCCCGGCCGGGAAGTCGTGGTGCCCGGGCGGCTCCCGCCGGGTGGCGCTGGTGCTGCAGGGTGGCGGCGCGCTGGGGGCGTTCCAGGCGGGGGTCTATGAGGCGCTGGAGGAGGCCGGGATCGGGCTGGACTGGCTCGCCGGGGTGTCCATCGGCGCCGTCAACGGCGCGCTGATCGCCGGCAATCCGCCGGAGCGGCGGCTCGCGGCGCTGCGCGAGTTCTGGGATACCGTGACCACGGAGCGGCTCTGGCCCTTCGGGCTGGACCTGCCGGAGGTGCTGGATAGCGGCGACTGGCTGCGGCAATGGCAGCACGAGGCCTCGGCGGCGCTGACGATGCTGCAGGGCCAGCCCGGCTTCTTCACGCCGAATGTGCCCAGCCCCTGGCTCTCCGTCTCCGGCATGAGGACGGCGACCGCCTTCTACGACAGCGCGCCGCTGCGGCAGACGCTGCGCCGGCTGGTGGATTTCGGGCGGCTGAACGATGGCGGCATCCGCCTCTCGGTCGGCGCCGTGAATGTCGGCAGCGGCAACTTCGCCTATTTCGACAATGCCCGGATGCGGCTGACGGAGGACCACATCATGGCCTCCGGCGCCCTGCCGCCGGCACTGCCGATGATCCGGGTGGATGGGGAGAGCTACTGGGACGGGGGCCTCGTCTCCAATACGCCGCTGGCGCATCTGCTGGAGAACCTGGAGGACCGGAACACCCTGGCTTTCCAGGTGGACCTCTTCAGCGCCCGCGGCCCGGTGCCGCGCAGCATGCCGGCGGTGCTGGCGCGGCAGAAGGACATCCAGTACAGCAGCCGCACGCGCATGGTGACCAATGCCTATCGCCGCCTGCGCGCGCTGGAACTGGAATTGCGGCGTGCCCTGGCCCTGGTGCCGGAGGACCGGCTGGATGACGGGCAGCGTGCCCTGAAACGCCGGCTGGAACGGCTGCCGGAGGTGGTGATCCTGCACCTGATCTATCGCCAGCAGGCCCATGAGGGGCAGGCCAAGGACTATGAATTCTCCTCCGGCGCGATGCGGGAGCACTGGCATGCCGGGCTGGAGGATACCCGTGCCACCTTGCGCCGCGGCCACTGGCTGGCCATGCCCCCACCAGGCAGCGGCATCCAGGTGTACGACATCCACCGGCCCTGAGCCGGAACCCCCCAGCAACCGCCCGCGCCGGCCGCGCATTCTTCTTCCTGGCCCACCTTTCCGGCCCTGACCCCTACGGAGCCCCGATGGCCCTCCTGCTGAACATCCTCTGGAACATTCCCGGCCTGGGATTCATCCCGGCGCTGATGTGGCTGGTGGCGGCTGTCCTGATGGCACTGACGATCATCGGCCTGCCCTGGGCCCGGGCCTGCCTGATGATGGCCCGCTACAGCTTCACGCCCTTCGGCTATACCCTCGTGACCACCGAGGAACTGACCGGCCGCGGCACGCTGGGCACCGGCCCGCTGGGCTGGCTGGCCAATATCCTCTGGTTCCTGCTGGCCGGCATCTGGCTCTGCATCGCGCATCTGACCCTGGCGGCGAGCACGGCCATCACCATCATCGGCCTGCCCTTCGCCTGGGCGCATCTGAAGCTGGCGGCGGCCTCGCTCTTCCCGGTGGGCAAGCGGGTGGTGCCGAACGCGGTGGGCGATGCCATCGCCCTGGGGCGTGGCCAGGCGGGGCTGGACCGGGCACGGCGCTGAGCATGGCTGCTGTGGATGTGCTGGTGGTCGGCGCCGGCGCGGCCGGCATCGCTGCCGCCCGCGCGCTGCGACAGGCCGGGCTGACCTGCCAGGTGCTGGAGGCGCGGGAGCGGGCGGGCGGGCGCGCGGCCACCGACAGCGTGACGCTCGGCGCGCCCTTCGACCTCGGCGCCACCTGGCTTCATGCCGCCGGCCGGAACCCGCTGCGCGGCCTGGCCGAACAAATGGGCATGGCGCCTTTCGACCATGGCAGCGCACGGCAATCCGTCTGTTTCGAAAATGGCCAGCTGGTGGATGCGGCGGCCATGGCCGAATACGACGCCGCCTGGGAAGGCTTCCACGCGAAGCTGGCGGCCATGCCCCGCCGTCCCGGGGAGAGCGCCGCCGCGCTGGCCGTCCGCGCCGGCTTCGGCGCCGGCCACTGGGACGCCACCATCCTGCACTGGGAAGGCCCGGTGATCTGCGCTGCCCCCATGTCGGCCATGGATGCGGCGGACTGGCTCGACACGCTGCTGGAGCCGCCCGACCTGCTTCTGCCTGAGGGTGCGGGCAGCCTGATGAGGCGCCTCGCAGAGGGCCTGCCCATCGCCTATGGCGCGGTGGTGAGGCGGCTGGACTGGTCCGGCCCCCGCGTGATCGCGGAAGGGGATTTCGGCCGGCTGGAAGCCACCGCCGCCATCGTGACGGTGCCAACCTCCGTGCTCGCCGCCGGGGCCATCCAGTTCAACCCGGACCTGCCCGACCGGACGGCGCAGGCCATCCACGACCTGCCGCTGGGCCTGCTGACCAAGATCGGGCTGCGCGCAGCGGGGCAGGACCGGCTGGGCCTGGCGCCCTTCACTGGCATCGAGCGCCGGGTGGCGCGGCAGGATGAGGCAGCGCTGACCGCCATTGCCTGGCCCTTTGGCCATGACCACCTGATGGGCTTCGTCGGCGGACCGCATGCCTGGGCACTGGCGGACGCCGGGCCCGAGGCCACCATCGACTTCGCCTTCGAGGAACTGCGCCGCAATTTCGGCGCCCGCGCCACCCAGGCGCTGCGGCGGGACGGAGGACTGGTCAGCGACTGGGGGCGTGACCCCTTTTCGCGCGGCGCCTATAGCCACGCCTTGCCGGGGCGCGCCGCCGCCCGCGCCATCCTGGCGGAACCCCTGGCGGGCGGGCGGCTCTGCTTCGCGGGGGAGGCCTGTCATACCGGGCTGGCCGCCACGCTGGGCGGTGCCTGGGAAACGGGAGAGGCCGCCGCCGCCCATGCGGCCCGCGCGATGCGGGGGCGGGGCGGGGCGGCCGGAGTGAGTGGAACCGATCATGCGGGATGAGGCCCAGGAACCGGGTTTCGCGCGGGAGGGCGACAGGCTCGCCCTGCGCGGCGCGCTGACCACCGAGCGGATCGGCCGGCTCTGGGATCCGGTGCTCCGCGCCGGGCGTGGCGCGGCGGTGGTGGACCTTTCCGGGGTTTCTGCCCTGGATACCAGCGGCGCCGCCCTGGTGCTGGCGGCCGGTGGCCGCGAAGCGCGGCTGGAAGGCGCGGGTTCCGGCATCGCCGCCGTGCTGGAGCGCGCCCGCGTGGCGCTGGAGGCGCCGCGCCCGCAGCCGCCGGGCAGGGGCCTGCCCTTCGTCGCCGCCCTCGGTGCCTGGGGCGTGGGCCGGGTAAAGGCGGCGGCCGAGGGCATCGGCTTCATGGGAGAGGCGGTGGTGCTCGGCCTCTCCGTGCTGCGCCACCCGGGCCAGCTGCGGCTGGCCGACCTGTTGCGGCATCTGGACGAGGCGGGGCTGCGCGCCTTTCCGCTGGCCATCCTGCTGGGCATGCTGATCGGCGTCATCCTGGCCTTCCAGTCCTCCATCCCCATGCGGATGTTCGGCGCGGAGATCTTCATCCCCGCCCTGGTCGGCATCTCCATGATCCGCGAACTGGGCCCGCTGATCGCCGCCATCATCCTCTCCGGCCGCACCGGCTCCGCCTATGCCGCCGAACTCGGCACCATGACGGTGAACGAGGAGGTGGACGCGCTGCGCATCATGGGTGTGGAGCCGGTGGCCATGCTGGTGCTGCCGCGCCTGCTGGCGGCCATGCTGGTGATGCCCGTGCTGGCGCTGCTGATGAACCTCTCCGGCCTCATCGGCATGGGGATCGTGATGGGCACGCTGGGCTTCCCGGCGACGCTGGTGATCAACCAGCTGCAGCAATGGCTGACGCTGGGCGGGCTGGCGGGCGGGCTGTTCAAGGCCATGGTCTTCGGCGTGGTCATCGCCGGCATCGGCTGCCGTGCCGGCCTCTCCGCCGGACGCGGGCCGCGCGCGGTGGGCGACGCCGCCACGGCCGCGGTGGTGGGCGGCATCGTCGCCACCGTGGTGCTGGATGGCTTCTTCGCCGTGATGTTCTATCGGTTGGGCTGGTGATGACGGCTTCCCGCATGGTTCCCTCCAGGCCCGGCGAGCCGGATGCCGGCAACCGCACCGCCGGCCCGCGCCCCGGCAGCCCGGAACGCCCCGATGCCGCAACCCGTCCCACGGGAGCCGAGACGCCCGGCGTCGCCCCGCCGGCGGGGCGGGATGCGCCCGACGTGCACCCGCGCGAGGTAACGGACCCGGTGGTGGAGGCGCGTGGCGTCGCCATGGCCTTCGGCGCCAATACCCTCTTCCGCGACGTCAGCTTCCAGGTGGAGCGGGGCGAGGTCTTCGTGATCCTCGGCGGCTCGGGCTGCGGCAAGTCCACCCTGCTGAAGATGCTGATCGGCCTCTACAACCCGACGGCGGGGGAGAGCCGCATCCTCGGCCAGGACCTGCATCACGCCAGCGGCGACGAACGCCGCGAGCTGCTGGCGAAGCTGGGCGTCATGTGGCAGTCAGGCGCGCTCTTCGGCAGCATGACGCTGCTGGAGAATGTCATGCTGCCGCTGGAGGAGCATACGCGCCTGCCCCCGCGCGGGCGGGAGGAGGTGGCGCGGGTGAAGCTCGGCCTCGTCGGCCTCTCCGACGCCGCCGACCGGCTGCCGGCCGAGATCTCCGGCGGCATGGCGAAGCGCGCCGGCATCGCGCGCGCCATGGCGCTGGACCCGCCGGTGCTCTTCCTGGACGAACCGAGCGCGGGCCTCGACCCCATCACCTCGGCGGGGCTGGACCAGCTCATCAAGGATCTGGCCCGCGACCTCGGCACCACCTTCGTGGTGGTGACGCATGAGCTGCAGAGCATCCTGGCCATCGGCGACCGTTGCATCATGCTGGACAAGCAGGCCAAAGGCATCATCGCCGAAGGCGACCCGCGCGAATTGCGCGACCACGCGGCGCACCCGACCGTGCGCGCTTTCTTCCGCCGGGAGGCGATCTAGGCCATGGCGAAATCCCGCAAGCTCTATGTCCGTGTCGGCATGCTGCTGCTGGCCGGCATCGTGCTGGGAGTGGGCTTCCTCCTGTTCCTGACGGCCGGGCGCGTCGGCAAATCCGCCGAGATCTTCGAGACCTACCTGGGCGAGAGCGTCACCGGGCTGGAGGTCGGCGCGCCCGTGCGCTACCGCGGCGTGCAGATCGGCCAAGTGACGGAGGTCGGGCTGGTCAATGCCGCATACCGGCCGGACAGCCGCCAGCAGGCGGCAGCCGCCTTCCAGCTGGTGCTGGTCCGCATGGCGATCGACCCCAAGCGCGCCACCATGCCGAATGTGGAAGCGACGGAGCGCGCGGTGCAGAACGGGCTGCGGGCCCGCCTGGCCAGCCAGGGACTGACCGGCGTGGCCTATATGGAGCTGGATTTCGTCGACCCCGCCCGCTACCCGCCGCGCGATGTGCCCTGGAGGCCGGAATATCCCGTGATCCCCTCAGTGCCCTCCACCGTGGTCCAGGTGCAGAACGCGGCGGAAGCGGTGCTCGCGCGGATCCAGGATGCGCCGCTGGAGGAGATCATGAACAACATCGCCGGGCTCACCGGGGCGCTGAACGGGCAGGTCACGGGCGACGGCGACCTGACCCGCACCCTGCGCGAGGCGGCCGAGACCATGGCGGTGCTGCGCCAGGCGGTGGCGGGTTCCGACATCGGCGGCACGCTGACGGAGCTGCACAGCGTCGCCACGAACCTGAACAACCTGACCAGCGGCCCGGAGACCAGGCGGACCCTGGCCAGCATCGCCTCTGCCGCCGAGGGGATGCGTGTGGCGGTCTCCAGGCTGCCCGCCGCCATCGAGAGCCTGGAGCGCACTGCCCGCGCCGCGCGGAGCGTGACGCAGGACACCAATGCCGATCTGGCGCCCATCCTGCGCGACCTGCGGGCGGTGGCCAGCAACCTGCGCGATGCGACCGAGTTGCTGCGCCGGGCGCCCGGCCAGGCCATTTTCGGCGCACCGCCGCCGCCTAACCGATAAGGCCCAGGATGATGAAACGACGCGCCTTGCTGCTGGCACTCCCGATGACCGTCGCACTGGCCGCCTGCGGCAGCGTCCTCGAACGCCCCTATGTGGAGGTGCAGCGCTTCCCGCTGGACGCGCGGCGGCCGGGCGCGCGCCGCGGGCCCGGCCGGCGGGTGCTGCTGTTGCGGCTGATGCGCGCGGGGCCGGGGATGGAGACGCGCGGGCTGCGCAGTGTCCGCCCCGATGGCACCGAGAACGTGGACTTCTACGCCGAATGGGTCGCGCCCCCGGCCGAGCTGGCGGAGGAGGCCCTGCGTCGCTGGCTCTCGGCATCCGGCCTGTTCAGCGCCGTGGTGGCGCCGGGCAGCCGCGCGCGCGCCGACTACATCCTGGAATGCGAGCTGACCACGCTGGTGGCGGACATCCCCAAGCGGCAGGCGCGGGCCGGGCTTTCCGCCGTGCTGATCCGCGACCGGGACGGCGATACCCAGGTGCTGCGGCAGTTCGCCGTCACCGGAACGGCGCCGCTGCCTGCGCCATCCGCCGATGGCACCCTGCCGGCCGAGGTCCAGGCCGCCGGCATGAACGAAGCTCTGGCCGCCGCGCTGGGCTCGCTGGAGAACCGGATCGCGCAGTTCGCAGGCTGAGGCGGGCGGATTCTTCCGCGGCCGTTAACCATGTGCTCACGCTTCCGCGCTTAGTCTCAAAACAGAGACTACAACCTGGTTCCAATCATATTATGAGATTGGGGCCGGGCGGCGGAGGTGATGCATATGACAGGCGGCAGCGACCCCTGGGACGATGTCTGGGACGCCTATGAGGCGCGGCAGGCTCCGCCTGCTCCGGCGGTCATGGCTTCCGCCAGTGGCGGGGCGCCCAATCGGCGTGGCTGGCTCCGGGCGATAGCAATGACAGCCGTATTTGGCCTGGGCTGCGCCGCCGGCTCTGCATGGCCGCTGATGAGCCTCTATGCCCTGGTGCTGCGACAGGACGCGCCCGCGCTGCTGCGGCAGCTGGATCTGGCACCGGCGCGGGAGGGGCTTCGGCTGGCGCTGCGGGACCACGCGGGCCTGTCCGCCCGGGCTCCGGCCGGCGGGATGGAGCGGCTCCTGGCAGGAATGGCGGACGAGATGGCCGATGCTCTGGCCCGCCCAGGCGCATTGCGGCAGGTGATGCTGGCCCGGCAGGAGACTTCCTGGCCGCGGCGCGACCCGGCCGCGCCGCCCCTGCAGCGGCTGCGCCCGGCGGGCTGGGGCGGCACCTCGCTGGAATGGGGGCCGGCGGAGGGGCAGGGTGGCTTCGGGCTGGATCTGGTCCGGGGGCCCGAAGGCTGGCGCGTGGCGGCGGTACGGCTGTTGGACGCCCCCGTTACCGGGGATGCGCCGCATCCGCCACTGTCCCATCGGCGGGTCGCCCTGGGCTCGCCGCCCCGTCCCGGCTGAAACGCGGCCGTGCCGCTTGCCGCCGCCGCCTGCGGGCTATAATCCGGCAGGGCAGCAGGAATGGGATGAGGGCATGGCGACCGACCTGGAGATCGCACGCGCGGCGCGGTTGCGCCCGATCCGCGAGATCGCCGAGAAGGCCGGAATCCCCGAGGACTCGCTGGAGCCCTATGGCCGCTACAAGGCCAAGGTCAGCCTGGACTTCGTGCGGGCGCAGCAGTCCCGCCCCGATGGCGCGCTGGTGCTGGTGACGGGCATCAACCCCACCGCCGCCGGCGAGGGCAAGACCACCACCACCGTCGGCCTGGGCGATGCGCTGAACAGCCTGGGCACGAAGGCGATGATCGCGCTGCGCGAGCCCTCGCTCGGCCCCTGCTTCGGCGTGAAGGGCGGCGCGACGGGTGGCGGCTATGCCCAGGTGCTGCCGATGGAGGAGATCAACCTCCATTTCACCGGCGATTTCCACGCCATCACCTCGGCCAACAACCTGCTCTCGGCCATGGTGGACAACCACCTCTACTGGGGCAACGAGCTGGGGCTGGATGCCCGCCGCATCGTCTGGCGCCGTGCCATCGATATGAACGACCGCGCGCTGCGCTCCGTCACCGCGGGCCTGGGCGGCGTGCCCAACGGCTTCCCGCGCGAGGATGGCTTCGACATCACGGTGGCCTCCGAGGTCATGGCGGTCTTCTGCCTGGCGAAGGATCTGGCGGACCTGCAGGCGCGGCTGGGGCGCATCATCGTCGGCCATACGCGGGACGGTAAGGCCATCACCGCGCATGACCTGAAGGCGGATGGCGCCATGGCGGCGCTGCTGCGGGACGCGCTGGCGCCCAACCTCGTGCAGACGCTGGAGGGCTCGCCCGCCCTGGTGCATGGCGGGCCTTTCGCCAATATCGCCCATGGCTGCAACAGCGTGATCGCGACGAAGCTGGCGCTGAAGCTGGCGGATGTGGTGGTGACGGAAGCGGGCTTCGGCGCCGACCTGGGCGCCGAGAAGTTCCTGGACATCAAGTGCCGCGCCGCCGGGCTGCGCCCTGCCGCCTGCGTGGTGGTGGCCACCGTGCGCGCGCTGAAGCTGCATGGCGGCGTGGCCAAGTCGGCACTGGGCACCGAGGATGTCGCGGCCGTGACGCGCGGCATCGCCAATCTGAAGCGCCATGTGCAGAACATGCAGAAATTCGGCTTGCCCGTGGTGGTGGCGCTGAACAAATTCACCAGCGACACCCAGGCCGAGGTCGAGGCGGTGCAGGCCGCCATGCGCGCGCTGGGCACCGAGGCCATCCTCTGCACCCACTGGGCCGATGGCGCGGCAGGCGCGGCCGATCTGGCGCGGGCGGTGCAGGGGCTGATCGCCGGCGGCACCGCCGAGTTCGAGCCGATCTACCCCAGCCATGTCTCGCTGGCCGGCAAGATCGAGACGGTGGCGCGGGAGATCTATCACGCCGCCTCCGTCTCCATCCCGCCGCCGGTGGCCGCCAAGCTGAAGAGATTCGAGGATGCGGGCTTCGCCCATGTCCCCGTCTGCATCGCCAAGACGCAGTATTCCTTCTCCGCCGACCCGACGCTGCTGGGCGCGCCGGAGGGGCATGTGCTGCCGCTGCGCGACGTGCGGCTCTCGGCCGGCGCGGGCTTCGTCGTGGCCATCGCGGGTGAGATCATGACCATGCCCGGGCTGCCCCGGCACCCGGCCGCCGAAGGCATCGGCCTGGATGCCGAGGGGCGGATCGAGGGGCTGTTCTGAGCCGATGACCACCGGGCCGGACCCTGACGCGCTGCTGCGGCAAGGGCTGGCCCGGCATCAGGCCGGGGATCTGGCGGGCGCCAGACAATTCTACCGTCAGGCGCTGGCGCTGCGCCCGCGTGACGGCAATGCGCTGAACCTGCTGGGGCAGATCGCCCGCGCGCGGGGGGACCTGCCCGAGGCGCTGCGGCTGATCGGCCAGGCGGTGGCGCTGCATCCCGGCGCGCCTGTCTTCCTGGCCGCCCAGGGCGCCACCCTGGCCGAGGCCGGGCGCCTGCCCGAAGCCGAGGCCGCGCTGCGCGCCGCCCTGGCCGCCCGGCCGCAGGATGCCACCAGCCTGCGGAACCTGGGCCAGGTGCTGAGCACCGCCGGGCGGGTGGGCGAGGCCCTGGCGCCGCTGCGGCAGGCCGTGGCGCTGCTGCCCGGGTCGGGGGAGGCGCATCTGGCCCTGGCCCATGCCTGCCGCGAGGCCGGGCTGCCGGAGGAGGCCGCCACCCATGCCGCCCGGGCCGCCGCCCATCCCCGGCTGGCGGAGCAGGCGCGCTTCCTGCTGGCCGCGCTGGGGGCCGCGTCGCCGCCGGCCCGCGCCCCGGCCAGCTATGTGCGCGACCTCTTCGACCAGTACGCGCCGCGCTTCGATGCCGACCTGACCGGGCGGCTCGGCTACCGCACCCCCGCCATGCTGGCGGAGTTGCTGCTGGAGGCGGGCGTGGCGGCGGATGGCAGTCGCGCCGTGCTGGACCTGGGTTGCGGCACCGGGCTCTCAGGCCAGGCCGTGGCGCCCTTCGCCCGACGGCTGGAAGGGCTGGACCTTTCCCCCCGCATGCTGGCGGAGGCGCGGGCGCGCGGCATCTACCATGCGCTGCACGAAGCCGACCTGCTGGATTTCCTGCCCCGGCAGCCTGGCGCCTGGGATCTGGTGGTGGCGGCGGATGTGCTGAACTACCTGGGCGACCTCTCGCCCGTGCTGGCGGCCATCGGCCACGCCCTGGTGCCCGGGGGAATTGCCGCCTTCAGCCTGGAGAAGGGGGAGAAGGCGCCTTGCAGCCTCGGCCCCGACCTGCGCTACCGCCATCACCCCGCGGCACTGCGCGCCCTGGCCGGATCCGCCGGCCTGACCGTGCTGGCGGAGCGGGAGGCGGCGCTGCGGCGGGAGAAGGGCGCGCCGGTGGATGGTCTGCTCTGGGTGCTGCGCCGCGCCTGAGGCGCCCCAGCCTGTCATCTTCCATTAATGACCGCCTGTGCAGATTGAGGGGCCGCATCCCGCGGCAGCGCATGGGCCGCCCCGCCCGCCAGGCAGCTTCCGGACCCCTCCTTGAACCGCTCGTCACGGAGACCCCGCCGCCCCCGCAGCCGGAAAGCCCGAATCCGCATGACCACCCTCGTCCTTGAGCTGCGCCCTGGCGATCTGCTGATCGTCAATGGCGCCCCCATCCGCTTCCGCAGCCGTACCCGGGTCGAACTGGCGGGCCGCGCCCGCTTCCTGTTCGGCAAGCAGGTCATGGTGCCGGAAGCGGCGACGACGCTGTCCCGCCGGTTCTACCTGGCCCTGCAAACCGCCTATGTGGGGCCGGAGGATGAGCGCGGGGAAGCTCTGCTCCGGGCGCGGGCACTGCAGGCGGAATATCAGGCCTCCGTGGCATCCCAGGGGGCGAAGGACCTGATGCTCAGGGCCCTGGCGCTATCCGAGGAATGCGAGTGCTATCAGGCTCTGAAGCTTGTCCGCCGGGTGATTCAGCAGGAGGAGGCGGCCTCAGCCAGGCCTGTTCCGGACCGTCTGTCTCCGGGCGCATGGCCGGGTCATGTACCAATCGAAACTTGAACGGTCATTCAGATGAGCCTATAAACCCGGTGGGATGAGTTGCGAAAGATTCTCATTTCTATCGCAACGCAGGAGATGAGTGGATGGGCAACGACTTCAGCCACATCACGCGCCGGTGCGAACGGGCAGTGGTGACGGCCTATCGTGAGTTGCGTGAGACCGGGAATGACGACCTCTCGTCCTTCCGGGCCTGCACGGCGCTATATCGCATCCACCACCCGGAAGCCTCGGTGAACGAGGCACGGCGGCTCGTCTCGGAATGGATTGACCACCATCTCGTGCGGGGTGCGACCGGCCCGACTGACGGTTGCGACTGCCCCTGAGGCTTTTGTCAGCCTGCTGACATGAGCAAGGCCGCCTGGAAGGGCGGCCTTTTCTGTTTCCGGCGGGAGGGGGCGCCCCAGGGCAGGTCCCGATCAGGTGGAATGGCCTGATCGGGTGGCGATTCTCGCCAGAATAAAGTCTGGAGCGATTGAGGTGAGCCGGGGTGGACGGAAGCCGCTCTAGCGGCGGCGCCCGACCTCCGGGTTGAAGCGGATGCCCGGACGCGCCAGCCCACCGGCGATGCCGACCGGCGTGCCGTCCGCCCGCCAGCAGGCAGCCCCCTCCAGCATCCCGCCGGGCAGGAAGCGGACGGCGCCCATGCCGCCGCCGATATGTTTCGGCCGCACGGCCACATGGCCACGCGCGGCGAGCCCCGCCTCGGCCTCGGCGGAGATCGCCGGTTCCAGCTCCAGCGTATGGCCCTGGGTCCAGATGCGTGGCGCCTCCACCGCTTCCTGTAGCGACATGCCATGGTCGATCAGGTTGATGATAGCCTGCATGGCCGAGCCGAAGATCCGCAGGCCCCCCGGCAAGCCCAGCGCGAAGGCGGGCTTGTCATCCTTCAGCACGATGGAAGGCGCCATGGAGGTGAAGACCCGCTTGCCCGGCGCGACGGAAAGCGCCCGGTCCGGGTGCGGGTCGAAGTTGAACATATAGTTGTTCGCGATCAGCCCGGTGCCGGGGATGCTGAAGCGTGCGCCGAAGAGGCTGTTGATGGTCTGGGTGGTGGCGACGATGTTGCCCAGCGCGTCCGCCACCGTGACATGGGTGGTATTGGCCGATTCGGCCGGCGGGATGCCCGGCGTCCAGTCCTGCGCCAGATCCATCCGCAGCAGGGCGCGCCGCTCCTCGGCATAGTCCTTGGAGGTCAGCCTCTCCACCGGCACCTTCACGAAGGCGGGGTCGGCGGTGGCGACGGCGCGGTCGGCGAAGGCCAGCTTCAGCGCCTCGGCCAGCAGGTGGACGGTCTCGGCGCTGCCGAAGCCCATGCGGGCGAGGTCGAAGCCCTCCAGCACATTCAGCATCTGCGTCATATGCACGCCGGAGGAGGAGGGCGGCGGCGGGGCCAGTACCTCGAAGCCGCGATAGGTGCCGCGCACCGGCTGCCGCTCGATCACCTCGAAGGCCTCCAGATCGGCCATGGTGATCAGCCCGCCGCTGGCCGCCATATGCGCCGCCAGCGCCCGGCCGATCTGGCCGCCATAGAGCGCCCTGGGGCCTTCCGCCGCGATCAGCGCCAGGGATTCCGCCAGCGCCGGCTGCCGCAGCCGGCTGCCGACGGCGGGGATGTCGCCGCCCGGCAGGAAGGTGGCGGCAAGGCCGGGGTCGCGCGCCAGATCCGCCGCGCCGTCACCGATGGCGCCGGCGAGGTAGTCGGTGACGCGGAAGCCCTCGGCGGCGGCGTGGATGGCCGGGCGCAGCACATCGGCCAGGGGCATCGTGCCGTGCTCGGCCAGGGCCTTGCACCACCCGGCCAGCGCGCCGGGTACGGCCATGGCCAGCGGGCCGAGGTTGTTCTCGCGCCCCACCGTCTCCTGGTAATCGGGCAGGGTGTCGCTGACGGTGCGGTACATGTCCCCCCGCGCGGCGGCGGGGGCAGTGGAAAGCCCGTCCAGCACGAGGTGCCGACCATCGGCCAACCGGATATGGGCGACGCCGCCGCCCAGCGGCCCCACCATCATCGGCTCCACCACCGTCAGGGTGAAAAGGGCGGCGATGGCGGCGTCGATGGCATTGCCGCCGGCCAGCAGCATCTCGGCCCCGGCGGCGGAGGCGACGGGGTGGTTGGTCACCACCATGCCCTTGCTGCCCTGGGCCGGCTGCTTCTCACAGGTGAAGAGGCTGCCCGCGCGGTCGGTCCAGCTGGTCATGATGCGTAACCCCTCAATCATGTCGCTCGCGGTGAAGTTCCCGCCCCCCGCCGGGATTGTCCAGCCGCTACGGAGGCGGAAAAGCGGCTGCGCCCGGCTGGCGCTCGGCGCGCAACTGCGGCAGAGACAGGGCGGCAACGGATTCCATCGGGGGCGACGACAGGTGCGGCAGGGCAGCGGCAAGATCCATTGGCGGATGACACGGGCGCCCATGGGTGGCGGGCGATGAGCGCCGACACCCTGCCCGGCCTGCTGGAGCGCCTGGCGGCGGAGCGGCCCGAGGCCGCCGCGCTGGTCTCGCTCAGCCGGCCGCCCCTGAGCCGCGCCGCCTTCGCCGCCCAGGCGCGGCGGGTGGCGGAAGGCCTGGCGCGGCAGGGCATCGGGCCCGGGGACCGGGTGGCGCTGCTGCTGCCGAACCGACCCGAATTCATGGTGCTGCTGCTGGCCCTGGCGCGGCTGGGCGCCACCGCCGTGCCGCTCGACCCCCGCTGCGGCGTGGAGGATCTGGCGACGCTGCTCTCCCGCGCCCGCGCCGCCGCCGTGGCGGTCAGCTGGGATGGCGGGGGGCAGTTGCCGAAGCGCCTGTCCGCGGGCCTGGAGCTGGCGCGGGCGCCGTTGCGCTGCGTGATCGGGCTGGATGCCGGCGGCACCGCGACCCTGGCCGGCCTGCCGGTGCTGCCCTGGAAGAGCCTGGACGCCATGCCTGAGCGCGAGGCGGTGGAGGCCACCCCCGAGGCCGTCTGCTTGGCGCTGCCGGCGGGAGAGGCGCGGCTGGCACTGCACCGCCAGGGCAGCGTGACCGGCCATGGCCGGGCGGTGGCCACGGCGCTGGGGCTGGATGAGGCTTCCGCCGTACTGCCCGCCCTTTCCCTCGCCAGCCCCGATGCGCTGGCCGCCGCCCTGGCCGCCCTTTCCGCCGGCGCCCGCCTGCTCTGCCAGGAAGAGGCCGGTGCCACGGCCACCGATTCCCTGGCACGGGCACATGGCGCCACGCATCTGCTGGCCGGGCCGGCTGATCTGGCGGCCCTGGGCGGGATGGTGGCGCGGCGGCCCTATGCGGCCCTGACCTTCGCCGGCGCCGCCGGCCCGGTGGAGGCGCCCGGCCTGCCGCTGCGCGAGATCTGGGGCAGTGCCGAGACCCAGGGCCTTTTCGCCCTGCGCGAGGAGGCGGGCTTCCGCCCTGTCCATCCCGCCAGCCTGCGGCTGGAGGGAGAGGCGCTGGCCATCCGGGCGCCCAGCCTGCTGGCCGGCTATTGCGGGGGGGGAGAGGCACTGACGGCCGATGGCTTCCTGGATACCGGCCTGCCTGCCGCCCTGGCTGGCGAGTCCTTCCAACTGACCGGGCCACGCGCGGATGGCGCCTTCCGCCGGGACGGCATGGTGGTCTCGCCCGCTGCGGTGGCGCGCTTCCTGGCCCGTCAGCCGGGGGTCGAGGAGGCGCTGGCGGTCGGCACTCCGGCCGGGCTGCTGGTGGCCTTCATCCGCCCGGTGGCGGATGCGCCGGCCGAGGAAGGCATATTGCTGGCGGCCTGCCGCGAGGCCCTGGCCGCGCCCTGCTGCCCGGACCGGATCGTGATGGTGGAGCAACTGCCGGAAGCGCCGGCCGAGGCCGCCGCCGCGCTGGCCCTGATGCCCGCCGCCGAGGCATGAGACGGGCAGGGATACCCCCCGTGGCCCCCGGCCAGACGGAGGCGTAACCCGTGTCCCAGGAAACCGAGCCTCCCCCGCCCGCGATTTCCGCGCCCCCCGCCGCGCGGAACCCTGATGCCCGCGTGGTGGCGGCCATCGTCGCCAGCGCGCTGTTCATGCAGAACCTGGACAGCACGGTGGTGGCCACCGCCTTGCCGGCCATGGCGCGGGACCTGGGGGAGGACCCGCTGGTGATGGGCGTCGCCATCACCTCCTACCTGGTGGCGCTGACCGTCTTCATCCCCCTCAGCGGCTGGATGGCCGACCGCTTCGGCGCGAAGCAGGTCTTCATGGCGGCGATCACCACCTTCACCATCGCCTCCGCGCTCTGCGGATTATCGCAGGGGCTGGCGGAGATGGTGGCGGCGCGGGTGCTGCAGGGGCTGGGCGGCGCCATGATGGTGCCGGTGGGCCGGCTGCTGCTGCTGCGGCGGGTGAGGAAGGACGAGCTGCTGACCGCCACCACCTGGCTGTCCATGCCCGCGCTGCTGGGGCCGGTGATGGGCCCGCCGCTGGGGGGCTTCCTGACGGACCTGGTGTCCTGGCGCGCGGTCTTCTGGATCAACCTGCCTGTGGGGTTGCTGGGACTGGTGCTGGTCTGGCGCATCATCCCGCGGCTGCCGAGCATCCGGCCGCCACCGCCGGACGTGCCGGGGCTGGCGCTGGTGGGCACCGCCCTGGCCTGCCTGATGTTCGCCTTCGAGACGCTGGGGCGCGGGCTGGTGCCGCCGGGCATCCCCGTCGGCATGCTGACGCTGGGTGCGGTGCTGACGGTGATGGCGGTGCGGCATTGCCTGCGGGTGCGCAACCCGGCGCTGGACTTCTCGCTGTTCTCCATCCCCGGTTTCCATGTCACGACCGTGGCGGGCACATTCTTCCGCATCGGCGCGGGCATGGTGCCCTTCCTGGTGCCGCTTTCGCTGCAGCTTGGCTTCGGCGCCTCTGCCTCGCAGAGCGGCATGGTCAGCTTCGGCACGGCGCTGGGCGCCTTCGTCATGAAGCCGATGGCGCAGACCGCGCTGCGCTGGTTCGGCTTCCGCAATGTGCTGATCTGGAACGCGCTGCTGGCCGCGTCGGCCGTGGCGCTCTGCGCCGCCTTCCGGCCGGGCTGGCCGATGGCGGCGATCTTCGTGGTGCTGCTGGTGGGCGGGCTGTTCCGCAGCCTCCATTTCACCACCACCAATACCCTGGCCTATGCCGATGTGCCGCAGCCCAAGCTTTCGGCGGCCACCAGCTTCTATGGCACGGCCCAGCAGCTCTCCAGCGCGCTGGGCGTGGCGGTGGCGGCGGCGGTGGTGCAGGTCAGCGTATCCGTGGCGGGGCGGGAGTCG
Organism: Roseomonas marmotae; assembly: GCF_017654485.1. NCBI lineage: Bacteria > Pseudomonadati > Pseudomonadota > Alphaproteobacteria > Acetobacterales > Roseomonadaceae > Roseomonas > Roseomonas marmotae. Next base: position 3,484,876 of record NZ_CP061091.1, on the reverse strand, counting down.
CCGGCGATGCCCGATTTCAGCGCCGGCTTCCTGATGGGCGCGCTGCTGATGGCACTCTCCGCCCCCCTGTGCTGGCGCCTGCCGCCGGAGGCTGGCGAGGGTATTGTGACCGGGCGGCGGCGCGGAATCTGAGGCACCCCGCCCGGCAGGGCGCCCCGGGCCGCGGCCGTCCGGCCGGCGCTACTCGGCCGGCGCCACCGCCTCATCCGCCGGGGCCCGGCGGGTGAGGCGGCGGGAGAGACCCTCGAAGGCCAGGAAGAGCACCGGCGTCACGAAGAGCGTCAGTGCCTGGGAAACGGCGAGGCCACCCAGCACCGCCAGGCCCAGCGGCTGCCGCAGCTCGGCCGCCGTGCCCCAGCCGGCGGCGATCGGCACGATGCCGGCGGCGGCCGCCAGGGTGGTCATCATGATCGGGCGGAAGCGGATGATGCTGGCCATGCGCACGGCCGTCAGCGGGTCGTCGCCCGCGCGCTGCCGCTCCAGCGCCACATCCACGACCATGATGGCGTTCTTCTTCACCAGCCCGATCAGCAGCAGCACGCCAATCACGGCGATGACGGAGAGGTCGAGGTCGAAGAGCCAGAGCGTCGCCAGGGCGCCCACCGTCGCCGCCGGCAGGCCGGAGAGGATGGTGAGCGGGTGCACCAGGGATTCGTACAGCACCCCCAGCACGACATAGACGATCAGCACCGCCGCCAGCAGCAGCATGCCCTGGCCGGCCAGCGCCTGCTGGAAGATCTGCGCCGTGCCGGCATAGCCGGAGACGATGGTCGGCGGCAGGCCCAGCTCACGTTCCATCCGCGCGATGGCATTGGTGGCACCGCCCAGCGCCACGCCGGGGGCGGTGTTGAAGCCGATGGTCACGGAGGGCAGCTGGCCCTGGTGGTTCACCGTCAGCGGGCCGACCGTGCGGCTGATGGTGGCGATGCCGGCCAGCGGCACCAGCCGGCCCGAGCTGCTGCGGAGATAGATCTTGGAGAGCCCGCTCTCATCCTGCTGGTCGCGCGGCAGGGCTTCCAGGATGACGGAATAGCTGTCCGAGGCGCCGAAGATGGTGCTGATCTGCCGCGCGCCGAAGGCGGAATAGAGCGCCTGCCGCACCTGATCCACCGACACGCCCAGGGAGGCCGCGCGGTCGCGGTCCACATTGACGGAGAGGATGGGCGCGTTGAGTTGCAGGTCGGTATTCACGTCCTGCAGCTCCGGCAGGCCCCGCAGGGAGGCGGACATGCGCTCCGCCCAGGCATAGAGCTCGTCGGCCCGCAGGCCCTGCAGGGTGTACTGGTAGAGGGTGCGGGACTGGCGGGCGCCGAAGTTCAGGTTCTGGATCGGGTTGATGAAGACCCGCATGCCCGGGATGCCGGCGGTCTGCCGGCGCATCTGCTGCAACACCTCCGTCACCGGCGGGCGCTCGGCCCGGGGCTTCAGCTGCACGAACATGCGGCCCTGGTTGATGGCCTGGGTGCCGCCGCCGACGCCGAGCGAGGAATTCACCATCTCCACCGCCGGGTGCCGGCGCAGGATCTCCGCCACATGGGCCTGCCGGACGCTCATGTCGTCGAAGGAGGAATCCTGCGGCCCCTCGGTGGAGACGCTGACGAGGCCGGTATCCTCGATCGGGAAGAAGCCCTTGGGGATGGTGATGGCCAGCCAGACGGACAGCCCGATGGAGGCGAGGAAGGCCAGCCAGACCACGGCGCGGAAGCGCAGCGACAGGTCGAGCAGCCAAGTATAGCCCCGTTCCACCGCGCGGAAGCCGCGCTCCAGCGCCGCGTCGAAGCGGCCGGGCTTGCTATGGGCGGGCAGGCGGCTGGCCATCAGCGGCGTCAGGGTCAGGGAGACGATGCAGGAGCAGATGACGGCCAGGCTGACGGTGGCGGCGAAGGCGTTGAAGACACGGCCCACCACGCCGCCCATCATCAGGATGGGCAGGAAGACCGCGATCAGCGAGAGGGTGATGGAGATGATGGTGAAGCCGACTTCCCTGGCGCCGCGGATGGCGGCGGCCATGGGCTTCATCCCTTCCTCCATATGCCGGACAATGGCCTCCAGCATCACGATGGCATCGTCCACCACCAGGCCGACGGCGAGCGTCAGGCCGAGCATGGTGATGTTATCGATGCCGTAGCCCATGGCGTGCATGACGCCGAAGGTGCCGGCCAGCGAGATGGGCACGGCGACGCCCGGGATGATGGTGGCCGAGAGCTTCCGCAGGAACAGGAAGATGACCAGCACCACCAGCCCGATGGCGATCATCAGGTGGTGCTGCACGTCATGCACCGCATCCCGGATGGAGACGGAGCGGTCCAGCATGACCGTCAGCTCTGCGCCCGGGGGGAGGGCCGCGGCAAGGCCGGGGAGCGCGGCCTTCACGGCATCCACCACCTCGACCGTATTGGCATCGGGCTGGCGCTGCACGGCGAGCGTCAGCCCGCGGGTGCCATTCATCCAGGCGGCGCGGCGGTTGTCCTCCACCCCGTCCTCCACCCGCGCCACGTCCTGCACGCGGATGGGCGCATTGGGGCGGCCGCCGATGACGAGGCGGCCGAATTCGGCGGCGTCCTGCAACTGGTCGTTGGCGCGCAGCGTCAGCTGCTGGCGCGGACCGTCCAGCGTGCCCACGGGGGTATTGCCGTTGGCGGCGGCGATGGCGCGCTGCGCCTCATCGAAGCCGAAGCCCATGGCGGCCACCCGCTCGGGGTCCAGCTGCACGCGCACGGCGTATTTCTGCTCGCCGAAGGTCAGGACCTGCGCCACGCCGGGAATGCGGGAGAGGGCAGGGGCGACGATGACCGAGGCGACCTCGTTCAGCCGGTAGAGCGGCACGTCGCCGCCGCGCAGGTTCAGCAGCACCACCGGCGCGTCGGCCGGGTTGGATTTGCGGAAGCTGGGCGGGTTCGTCATCTCCGAGGGCAGGCGCCGCTGCGCGCGGCTGAGGGCCGACTGCACATCCAGCGCCGCCGCGTCGATATTGCGGCCCAGCACGAATTGCAGCGTGAGCTGCAAGGTGCCCTGGCCGCTGATCGAGCTCATCTGGTCGATGCCGGCGATGGTCGAGAATTCCCGCTCCAGCGGCAGTGCCACCGAATTCGCCATGGTCTCCGGGCTGGCGCCGGGGAAGGTGGCGGAGACGGAGATGACGGGGAAATCGACGCGCGGGATGGCTGCGACCGGCATCTGGAAATAGGCAACGATTCCGCCCAGCACGGCCGCCACGGCCAGCAGCCCGGTCATGACCGGGCGGCGGATGCAGAATTCCGAGAGGTGCATGGACGGGGCTCAGCTCTGCGGCCGGTTGGCGGGGGGCGTCCGCTCATTAACGCGGGCGCCATCGGTCAGAAGCTGGGCGCCCTCGATCACGACCTTGTCGCCGGCGTTGATCTCGGCTTCCAGCACGGCGCGGCCGCTGACGACGCGCCTCAGCTCCACCGATTTGCGGCGCGCGCGGCCTTCATGGTCCACCACATAGACATAGCGGCCCTGGCTGCCGGTCTGCACGGCCTGCACGGGCACGCTGAGCGCCTGCGGCTCGACCCGCGGCACCAGCACCACATTCACATACTGGCCGGGCCAGAGCTGGTTCTCGGCATTGGCGAAGCGCGCCTTGAGCTGCACCGTGCCGGAGGTGGTATCCACCTGGCTGTCCACGAAGGTCAGGTTGCCCTCGGCCGGCCCGTGGTGGTCGCCGGGCGCGCGGGCGGTGACGGTGGGGGTGCCGGAGGCCATGGCATCCCTGATCTCGGGCAGCCATCGCTCGGGCACCGAGAACTGCACCTGGATCGGGTCCATCTGGGTGATGGTGGCCAGCACCGTGCCCTCGCTGCTGCGCACGAGGTTGCCGGCATCCACCGGCAGGGCACCCAGGCGGCCATCGGCCTCGGCGCGGATGGTGGCGTAGTCGATGGTCAGGCGGGTCTGGGCGATCAGCGCCTCGGTCGCCTTCACATTGGCATCGGCGGAGGCGGCATCGGCCTGGGCCTGCTCGTAGCGTTGAGTGGCGGCGAAGCCCTCCCCGCGCAGGGAGGCATAGCGGGTGGCGTCGGCGCGGGCGCGGGCGGCCAGGGCGCGGTCCCGCGCCAGCTGGGCTTCCTGCTGTGCCAGCTGCGCCTCGGCCATGCGGGTATCGAGGGTGAAGAGCGGCTGGCCGCGCTTCACGCGCTGGCCTTCCTGGGCATGCACTTCCCGGATCTGGCCATCGACACGGCTTCGCACGTTGACGACGGACTCAGCGACCACATTGCCATTGGCGGCGATCTCCAGCGGCATGGGGCCGCGGGAGGCGGGGCTGGTCACCACCGGGAGGCCCTGCTGCCCCCCATTCTGAGCCAGCAGACGGCCGGGGGGCAGGAACAGGCTGGCGCCGATCAGGCCAGCCAGCATGGAGATCGACGCGCGCGATGCCTTCATGCACCACGGCATTAAGGCCCACCTGCGCAACGGCATAGGCGGTGTTACATTCCGTAACAATTTCGCGAGAATCTGGCCCGGACCCGGCGGAAGCCGCCCGTCAGGGAGCGGCTGGGCCGGGTGAGGTGCAAACATGACGAAACCGCGGTGAGCGGGCCATGAAGGCCCGCCCCGCGGTCATCGGCAGTTCAGTCCGCCGGAGGCAAAGCCCGGCGGAGAGGGATCAGAAGCCCTCGCGCTCCAGGCGCTTGCGCTCAACCTTGCGGGCGCGGCGGACCGCTTCGGCGGCCTCACGGGCACGACGCTCAGACGGCTTCTCATAGTGCCGGCGCAGCTTCATCTCACGGAAGACGCCTTCACGCTGCAGCTTCTTCTTGAGGGCCTTCAGGGCCTGATCGATATTGTTATCCCGAACGACGACCTGCACGCTGTGCGGTATCCTCTTTGCCTGGGTCCGGCAGCCGATGAATGCCGGGTGAAGTGAAAAGCGAACAGCACGGGCATCCGGCTCCTGCCGGGTCCGTGCAAGCGCGCCGTGTTAGCACGGGCACCCCAGGAAGGAAAAGCCCTTCCCCGCATGGCTGGCGCAACCATTTCTTTGGGGACAGACTCTCTTTCCCATCACCAGCCAGATCGGTGCCCCATGGCCATCCTGAAAATCGCCCGCATGGGCCACCCGGTCCTGCTTCGCCGCGCCGAACCCGTACAGAACCCCACGAGTCCGGAGATCCGCCGGCTGATCCTCGACATGGCCGAGACCATGCTGGACGCCGGAGGCCTGGGCCTTGCAGCGCCGCAGGTGCATGTGCCGCTGCGCCTCTTTGTCTGGCGCAACGGCGACGATGTGGCGGCGCTGATCAACCCCGAGATCGTCCTCCTGGACCCGCCCGATTCGCTGGGTTGGGAAGGCTGCCTCTCCATCCCCGGGCTGCGCGCCAGCGTGCCGCGGGCGGAGCGCGTCGCCTTCCGCGGCCTGGACCTGGATGGCGAGCCGGTGGAAGGCGAGGCCGAGGGCCTGCTGGCCCGCGTGATGCAGCATGAGAACGACCATCTGGACGGCGTGCTCTATACGATGCGCGTGCGGGATTTCAGCCTCTTCGGCTTCACCGATGAACTGGCCCGCGCCGCCGGCGGCGAGGCCGCCATCCGCACCGGCCAAGCCACCAGGGGCCAGCCCGACGCGGGCCAGCAGGGCACATGATGACCGCCGTGCCGGAGCGGAGCCCCGCGCGTGACGCCGCCCTGCGCGCCATGCTGCCGCATGTGCCGGCGCGGGGATGGACCGTCTCCGCCCTGCGCGCCGGGCTGGCCGACCTGGGCGAGCCGCCTGAGGCCGCCGAATGGCTCTTCCCGCGCGGCCCTGTCGGGATGGTCGAGGCCTGGAGCGACCTGGCCGACCGCGAGATGGTGGTGACGGCCGGGCCGCTGGAGGCACTGCGGACGCCCGCGCGCATCCGTGCCCTGATCGCCGCCCGGCTTCTCTGGATGACGCCTTGGCGTGAGGCCGAGCGGCGCGCCGTGGCGCTGCTGGCCCTCCCCTGGAATGCCGCCGCCGCCGGGCGTTGCGCCGCCCGCACTGCCGATGCCATGTGGCAGGCAGCGGGCGATACCTCTTCCGGCTTCTCCCGCCATAGCCGCCGGCTCACCCTGGCGGCTATCCACACGACGACCCTGGCCTATTGGCTACGCGAGCCGGCGCCGGGGTTGGAGGAGAGTCTGTCTTTCCTGGACCGGCGGCTGGAGGATCTGGCGCGCTGGCAGGGGCGGCCGGCGAAGCGAAGTTGAAGCCTGATCTTGGCAAGTGCCTGCAAGCCACTCCACTCATGGAATTTTCCGGCTGCGCGTGACCCCTTCGCAAGCCCTGCGCAAGTAGTGTAGAAGCGAGCACGGGAGAGTGAGTTCCGCTTTCGCCCGCAACCTCAGAGGGATTTCGGCCGCGATGAAGTTTGTTCGCGTTCTGGCTGCGGGCTTGACCGCCGCGATGGTTGCCACGCCCGTGCTGGCCGACAGCTGCCTGCAGCCGGCCGAGCGCACCGCCATGGAGGTCCGCGCCCTGCAGAGCCAGTTGATGGTCGCCGCGCTGGCCTGCAACAAGAGCGACCAGTACAACGCCTTCGTCAGGCGCTACCAGCGTGACCTGGGCGAGGTCTACAAATCCGTGACGGCGCATTTCAAGCGCGTGCATGGCAATGCCCAGGGGCAGAAGCAGCTGGATGTCTTCATGACCCATCTGGCCAATGCCCAGTCCCAGGACGGCATCGACCAGGGTTCCTTCTTCTGCCAGAACGTGGCGCCGCTGTTCACGCAGGCGATGTCACCGCAGCAGGCCGGAGTGGCGACGCTGGCCTCGGTATCGAGCCAGAACAACGTGGTGATCCCCTATACGCTGGATACCTGCACCACGGTCGTGGCTTCTGCGCCCGCCAGCAAGGCGGCGCCGGCCCGGCAGGCCAGCCGGGCCCGGACGGTCACCCGCTAAGCCAGCCGGCCACCAAGCAAGATCAAAGGGCGCCGCGAGGCGCCCTTTTTCATGCCCGCATCTTTGGCCGGGCCTGCGTGGCGAACGGAAAAGGGGCGCCTCGCGGCGCCCCTTCCCAAAGTCTCTCGACCTGTTGCCGGGCGGCGAACCGCCCGGCTGCCAGATTAGCGCAGGACGATCTCGACGCGGCGGTTCTGCGGCTCGCGCACACCGTCGGCCGTGGCGACCAGCGGCTGGCTCTCGCCATAGGCGCGGATCGTGATCTCCGAACGCTGCACGCCCAGGCGGACCAGCTCGGCGGCGACGGCGTCGGCGCGGCGCTGGGACAGGCGCTGGTTGTACTGCGGCGAGCCGGAGCTGTCGGTGTGGCCGGACACTTCGATCCGGGTGGCCTGCACGCGGCTGGCGGCCTGGGCGGCCTCGGCGATGATCTGGCGGGCACGGGCCGTCAGATCAGCGCGATCCCAGTCGAAGAACACCAGGTAGGTGCGGGCCGGGGCCGGAGCGACGGCCGGAGCGACCGGCGCCACCGGGGCCGGAGCGACCGGACGCGGCGTGTTGAAGGCGTAGCGCACGCCGATGAAGGCGGAGTGGTTGAAGTTCTCGGTCTCGAACTTCACGCGACGCACGGGGCCGTTGCCCGAGCGGGTCACGAGATCCATTTCGGGGTCGAGGGTCGCGAAGAAGCGATACTCGGCCGTGATCGAGAGGCCGGGAACCGCGGCGATCGGGAAGGCCAGGCCGGCGATGCCCTGGTAGGCGAAGTTGCCGTCCGTGTCGTTCGTGCTGACCGCGCGACCCAGGCCCGTGGGGGTGAAGAAGCGGCTGCCGACCGAGTCATACTTGGTCCAGGCGTAACCGACACCGGCGCCGAGGTACGGCGTCACGGGCCAGTTCATGTTGAAGTCATACAGGGCGTTGACCATGACGCCGTAGTTGCGGACGCGGCCGCTGATGCCCGGCAGGTCGACGCCGTTGTTGGTCAGCTTGCGCGTGTCGTTCTCACGGTAGTTGCCTTCGATCTCGGCGCGCAGGCCGTTGCCGAAGCCATAACCGATGGACAGAACGCCGCCCCAGCCATCATCGAACTTGCCGTTCATGTTGCTGAGGGTGTCGGACGGACCGGCGGAGAACACACCGCCCTTGGCCGTGATGTCCGCATTCTGCATGTAGTTGTAGCCGGCGCCGGCGCCCAGATAGACGCCGTTGATCGGCTGGGCCTGCGCGGCGAGAGGCAGAGCCATGACCGTGGCTGCCAGAAGCGCCTTCTTGAAGTTCATCTATTCTCTCCTCGATCCACACAGAGGCGTTCGCAGCGCGCAAGCGATCCGAATGGATTCCGCGCGGCGTGGAGAAGAGGTAGCATTCATTCCGGGGCAGTGCAGTATACCCTGTGGTGTTTTCCGCTCACTGTGGCCGAGGTGCCACAGGTGGAGTGGGGCATTTAGATCACAGTTCCGAGAGCGCTTCCGCCACAGCTTCTTTCCCTAGTGTACCCAAGGGGAAAAGCCGGTTCGCATGGCCCATTTTGCGACCCGGCCGGGCAGAGGCCTTGCCGTATAGATGCACGGAAACATCACTCTGGGCCTGGAGCGCGGACACCCGCGCCATGCCCTCGGGGCCCACGAGATTCCGCATCACGGCGTCCGAATGCCGCGCCGTTCCGCCCAGCGGCAGGCCGGCCACGGCGCGCATATGCTGGTGGAACTGGCTGGACTGGCAGGCATCCTGCGTCCAGTGCCCGGAATTATGCGGGCGAGGGGCGATCTCATTGCCCAGCAGCCGGCCATCCGGCAGCAGGAAGAACTCCACCGCCAGCACGCCCACCAGCTCCAGCGCCTCCGCCACGCGGGCGGCATGGGCGCGGGCCTGGGCCGCGACCTCCTCCGGCACGCGGGCCGGGGCGAAGGAGAGGTCGAGGATATGATGACGGTGCTGGTTCTCCACCGCGTCATAGACCGCCGTGGCACCATCGGCGCCGCGCGCGGCGATGGCGGAAATCTCCTGGGTGAAGGGCACGAAGGCTTCCAGGATCAGCGGCTTGGGTGACAGCCGCTCCCAGGCCGGGGCCAGATCCTCCTGGGTCCGCAGCACGGCCTGGCCGCGGCCATCATAGCCCAGGCGGGTGGTCTTCAGCACCGCCGGCAGGCCGATGCGCGCCACGGCCTCCCGCAATTCCGGTTCGCTGGTCACGACGGCCCAGGGGGCGACCGGCACCCCCGCCGATTCGAGGAAGGCTTTCTCCTGCAGCCGGTCCTGGCAGACGGACAGGGCCCTGGGCCCGGGGCGGCAGGGCACCAGCGGGGCCAGGATCTCCAGCGTGCGGACCGGGACGTTCTCGAATTCCAGCGTCACCACATCGACGGCGGCGGCGAAGGCGGCCAGCGCTGCCTCGTCCTCGTAGCCCGCCACCGTGCGGGCGGCGGAGACAAGCATGGCCGGCTCGTCATCCTGCGGCGCGTAGATATGGCAGCGGTAGCCCAGTTCTGCGGCCGCCAGGGCGGACATGCGGCCGAGCTGGCCGCCGCCGAGGATGCCGATGGTGGCATTGGGCGGCAGCGGAAAGCGGGTCTCGCTCATTCCGGCGTCTCCGCCACGGCCTCGCTCTGCTGTTCACGGAAGCGCTCCAGCCGAAGGGCCAGGGCGGCATCGGTGGTGGCCAGCATGGCGGCGGCGAGCAGCGCCGCGTTCACCGCACCGGCCCGGCCGATGGCCAGGGTGCCGACCGGAATGCCGGCCGGCATCTGGGCGATGGAGAGCAGGCTGTCCATGCCCTTCAGCGCGTGGCTCTCGACCGGAACGCCCAGCACCGGCAGGCGCGTGAGGGAAGCTGTCATGCCCGGCAGATGCGCGGCCCCGCCGGCACCGGCGATGATGACGCGCAGCCCGCGCGGCGCCGCGCCCTGGGCATAATCATACATGCGCTGCGGCGTGCGATGGGCCGAGACCACCTTGCACTCATGCGGGATGCCGAGCTTCTCCAGCGTCTCCGACGCGTGGCGCATCGTTTCCCAGTCCGAGCGGCTGCCCATGATGATGCCGACCAGCGGCGCGGGGATGTTGTCGGTCACGCGCGACATCCTGCGGACAAGGGGTTGTTCGAGGCGGCGGCTGTGCCGCGCCCGGCCCGGAATGTCCAGCGGGAATGTCCCGGCGCGTGGCCGGAACCGGTCTCAGGCGATGATATCGGGGACGAGGCGGCTTTCCAGCCAGGTGATCTCGTCCTTCAATTTCAGTTTACGCTTCTTCAGCCGCTGCAGCTGGAGCTGGTCCGTCGGACCGTCCCCGATGCGCGCAATGACAGTGTCCAGGTCGCGATGCTCGCTGCGAAGCTCATGCAGACGGCGAAGAAGGCTGTCTCGGTCGGCCAGCATCAGGCGTCATTACTCGGCGGTTAGGAGTCGCATCGGAGGAGAATGACGCCATATCATGCGGGCGCGCGGCCGCACAGCGGCCTGTCGCCGCCGCCGCACATGTTGCGACGCGGGGCAGGGTTGCGGCGCCGCTGCGCCCCCCGGGAGCGTCGGCTCCCCAAGCCACCGCCGAAAAGGCGGCCGGGATGCGGCGCCCACCGGGGGCCCGATCACAAGCGTGGAGGACACAGCGTAGTCATGACGCACCAGCCCCGCCTCAATAGCCTGCAGGACCGCCATGCGAGTCTGGACCGGCAGATTGCCGCCGAAGGCGCTCGTCCGGCACCCGATCCCAGCACGCTGACGCGCCTCAAACGCGAGAAGCTGCGCCTGAAGGAAGAGATGGAGCGGCTGCGCGCCGCACGCTGAGGGGCTGACCGCCTTCCTCACGCCCCGCGACGCTCTCGGCGTCGCGGGGTTTCTTATGCCCGGCAAACGGGGGTGCCGGCTCCGGTCTCAGGGGGAGGGGGCGTCCTCGCCTTCCTCAAGCTGGGCCGGGGTGACGGCTGGGTTGCCGCCCGCGGCGATGACGGCCGCGTTCAGGTCGCCCTGGCTGCAAAGGCCCAGGATCACGGGGTCGCGCGGCTTGATGTTGGCGCTGTTCCAGTGGGTGCGGTCGCGCACCTTGGCGATGGTGTCCTTGGTGGTGCCCAGCAGCTTGCTGATCTGCGCCTCGGTCAGTTGCGGGAAGTTCCGCAGCAGGAAGGCGATGGCGTCCGGGCGGTCGTTGCGCTTGGAGACCGGAGTGTAGCGGGCGCCCTTGCCGCGCCCCTTCACCGGCGGCAGGGCGGTGGGCAGCAGGCGCAGGCGGGCGCTCTTATCGGCCTCGCAGCGCTGGATTTCCTCCCGCGTCAGCTGGCCGTTCTGCACGGGGTCGTAGCCCACGATACCCTGCGCCACCTCGCCATCGGCGATCGCCTGGACCTCGAGCGGATGCATGCCGACGAAGTCGGCGATCTGCTCGAAGGAGAGGGACGTCTTCTCGATGAGCCACACGGCGGTGGCCTTCGGCATCAGCGGCAGGGTCATCGGAAACCTTATCGGGTCGGAGTGGGCGGGTGCGCGAACCGCCCCCGAAGCACGTTACGTTGTGACCCTGCATATAGAGAGGGGGAGGGAGAGGGTCAAAGGTTGCAAGGGCGGTGGGAGCGCTGGCGCGTTATGCGGGAGGCCCATATCGTCCCACAACACCCATCGGGAGGTTCGGATCATGGTCACGCGCAAACTCGCCACCGTGTTCGGCGGGGCCGGCTTCATCGGCCGGCAGGTGGTGCAGCGGCTGGCACGGCTGGACTATGTGGTGCGCGTGGTCGGCCGGAACCCGGATGCGATGCGCGTGCTGATGACGGCGGGCAAGGTGGGGCAGGTGGTGCCGCTGGCCGCCGACCTGCACCAGGATGCCGCCCTGGCCCGCGCGGTGGCCGAGGCCGATGTGGTGGTCAACCTGGTCGGCATCCTGGCCGAGCGGAAGCGAGGCGATTTCCGCCGGCTGCAGGGAGAGCTGCCAGGGCGGATCGGCCAGGCCGCCGCCGCCGCCGGGGTCTGGCGCATGGTGCATGTCTCCGCCATTGGCGCCGACCCGGACAGCCCCAGCGAATATGCCCGCAGCAAGGCGGCGGGTGAGGCTGCGCTGCGGGCGGCCTTCCCGCGCGCGACCATCCTGCGGCCTTCCATCGTCTTCGGGCCGGACGACCAGTTCTTCAATCGCTTCGCCGCCATGGCGCAGTTGCTGCCCTTCATGCCGGTGATCCGCGGCAGGACTCGCTTCCAGCCCGTCTATGTCGGCGATGTGGCGGATGCCGTGCTGGCGGCCCTGGCCAGCGATGCCGCTGAGGGCCGCACCTATGAACTGGGCGGGCCGCGGGTGGCCAGCTTCCACGAATTGATGGCGCTGGTGCTGGATGCGACGGGCCGTCGCAAGCGGCTGGTGGACATGCCGGACTGGCTGGTGCGGCTGATGGCGCATCTGCCCGGCGGGCCGCTGACCACCGACCAGCTGGCGCAGTTGGGGCGGGACAACGTGGTCTCGGCCGGCGCGCCGGGGCTGCAGGACCTGGGGATCACGCCCAAGGCGATGGAGGCCGTGGTGCCTTCGTATCTCGCCACTTTCCGCAAGGGCGGTGGGCGGCGGAACCCGGCCCTGGATACTAAGTCCGGTTCGGACGTATATCCAGGCGTTCAGCAGAAATGACTTTTCGCGGCCGCAGCAAATTGCGTTTTTTAGGTAAGCTTGCCTGACGTAACGGCGAGAAAATGCTGGAACCACCTGTTTAGCCGTGCTTATCCTGCGGCCGGGCCGTGAAAGCCCGCCCGCTGGACTGGCTCGCCCTGCCGCCCGCCCTGCCGGACCCTGAACAGAACTGATTTTTCTGCCTGCCCCCGGGAGCCTTCGCCATGGCCGAACGCATGCTGCAATTCGTGCGCCTGTCCCAACAGACGCCGGACAAGCGCGGCGCGGCCGAGCGACGCACTGATTTCGGCGAGATCTATCACCGCTTCACGACTGAGCGGGCCAGCGCCCAGGCCAGCCGCTGCAGCCAGTGCGGCGTGCCCTTCTGCTCCGTGCATTGCCCGCTGAACAATAACATCCCGGACTGGCTGAAGCTGACCGCCGAGGGGCGGCTGGAAGAAGCCTACGAGGTCGCGGCCGCCACCAACACCTTCCCGGAGATCTGCGGCCGCGTCTGCCCGCAGGACCGTCTCTGCGAAGGCAACTGCGTCATCGAGAAGGGCTTCGAGAGCGTCACCATCGGCGCGGTGGAGCGCTACATCACCGACACCGCCTGGGACATGGGCTGGGTGAAGCCGCCGACGCCGGCGCGGGAGGTCGATCATTCCGTCGGCATCATCGGCGCCGGCCCGGCGGGGCTGGCGGCGGCCGAGCGGCTGCGGCTGCGCGGCTGGAAGGTCACGGTCTATGACCGGTATGACCGCGTCGGCGGGCTGATGATCTACGGCATCCCCAACTTCAAGCTGGAGAAGGAGGTGGTGCTGCGCCGGCAGGCCCAGTACGAGCAGGGCGGCATCCGCTTCGTGTTGAACTGCCGTGTCGGCCAGGACATCACGCTGGAGCAGTTGCGGGCGAAGCATGACGCCGTGCTGATCGCCACCGGCGTCTACAAGGCCCGTGACATCGGCGTCGCGGGTGCCGATCTCGGCGGCGTCGTGCCGGCGCTGGACTACCTGACCGCCTCCAACCGCGAGGGGCTGGGCGACGATGTGCCGGAATTCGCCAGCGGCGCGCTGAACGCGGCGGGCAAGAAGGTGGTGGTGATCGGCGGCGGCGATACCGCCATGGACTGCGTCCGCACCGCCATCCGCCAGGGCGCCACCGACGTCACCTGCCTCTACCGCCGCGACAAGGCCAATATGCCGGGCTCGATGCGCGAGGTGGCCAATGCCGAGGAGGAGGGCGTGCGCTTCGCCTGGCTCTCGGCGCCCGAGGGCTTCCTTGGCGAGGCCGGCCAGGTGACGGGCGTGCGCGCCGTGAAGATGCATCTGGGCCTGCCGGATGCCACCGGCCGCCAGCAGGTGGAGCGCATCCCCGGCAGCGAGTTCACCGAGCCCGCCGATCTCGTCATCAAGGCCCTGGGCTTCGACCCCGAAGACCTGCCGGCGATGTTCGACGAGCCGGCGCTGGCCGTCTCCCGCTGGGGCACGGTGCGGGTGGACCGCCGCACCATGATGACGAACCTGCCGGGTGTCTTCGCCGCCGGCGATATCGTGCGCGGCGCTTCCCTGGTGGTCTGGGGCATCCGCGATGGGCGCGATGTGGCGGACCAGATCGAGAAATACGTGACGGGGCGTCCCGTGACCCACGCCCTGGCGGCCGAGTAAGAGGGGAAAGCGCCATGACCGAAGTGAATGAATCCGGCGCGGCCTTCGCCGAGCGCTTCACCCGCAACGCCGCGCTGCTGAGCGGCGCCGCGCATATCGATGTGACCGAGCATGATGCCTGCGGCGTCGGGCTGGTCGCGGCACTGGATGGCAGGCCGCGCCGCGACGTGGTGCAGGCCGGCATCGACGCGCTGAAGGCGGTCTGGCACCGCGGCGCCGTGGATGCCGACGGCAAGACGGGCGACGGCGCCGGCATCCATATCGAGATCCCGCAGGACTTCTTCGCGGAGGTGGTGGAGCGCGGCGGTGACCGGTTGCGCCCGGGGCGCATCGCCGTCGGCATGATCTTCATGCCCAAGACCGACCTGGGCGCGCAGGAGCGCTGCCGCCAGATCGTCGAGACCGAGATCCTGAATGCCGGCTACAATATCTATGGCTGGCGGCAGGTGCCGATCGATGTCTCCTGCATCGGTGAGAAGGCCAATGCGACCCGGCCCGAGATCGAGCAGATCCTGATCTGGGACCCCGAGCAGCGCGATGCCGCGACCTGCGAGCGGGACATGTACGTCATCCGCCGCCGGATCGAGAAGCAGGCCATCATGGCCCAGGTGCCGGAACTGTATCTGTGCAGCCTCTCCGGCCGCTCGGTCATCTACAAGGGCATGTTCCTGGCGGAGAACCTGACGGACTTCTACCCGGACCTGAAGGACGAGCGCTTCGTCAGCCGCTTCGCCATCTATCACCAACGCTATTCCACCAATACCTTCCCGACCTGGCGCCTGGCCCAGCCCTTCCGGATGCTGGCCCATAATGGCGAGATCAACACCGTCCACGGCAACATCAACTGGATGAAGAGCCACGAGACGCGGCTCTCCCATCCGCTGCTCGACCCCTTCATGGAGGATATCAAGCCGGTGGTGCAGGCGGGCGGCTCCGATACCGCCACGCTGGACAACGTCTTCGAGCTGCTGGTGCGTGGCGGCCGCGACGCACCGATGGCCAAGGCGATGCTGATCCCCGAGAGCATCGGCAGCAATGCCACCATGCCACGGGAGCACCAGGACCTCTTCCTCTACTGCAATGCGGTGATGGAGCCCTGGGACGGGCCGGCGGCGATCGCGGCCACCGATGGCCGCTGGGCGGTGGCGGGGCTGGACCGCAACGGGTTGCGCCCGATGCGCTACACCATCACCTCCGACAAGTTGCTGATCGTCGGCTCCGAGACGGGCATGGTGAAGCTGCGCGAGGATGAGATCCTGGCCAAGGGGCGCCTTGGCCCGGGGCAGAGCATCGCCGTGGACCTGGACAACCAGCGCTTCCTGGATGCCGAGCAGGTCAAGGACATGCTTGCCGCGCGCAAGCCCTTCGGCGACTGGGTGCGCCGCACCACCAAGATCGACGGCATCGTCCGCAACGACGTGGACGAGACGCCGCTGCTGGACAGCGAGGCGCTGCGGCGCCGCCAGCGCGCCATGGGCTATACCATGGAGGATCTGGAGACCATCCTGCACCCGATGGTGGAAGAGGCGCAGGAGCCGGTGGGCTCGATGGGCGACGATACGCCCGTGGCCGTGCTCTCCCAGCACTACCGGGGCCTGCACCACTTCTTCCGCCAGATGTTCGCGCAGGTGACCAACCCGCCGATCGACAGCCTGCGCGAGACGCGGGTGATGACGATCAAGACGCGCCTCGGCAATCTCGGCAATATCCTCGACGAGGATCCGAGCCAGTGCGACATGCTGCAGCTGGAAAGCCCGGTCCTGTCGAATGCCGAATTCGCGGCGATGCGCGACTACATGGGCACGACCGCCTGCACGGTGGACTGCACCTTCCCCGTGGAGGAGGGCGAGGCCGGGCTGCGCCGCGCCATCGAGCGCATCCGGCATGAGGCGGAGGAGGGCGTGCGCTCCGGCTGCGCCCATGTGATCCTGACCGACGAGGCGACCAGCGCCGAGCGGGCGGTGATCCCGATGATCCTGGCCGTCGGCGCGGTGCATACGCATCTCGTCAAGAATTCGCTCCGCACCTTCACCAGCCTGAATGTGCGCGTCGCCGAATGCGTCGACGTCCATTACTTCGCCGTGCTGATCGGCGCGGGCGCCACCACCGTGAATGCCTATCTGGCGCAGGAGAGCATCGCCGACCGGCATCGCCGCGGCCTCTTCGGCCAGATGTCGCTGCGGGATTGCGTCGCGCGCTATCGCAAGGCGGTCGATAAGGGCCTGCTGAAGACGATGTCCAAGATGGGCATCTCCGTCCTGTCCTCCTATCGCGGCGGCATGAATTTCGAGGCCATCGGGCTCTCGCGCGCGCTGGTGGCGGAGTTCTTCCCGGGCACGCAGTCCCGCATCTCCGGCATCGGCCTCTCCGGCATCGCCCGCCGCGTGCTGGCGATGCATAGCAAGGGCTGGGGCGCGGATTCCACCGTGCTGCCGGTGGGCGGCCTCTACAAGCTGCGCCGGCGTGGCGAGGCGCATGCCTTCGATGCCAGCCTGATCCATCTGCTGCAACATGCGGTGGAGACGGACAGCTACCAGACCTTCAAGCGCTATTCCGACGCGGTGCGCCGCCTGCCGCCGGTGGCGCTGCGCGACCTGCTGGACTTCCGCATGGAAGGACGCGCGCCCATCGCGATCGAGGAGGTCGAGAGCATCACCGAGATCCGCAAGCGCCTGATCGCGCCCGGCATCTCGCTCGGTGCCCTGAGCCCCGAGGCGCATGAGACGCTGTCGATCGCCATGAACCGCATCGGAGCACGCTCCGACAGCGGCGAGGGCGGTGAGGACCCGGAGCGCGCGCGCCCGCGCGCCAATGGCGACAACGCCAATTCCGCCATCAAGCAGATCGCCTCGGGCCGCTTCGGCGTCACCGCCGAATACCTGAACAACTGCCGTGAGATCGAGATCAAGGTCGCCCAGGGCGCCAAGCCGGGCGAGGGCGGGCAGCTTCCCGGCTTCAAGGTCACCGGCCTGATCGCCAAGCTGCGGCACGCGACGCCGGGGGTGATGCTGATCTCGCCGCCGCCGCATCACGACATCTATTCGATCGAGGATCTGGCGCAGCTCATCTATGACCTGAAGCAGATCAATCCGGATGCCACCGTCTGCGTGAAGCTGGTCTCGCGCTCCGGCATCGGCACCATCGCGGCGGGTGTCGCGAAGGCCAAGGCGGATGCCATCCTGGTCTCCGGCCATAATGGCGGCACGGGCGCCTCGCCGGTCTCTTCCATCAAGTATGCGGGCCTGCCCTGGGAGATGGGGCTCTCCGAATCCCACCAGGTGCTGCTGCTGAACCGGCTGCGCCACCGCATCAAGCTCCGCACCGATGGCGGCCTCAAGACCGGCCGGGACGTGGTGATGGCGGCCATGCTGGGCGCCGAGGAATTCGGCATCGGCACGGCGTCGCTGGTAGCCATGGGCTGCATCATGGTACGGCAGTGCCACAGCAATACCTGCCCCGTCGGCGTCTGCTCGCAGGACGAGGATCTGCGCAAGAAGTTCACCGGCACGCCGGAGAAGGTCATCAACCTCTTCTCCTTCGTCGCCGAGGAGGTGCGCGAGATCCTTGCCGAACTCGGCTTCCGCAAACTGGAGGATATCATCGGCCGCACCGACCTGCTGAAGCAGGTCTCTCGCGGCGCGGAGGATCTGGACGACCTCGACCTCAACCCGCTGCTGGTTCAGGCGGATGCCGGTCCCTTCGCGCGCCACTGCACGCTGGAGGGCCGCAACGAGGTGCCGGAGACGCTGGATGCCGACATGATCCGCGATGCCTCCTCGCTCTTCGAGCGGGGCGAGAAGATGCAGCTCGCCTACAACATCCGGAACACGCACCGCGCCATCGGCACCAAGATCAGCAGCAAGATCACCCGCAAGTTCGGCATGAGCGGGCTGCAGCCCGGCCACCTGACGGTGCGGCTGCGCGGCTCCGCCGGCCAGTCGCTCGGTGCCTTCGCGGTGCGCGGGCTGAAGCTGGAAGTGCTGGGCGACGCCAACGATTATGTGGGCAAGGGCCTCTCCGGCGGCACCATCGTGGTGCGGCCGGCGCCTTCCTCGCCGCTGGTCTGGAACGAGAACGCCATCATCGGCAATACCTGCCTCTATGGCGCGACGGCGGGCGAGCTCTTCGCGGCGGGCCAGGCGGGCGAGCGCTTCGCCGTCCGCAACTCCGGCGCCACCACGGTGGTGGAGGGCTGCGGTTCCAACGGCTGCGAGTACATGACGGGCGGCATCGCCGTCATTCTGGGCAGCGTGGGCGACAACTTCGGTGCCGGCTTCACCGGTGGCCAGGCCTTCGTCTACGACGCCGAGGGCACCTTCGAGCGCCGCGTCAACCCGGACACGCTGCTGTGGCGCCGCCTCTCCTCCGCGCATTGGGAAGGCGTGCTGCGGGAGCTGGTGGCGCGGCACGCGGCCGAGACGGGCTCCCGCCTCGCGGCGCGGCTGCTGAACGACTGGCATGTGGCGCGCGACCACTTCTGGCATGTGGTGCCGAAGGAATATGCGCGCTACCTGCCGCAGCCCATGGAAGAGCTGGCTCTGGCGGCTGAATAAGTCCGAGCGGGATCGTAACAATCCCCGCGAATACTCACGATGACGTGAGGATCAACTAGGCGAGGGGCGGCGCTCATGCGATAAGCGCCGCCCTTCCTGTCTCTTCCGGCACACCGCATGCGCATCCTCTACCATCTGCCCCTGTCCCCTTATGCCCGGAAGGTCCGTCTGGCGCTGAATGAGAAGCGCATTCCTTTCGAGCTGCGGCTGGAGCGGGTGTGGGAGCGGCGCGAGGAGTTCCTGGAGATGAACCCCGCCGGCACCGTGCCCGTGCTGGCGGAGGAGAACGGGCTGGTCCTGGCCGACAGCTATGCTGTCTGCGAGTATCTGGACGAAGCCTATCCCGAGATACCGCTGCTGGGCCGCACGCTGGGCGAGCGCGCCGAGGTGCGCCGGCTGGTCGCCTGGTTCGACGGGAAATTCGCCCGTGAGGTGACCGTCAACCTCTACTACGAGAAGCAGATGAAGCGCCTGCTGGGCCGCGGCAACCCGGATGCGGCGGCGCTGCGCGCGGGCTATGCCAACCTCAAGCCGCACCTGGATTACCTGGGCTGGCTGGCCGAGACCCGGCTCTGGCTGGCGGGCAACTTCCTCTCCCTGGCCGATCTGACGGCGGCGGCGCATCTCTCGGTGCTGGACTATATCGGCGATGTTGACTGGGGGATGAACGACGCGGCGAAGGACTGGTACGCCCGCATCAAGTCGCGCCCGGGCTTCCGGCCGCTGCTGGCGGACCGTGTCAGCGGCGTGAACCCGCCGCCGCACTACGCCGACCTGGATTTCTGAAGGATCAGCGCCGGCGAGGGCCGGCCTCGTTCAGCGCCAGGTTCTGCCGCGCCAGATCAGCCGCCGCGCTGTCGGGCGCCGAATCCAGCACGCGCCGCCAGTCGGCGCGGGCACCCGCGGTATCGCCCTGCAACTGCTTCAGGATGCCGCGCTCAAGCAGGGCTTCCGGGTGTTCGGGGTCGCGGGACAGGGCGGCCTCCACGTCGCTCATCGCCTCGCCTACCCGGTCCAGGTGCCGCAGGGCGGCGGCGCGGAAGACCAGGGTATCCGTCCGCCCGGGTTCCAGCTTCAGCGCGTGGTTCAGGTCCAGCAGCGCCTCGCCGTAGCGGTTGAGGCTGGCGGCGGCCAGGGCCCGGTCCACCAGCAGCGCCGGGTCTTCCGGCGAGAGGGTCAGGGCCAGGGTGCTGGCGGCATAGGCGCGGCCCGGCTGGCCGGCCATGGTCCAGGCCTGCACGGCCTGGGCATAAACCGCTGCCCGCGCCACCCGCCCCGCCTTGGATTCGGAGGCGAGCCGCTCCAGCCGCCCGGCGGCGCGTTCCGGCTCCCCCAGCGCCAGCATGGCCAGGGCGGTGCAATGGCGCGCGCCCTCGCCGCCACCATGCTGCTCCCAGGCCTCGGCCATGGAGAGGGCATCCTCCGGCTCGCTCCGCAGCAGGGCCAGGCAGGTGTCGTATTCCGGGCTGTCAGTCAGGCGCGGTGGCTCGGGCGGCAGGGGCAGGCCGGCATCCTCTGGGACGGTGGGCTGTGGCGCGGCGGCGGCTTCGGGCGGCGCGGCCGGCGGGATTTCTGCGGCTTCCGTCGGGGTGGTGGAGTGAAGCCAGAACAGCGTACCGGCCGTGGTCATGCTGAGCAGGGCGGCGAAGGACATGCCCAGGGCCATTCGGCGCCAGGGTGACTGCGTGTTGGCTCGCATCCGGCCAGTCTAGCGAGGTGCCGCGATCCGCGCCACATGGACCCGATGACAGCCAGAATGCTCATCCTCGGCCTGGGTTATGCCGGCCAGCACATCGCCATGGAGGCGCTGCGGGCCGGATTCACGGTGGCGGCCACGGTCCGCGAGCCCGCAGGGCGCGCCGTGCCGCCGGGCGTGGCGCTGCTGCGCTTCAGCGAGGCAGGGCCCGCGATCGCCGAGGCCACGCATCTCGTGGCGACGGCCGCGCCGGAGGAGGCGGGGGACCCGGTGCTGGCCACCCATGCCGCCGCCATCGCCGGGGCTCCGGCACTGCGCTGGGCCGGCTATTTCTCCACCACCGGGGTCTATGGCGACCGGGGCGGCGGCTGGGTGGACGAAGCCACGCCCCCGGCCCCGGGGCAGGAACGCTCCCGCCGCCGGCTGGTGGCCGAGCAGGCCTGGGCGGCGGCCTTGGGCGGGCGGGTGGCGCTGGATCTCTTCCGCACCGCCGGCATCTACGGCCCCGGCCGCAGCGCGCTGGATGAGGTGCGGAGCGGCCGGGCGCGGCGCGTCATCAAACCCGGCCACAGCTTCAGCCGCATCCATGTGGAGGATATCGCCCGCGCGGTGGTGGCCGCCGCCACTGGGAGGCATGACGCCGGCGCCCCCCGCGTGCTGCACCTGGCCGATGATGAGCCGGCGGAAAGTGCGGCGGTGATCGGGGAAGCCGCGCGCCTGCTGGGCCTGCCACCGCCGCCGGCCGTGCCCTTCGAGCAGGCCTGGGCGGCGATGTCCCCCATGGGGCGCGGCTTCTGGGCGGAGAACCGCAGGGTCTCCTCCGCCGCGACCCGGGCGGCGCTGGGGCTAGGCTGGCGCTATCCCGGCTACCGCGCCGGCCTCGCCGCCATTCACCGTGCCGAGCAGCTCCAGCAGGGTCGCCTCTAGCAGCGCGAGGTCCTGCGGGCGGGAGAGGCGGTGGTCGCCGTCCTTCACCAGGACGATCCGCAGGTCCTCTGCGCCCAGATGAGTGGCGAGGTCCGTGGCGGTCTGCCAGGGGACCTCGACATCGCGCATGCCCTGCAGCAGCCGCACCGGGCCGGCGAAGGGCAGGGGCTCGCCGAAGATGGACTGCGACCGCCCATCCCGCAGCAGTTTGGCGGTGATGGGCACGGGCGGGCCATAGGGGCTGGGCTGGTAGATGACGCCAACCCGCGCCAGTTCGGCGCGCTGGGCCTCGTCCAGGCCCGGCTCCATCAGCCGGCTGGTGAAATCCGGGGCGGCGGCGATGCCCAGCAGCGCCCGCACCCGTGCCCCCCAGCGCCGCGCCAGCAGCAGCGCGATCCAGCCACCCATGGAGGAGCCCACCAGCACCAGCGGCCCCGGCGCGCGGGCCTCGATGACGCGGGCAGCATCCTCGGCCCAGATGCCGATGCTGCCCTCCTCGAACACGCCGCCGCTGGCGCCATGGCCGGAATAGTCGAGCCGCAGGAAAGGCAGACCCCGTGCCGCGCAGGCATCGCGCAGCGCCAGGGCCTTGCTGCCCTCCATGTCAGAGCGGAAGCCGCCGAGGAAGACCACGGTCGGGCCGCCACTGCCGCCGGGCAGCGCGGCCCAGGCCAGTTCCACGCCATCGCCCCGGTCCAGCCGGCCCTTCTGCTCGGTGCTCATGCGCGCGGCAGCCCCCGCTGGCGCAGATTGGCCATCAGCGCGCCGATGCCGAAGCGCCAGGGCGGGCAGAGGTCGGTGCGCTCCACCGTGTTGCAGAGCGCGCCCAGCCGCTCGCTGGCGATATGCACGACATCGCCATACCTGTGGGTAAAGCCCATGCCGGCCTCGCCCCGGTCCTGCGCAGGCGAGAAGGGCGTGCCGAGGAAGAGCGCCGCGCCGTCGGGATACTGGTGGTGCGGGCCGATCATCTGCGCCACCAGCTCCGTCGGGTCGCGGCTGATGGCGCCGACCTTGCCGGATTCGGAGAGGCGGAAACCGTCCGTGCCCTCGATGGTCAGGGTGGTCTCGGCCTGGCGGATATCCTCCAGCGTGAAGCCCTCGTCGAAGAGGCGGATGGCCGGGCCGATGGCGCAGGCGGCGTTATTGTCCTTGGCGCGGCCCAGCAGCAGGGCGGAGCGGCCCTCCACGTCGCGCAGGTTCACGTCATTGCCCAGCGCGGCGCCGAGGATGCGACCCTGTGCATCCACCGCCAGCACCACCTCGGGCTCCGGGTTGTTCCAGGCGCTGTCCGGATGCACGCCGATTCTGGCGCCGGAGCCGACGGAGGAGAGCGGCTGGCCCTTGGTAAAAACCTCGGCATCCGGGCCGATGCCGACTTCCAGATACTGGCTCCACCAGCCGCGCGCGACGAGGTTCTGCTTCAGCGCCATGGCCTCGGGGCTGCCGGGGCGGAGATTCGCCAGATCATCGCCGATGATGCCGCGCACCTCCGCCCTTATGGCCTCGGCCTGGCTGGCATCGCCCCGGCAACGCTCCTCGATCACCCGCTCCAGCATACTGCGGACATAGGTGACGCCGCAGGCCTTCAGTGCCTGCAGGTCGAAGGGGGAGAGGAGGCTGCCGTCGGAGAGCAGCGCGGGCACGTCCAGCGCCAGCCTCTCGCCCCGCGCGGTGATGGTGGCGACGGGGTCGGAATCGTTCAGCCAGGCGCTGACGGTGCCGAAGGCGGGCGTCATGTCGAAGGCCGTGCCGCGCGCCAGGGCGATGGCCATGGGCCCATCCTGTCCCTGGATACGGAGGGCGAAATGGCCCTCCCGCCAGTCCTGCGGCAATGCGGTGTCGAGCGGCATCGGCGGCGTTCCCCGTTCAAGGTTTGCCTCTGTGGTAGCGCGATCCGATGACGCTTGCCATCCGGGGGTTTCGGATGAAAGCATGGCTGCCTGCAAGACCCGCGGAAGTCGGGCGCAGGGAGGACGGTAAGCATGTTCAAGATCACGCGCCGCGGCGCGTTGCAGGGGGCTGCCGGCCTCCTGGCGATGCCTGCCCTGGTGGAGCGGGCCAATGCCCAATCCGCTTTCGACTGGAAGCAGGCGAAGGGGGAGCGGCTTGAGGTCAGCCTGACCTCCAGCCCGCGTTCCGCCATCCTGATCCAGAACCAGAAGGAATTCGAGGAGCTGACCGGTATCCGCGTCGGTGCCGAGCATATTCCCGAGCAGCAGCATCGCCAGAAATTCGCCATCGAATTTTCCACTGGCAAGCCGTCCTTCGATGTGGTCGGCATCAGCCTGCATGTGAACAAGCGGCAGGTCGGCCGGGCGAAATGGTGCGCCGACCTCCGGCCCTATCTGAACGATGCCAGCCTGACGGCGCCCGATTTCGACTTCGCCGATTTCAGCCAGGGCGCGGTGGCCTATTCCACCCAGGCCGATGGGCGCATGGATACGCTGCCCGAGTTCGGCGATCCCTGGATCATGTACTACAACAAGGACCTGCTGGCGGCGAAGAACATCGCCGTGCCCAAGACCTTCGACGAATTGTACACGGCGGCCAAGGCGCTGAACGACCCGTCGAAGCAGGTCTATGGCTTTGTCGGGCGCGGGCTTCGCAATGCCAATGTGGTGCTCTGGACCTCCTTCCTGCTGGGCACCCAGCAGCGGGATACCATCGACGCCAATATGAAGCTGATCACCGACACGCCCGACGCGGTCTGGGCGGCGGAGATGTATCAGAAGATGATGCGCGAATGCGCGCCGCCGGGCTCGATCGGCTTCAACTGGAACGAGTGCCAGACCAGCTTCATGCAGGGGCGCGCCGCCTTCTGGATCGACGGCCCCGGCTTCGCCGCGCCGCTGGAGGACCCGAAGCGCTCCCGCGTCGCGGGCAAGACCGGCTATGCCGTGGCGCCGGCCGGCCCGGCGAATCACCATGGCGCGCTCTTCGGCAATGGCTTCGGCATCAGCGAGGCCAGCGCGCCCGCGCGCAAGAAGGCCGCCTGGCTCTACCTGCAATGGGCATCGGGCAAGGCCAACCAGTTGCGCTATCTCTCCAGCGGTGCCGGCGCCCCGGCGCGGCAGAGCGCCTTCCGCAATGAGGAAGCGATCCGCAACAGCACCTTCCCCGCGCAGTATTTCTCCACGCTGGGGGAGGCGCTGCGTATCGCCCGCCCCGGCCTGCCGGAGATCGTGCCGGTGACGGAATTCCGCGACACCATCGGCGCGGGGCTGACCAACATGATCGGCGGCGCCGATCCCGCCACTGAGTTGCGCAAGGCGACCGAAGCCTTCCGCCCGGTGCTGGAACAGTCCGAGAAGGCGAGCTGAGACGGCTTTGGCGGGGCGGACCATTCGCCCCGCCGGGAGATTTCCGCATGTCCAAGACCTTGCGCCGCGCGACCGCGCGGAAGGGGGGCTGATGTCAGGCAAGGCCGCGACCCTGGCGCCGGCGGGCGCCGTCACCGCGCCACGCCGACGCAACTATGCCCGCCGCTACTGGATGTTCATCGTTCCGGCGGGCGTGGTGGTGCTGGGCGTAATCCTGTTCCCCTGGATCTTCACGCTGTTCATGTCGGCGCATGAATGGAAGATCGGCGGCGGCCATAGCTATGTGGGGCTGGACAACTACCGCAAGCTCTTCACCGACGAGCGTTTCCTCTGGTCCATCCTGCGCACGCTCTACTTCACCGCGCTGGCGGTGGTGCTTCCCATGGTCCTGGGCGTTATCGCGGCGCTGGTCTTCAACCGCCGCTTCCCGCTGCGCGGGCTGGCGCGCACCATCTTCATCCTGCCGATGATGGCCACGCCCGTCGCCGTCGCGCTGGTCTGGACCATGATGTTCCACCCGCAGCTCGGCGTGCTGAACTGGCTTCTCTCGCAGTTCGGCATCCCGCCGAGCATGTGGGTCTATGACGCCCGCACCGTCATACCGACGCTGGTGATGGTGGAGGTCTGGCACTGGACGCCGCTGGTGATGCTGATCGTGCTGGGCGGATTGGCTTCCCTGCCGCTCGACCCCTATGAGGCCGCGCGGATCGACGGGGCCAGCCCCTGGCAGTCCTTCCGCCACATCACCCTGCCGCTGCTGGCGCCCTTCATCGTGGTCGCGCTGATCATCCGCACCATCGACGCGCTGAAGGCCTTCGACACCATCTACGTCATCACCCAGGGCGGGCCGGGCACCAGCAGCGAGACGATCAACATCTTTCTCTATCTGCAGGGCTTCGCGTACTACAACATGGGCTATGCCAGCGCGGTGGTGGTGGTCTTCTTCTCGATGATCGTCGGCCTCGCCTCCCTGCTGCTCTGGACGCGCGGGAGGGTGAAGGCATGAGGCGCTTCCTCGACAGGCTGGGGCTGGCTTTCGCGGTAGTGGTGCTGGTCTCGCCGGCCATCCTGGTCTTCCTCTGGATGATCTCGCTCTCCCTGAAGACCGAGCTGGACAATACGGCCTATCCCCCGGTCTTCATCCCCAACCCGCCGGTCTGGGACAATTTCATCAGCGTCTTCGAGAACAACAACTTCCTGCTCTACACCTGGAATTCCATCCTCGTCTCCTTCAGCGCCACGGGGCTGGCGCTGCTGATCGGCGTGCCGGCGGGCTATGGCATCGCCAAGATGCAGGCGACGCGCGCGGCCATGCTGATCCTGATCGCGCGCATCACGCCGGGCCTCTCCTACCTCATCCCGCTGTTCCTGCTGTTCCAGTGGCTGGGGCTGACGGGCACGCTGCTGCCCATCGTCGTCACCCATCTCGTCATCACCGTGCCCATCGTGGTCTGGGTGATGATCGGCTTCTTCGAGGGGCTGCCGGGGGAGCTTGAGGAAGCGGCGCTGGTGGATGGCGCGACCATCTGGCAGGCCTTCCGCCATGTCGCCCTCCCGCTGGCCCTGCCGGGCATCACGGTGGCGACCATCCTCTCCTTCATCTTCTCCTGGAACAATTTCATCTTCGCCATGGTGCTGGCGGGGCGGGAGACGCGGACGCTGCCGGTCGCCGTCAACAACATGCTGACCTTCGAGCAGATCTCCTGGGGTCCGCTGGCGGCGGCGGCGCTGATGGTGACGCTGCCGGTGCTGCTGCTGACGCTGCTGGCGCAGAAGCAGATCATCGCCGGGCTGACGGCGGGCGGCGTGAAGGGCGGCTGAACGGGCCTGCCGGGCTGACTTTTCGGGGCGGGGAGGGTAAGCGGGCGCGCATGTCCGATCTTCGCCCCGCCGTGCTTCAGGTGCTGCCCGCGCTCAATGCCGGTGGCGTGGAGCGTGGCACGCTGGAAATCGCCGAGGCTCTGGCCCAGGCCGGCTTCCGCCCCTTCGTCGCCTCGGCCGGCGGCCGCATGGTGGCGGAACTGGAGGCGCGGGGCGGCCGCCACGTCACCCTGCCCCTGGACCGCAAGTCGCCCGGCGCCCTGCTGGGGCAGGCCGGCGCGCTGGCGCAGCTGATCCGGGCGGAGGGCATCGGCATCGTCCATGCCCGCAGCCGCTTTCCTGCCTGGGCGACGCTGATGGCGGCACGGCGCGCGGGGGCGCATTTCGTCACCACCTATCACGGCGCCTATAACGAGGGCTTCCCGGGCAAACGGCTCTACAATTCCGTCATGGCGCGGGGCGAGCGCGTCATCGCCATCAGCCAGTTCATCGCCGGGCTGATTCGCGAGCGCCATGGCACCGATGCCCGGCGCATCCGCGTCATCCCGCGCGGGGTGGATGTGGCGCGTTTCGACCCGGATGCCGTGCCGGAGGCGCGTGTGCATGCGCTGCGGGCCGCCTGGGGCGTGCCGGAGGGGCGGCCGGTGCTGCTGCTGCCGGGGCGCATCACGCGCTGGAAGGGGCAGGGGGTGCTGTTGCAGGCGCTGGCCAGCCTGCCGGCGCCACGGCCCTTCGCGCTGCTGGTGGGGGATGAGGGACGCGGAGGCTATGCGGCCGAGCTGCGGCAGCAGATCGCGGCGCTGGGGCTGGAAGGCGATGCCGCCATGCCCGGCCATTGCGACGACCTGCCCGCCGCCTTCCTGCTGGCCGATCTGGCGCTGCATTGCTCCACCGATGCCGAGGCCTTCGGCCGCACCATCGTCGAGGCCCAGGCCATGTGCCGCCCCGTCATCGCCTCCGACCTCGGCGCGCCGCGGGAGACGGTGCTGGAAGGCGAGACCGGCTGGCGCACCCCGCCCGGGGATGCCGCGGCCCTGGCCGGCGCCATCGCCCGCGCCCTGGCCATGCCGGCGGAGGAGCGCGCGCGCATTGGCGCACAGGGGCGCGCGATGGTGCTGGAGCACTACACGACCGCCGCCATGCAGCGCGCCACCCTCTCCGTCTATCGGGAATTGCTGTGAACGAGCGCATCCTCGTCATCAAGCTGGCCGCGCTGGGCGATGTGGTGCAGGCCTTCGGGCCTTTCGCCGCCATCCGGGCGCATCATCCCGGCGCGCGCATCACCCTGCTGACCACGAAGCCCTTCGCGCCGCTGCTGCGCCGCGCGCCCTGGTTCGACGAGGTCTGGGATGACGGGCGGCCCGACTGGTCCGACCTGCGCGCGGTGGCGCGGCTGGCCTGGCGGCTGCGGCGGGCCGGCTTCACGCGGGTCTATGACCTCCAGACCTCCAGCCGCTCCTCCCGCTATCGCTGGTTCACCGGCGGTGCGGAATGGTCGGGGGCGGAGAGCCACCGGCGGCTGAACCCGGACCGCGACCGGATGCATACGGTGGAGCGGCAGCGGGAGCAGCTGACCATCGCCGGCATCCGCGACTTCCCGCTACCGGCGCTGGACTGGCTGGACGACCCGCTGGAAGGCTTTGATCTTCCGCCGCGCTTCGTGCTGCTGATCCCCGGCGCCTCGCCCACGCGGCCGGGCAAGCGCTGGCCGGCGGCGCGTTTCGCGGAACTGGCAGCGCGGCTGGACGCGCCGCCGGTCGTGCTGGGCGGACCGGCCGAGACGCCGCTGGCGGCCGAGATCCTCCATGTCCGCCCGGATGGGCTGGACCTGACCGGCCGCACCAGCCTGGCGCAGATCGGCGCCCTGGCGCGGCGGGCGGAGGCCGCCATCGGCAACGACACCGGCCCCACGCATCTGGTGGCCGCTGCCGGCTGCCCGACCCTGGCCGTCTTCGGGGAGGAGAGCGACCCCGCCCTCTGCGCCCCGCGCGGGCCGGCGGCGGCCTGGGTAAGGCAGGCGCCGCTGGAGGAGCTGGGCGTGGAGCAGGTGCTGGCCGGCCTGGCGGCGCTGCGGCGGTAAGCCTCTCAGGCCGCCGGCATGGTCCTCAGGCCGGCACCGGCACGCGCTGCGCCAGGGGGTCCAGCAGCCGCTCGATCCCCAGCGGCTCATCCCATTTCAGGCGGATGGTCAGCACCTTCACCCGGCTGCGGAAGGCGGGGGGGATGCGGACGAAATCCTTGGCGGTGGTGATGGGGACGGCGCGCAGCCGCTCGGCCTCGGCCAGCAATTCGCGCAGGTCGCCGGCATCGAAGGGGTAATGGTCGGCATAGGGCATGCGCCCCGCCACCACCGCGCCGACTTCCTGCAGGCTGTTGAAGAACTTGCGGGGATTGGCGATGCCGCAGAAGGCGAAGACCGGTTGCCCGGCCAGCAGCTCGGCCTCCGGCCCCGGCACCAACCGGGCCCGCAGCACCGGCAGGTGGGGTGGCAGCTGCTCCGCCACGCCGCTCTCATCCTCACCGATCAGCACGGCGGCCTGGCAGCGCGCGGCGGCGGCGGCCACGGGCTCGCGCAGCGGGCCGGCGGGGATGATGCGGCCGTTGCCGAAGCCGAAATTGCCGTCCACCACCAGCAGGGACAGGTCCTTGACCAGCCCCGGATTCTGCAGCCCGTCATCCATGACGATGGCCTGGGCGCCACCGGCCACGGCGGCGCGTCCGCCGGCCTCGCGGTTGCCGGCGACCCAGGTGGGGCGGCTGCTGGCCAGCAGCAGGGCCTCGTCCCCCACCGCCTTGCTGTTGTGCTTGTCGAGGTCCACCAGCACGGGGCCCTTGAGCGTGCCGCCATAGCCGCGCGTCAGGAAATGCGTGGACACGCCACGGTTGGAGAGGCGCTGACCGATATCGAGCGAGACAGTGGTCTTGCCGGCACCACCCGCCGTGGCATTGCCGCAGCAGATGACCGGCACCGGTGCCTGCCAGCCGGGCCGCGCCACGCGGCGGGCCGTCGCGGCGGCATAGAGGGCGGCGAATGGCGAGAGCAGCAAGGGCGCGATTCCCCCGCTGCCCCCGCTCCAGAAGTCGGGGGCACGCATCAGCCCTGAACCCGTCCTTTCTCGTCTAGACCACTGCCCGAACCCTTGGCGGAAATGCCAGGGCCGGAAGGCAGCAAAGCCAGGATCGCCTCTGCCAGGGCACCCGGCAGATGGGCGGCATTATCGGCGATCTTCGCCGCGGCGCGTGTCATCGTGGAGGCACGCTCCGGATTCGTTAGCACGTCCTGAATGTTTTCTGCCAGCGTTCTGGCATTCTCCACCCGGAGCGCCCCACCGGCGGCCAGCAGCGCATCCGCCACCTCGCGGAAATGCTCGGTATGCGGGCCGAAGAGCACGGGGCAGCCGAGGCGGGCCGGCTCCAGCGGATTATGCCCGCCTTTCGGCACCAGGGAACCGCCGACCAGCGCCACCCCGGCCAGGCGGAAGAACAGCCCCAGCTCGCCCAGGGTATCGGCCACATAGACCTCCACGCCCGGCTCCGGCCGGCCGCCCTCTGCGCGGCGGGAGACGGAGAGCGGCGGCGTTCCCTGCGCGGCCAGAGCCGCCACCTCGGCGCCCCGGTCGGGATGGCGGGGGGCGATGACGGTCAGCAGGCCCGGCAGGCGCGGGGCCAGGGCACGATGGGCGGCCAGCGCCGGCTCATCCTCGCCGGGATGGGTGCTGGCGGCCAGAAAGACCGGGCGCTGGCCGATCAGCGCCCGCAGCCGTTCCAGCTCCGCCGCATCCGCCGGCAGCGGCGCGGCGGCGGCCTTCAGGTTGCCCCAGCAGGCCGCGCCTTCCGCGCCCAGGTCGCGCAGCCGCGCGGCGTCGTCCTCGCTCTGCGCCACCACCAGGGCGAAGCGGGCCAGCAGGTCCCGCGCCAGCCCCGGCGCCCAGCGCCGCCATAGCGCGGCCGAGCGGGGGGAGATACGGGCATTGATCATGGCCGCCGGGATGCCGCGCTTGGAGAGGGCATAGGTGCGGTTGGGCCAGAGTTCGCTCTCGGCGATGGCGACCGCATCGGGGCGCCAGCCATCCAGGAAGCGCGCGATCCAGCCCGGCACGTCCAGCGGCGCGAAGCGGTGGATGACGCGCGCCGCCACGGCGGGCGGCAGCCGCTGCTCCAGCAGCCCGGCGGCGGTGACGGTGCCGGTGGTCACCAGCAGGTGCAATCCGGGACGCTGCTCCAGCAGCGTCTCCATCAACGGCAGCAGGGAGAGGCTTTCCCCCACGCTGGCGGCATGCAGCCAGATCAGCGGACCATCCGGCCGCTCGGCGCCGAAGCCCTGCCGCTCCCGCAGGCGCTCGGGCGATTCCTTGCCGCGCGCGGCGCGGTAGCGCAGCAGCGGCGGCAGCAGAGGTGCGGTGGCGCCGCCGGCCAGCCGGGTCAGCCGGCAGCGCCAGCTCATGCGCCCGACCGCCCGGCGGTCCAGGCATCGGCGCGGTCGCAGGCCTCGGTCAGCGCCTGGCCGATGCGGGCGACGGCGGCGCTATCGGCTTCGGCGACGGCGATGGCGGGGCCGCAGACCAGCACGCCCCGGGTGAAGGGCAGGGGCAGCATCATGCGGTCCCAGCTGGGCAGCAGGCGGTGGCACCGGGTGGCGGCGGCGGTGGGCAGCACCGGCACGCGCGCCAGCGCGGCCAGCTGCGCCACGCCCTCGGCCGCCTGCCGGCGCGGGCCGCGCGGTCCGTCGGGGGTGATGGCCACCGGGCTGCCGGAGCGCAGCACCCGCAGCAGCGCACGCAGCGCCGAGGCCCCCCCGCGCGAGGTGGAGCCGTGGATCATCACCAGCCGGAAGCGGGAGACGATATCGCCGATGAAGCGCCCGTCGCGGTGGCGGGAGACCAGCACATGCGGCTGCCATTTGGCGGTGCCGGGGTAGCGCGCATGCACCATGGTCCAGAGCATGGGCATCATCGGCAGGCGTTCATGCCAGAAGGCGACGATATAGGGGGCGCCCTGCCGCGAATCCGGAAGATTCTCCTCGCCCAGCAGGGTCCAGCGGGTGGTGCGGTAGCAGAACGCCAGATAACTCCCGATGAGCCCCGCCAGCAGGGACTGCGTCCTGGGATGCCGGATCAGTGAACGGAACATGGGGCTTGCGTCATGGCGAGCGCGCCCTAGCACGGCTCGCCCCTCAGCGAAACCAAGTGCTCGCCCAGGCTTGATCGGGGCTGGCGCGCGGTGCCCTGGCGTCTAGTGTGCGTCGCGACATGAAAAGCCGCATACCTCCCCACTCCGCCACACCGCCGGACCTGCTGCGGAAAGGGCGTGACTACCTGTTCTGCTATCTGCTGGGGGGGCTGGGCGGCGGATTGTTCTTCTGGCTGCATAGCCCGCTGCCCTGGCTGCTGGGCGCCCTGGTCTTCGTCGCCACCGCGCGGCTGGCGGGGGCGCCGGTGATGGCCAGCCGGCCGCTCCGCAACGGCGCCATGCTGCTGCTGGGCTGTGCGCTGGGCCTGTTCTTCACGCCGCATGCCTCGGAACACATCGCCCGGCACGGACTGCTGGTGCTGGGGGCGGCGCTGGTGACTCTGGCCATCGGCATAGCGCTGGCGCCCCTGCTGGCGCGGCTGGCGCGGCTGGACCGGGCCAGCGCCCTCTTCGGCTCCATCCCCGGTGGCGTGGCGGAGATGAGCCTGCTGGGCGAATCCTATGGCGCGCGTCCCAGCGCGGTGGCGGTGGTGCAGCTGCTGCGGGTGGTGGGCGTGGTGGTGATGGTGCCCACCAGCTTCATGCTGCTGGGCGTGCAGGGGCAGTTCGCCGGGGCGCTGGCGGCGGTGACACAGGGCTTCTCGCCCGGCGGCTTCGTGCTGCTGATGGGCGCCGGGGCGCTGGCGGCCCTGGTGCTGGGACGGATCGGGGTGCGGAACTTCTGGCTGCTGGGCGGGCTGCTGGTCAGCGCCGGGCTGACCATGACGGGCTATAATTTATCCGGCGTCCCGATGGCCCTGACGGCGGCGGGGC
This sequence comes from Roseomonas marmotae, assembly GCF_017654485.1. Taxonomy (NCBI): domain Bacteria; kingdom Pseudomonadati; phylum Pseudomonadota; class Alphaproteobacteria; order Acetobacterales; family Roseomonadaceae; genus Roseomonas; species Roseomonas marmotae. The sequence goes on along the minus strand of NZ_CP061091.1, from coordinate 3,452,417 downwards.
AGATCGCGCTGGGCGCGCATCTGGGCGTGCAGTTCGAGCGAGCGACCTTCCTGGGTGGCGGGCGGATGCTGTCAGGCGCCCTGGTGCATGTGGCGCTGCTGACGGGAATCTGTGCCGTGCTGGGGGTGGCGCTGGGCCTCGGCTTCGGGCTGGACCCCGCAACCATGGTGCTGGCCACCGCCCCCGGCGGCGTGGCGGAGATGTCCCTCACGGCCAAGATCCTGCTGCTGGAGGTGCCGGTGGTCGTGGCCTTCCACCTCGTGCGGATCTTCATGGTGGCGGTGCTGGTGCAGCCGGTCAGCATCGTGCTGCGCCGCCGGGGGATGCTCTGACCCCGACCGCCGCGCCCAGGCAACGGGAAGCCGGCCGCGGGGTCACGCATCCCGGGCCTGGGCCAGCAGCCAGTCTCTGAAGGCCGCCATGGCGGCACTCTCCCGTCGGGATTTCAGCCGGGTCAGCCAGTAGTCCCCGAGTGTGACCCCGGCCGGAAAGGGCTGCGCCAGCCGCCCCAGGCGCAGGTCGCGCCCGAACATCCGCACCGGCAGCAGTGCGACACCCACGCCCTGCACCGCCGCCTCGGCCATGGTCAGCGAGGAATCGAAGACGAAGCCGCGCACCGCCGGGGCGGGCAGTTCCACCGTGGCGAACCAGCGGTCCCATTCATCGACACGGTAGGAGCGCAGCAGCACCTCCCGCAGCAGATCGGCGGGCTGGCGCAGGCGCGCGGCCAGTTCCGGCGCGCAGAGCGGAGAGAGGGGCGCGGAGAAAAGCCGCGTGGCCTCCGTGCCATGCCAGGCGCCATCGCCGAAGCGCAGGGCGAAATCCAGCCCCTCGCCGGCCAGGTCGACGCGGTTGTTGTTGGTCATCAGGCGCAGGTCCACGAAGGGATGCGCGGCACGGAAATCCGGCAGGCGCGGCAGCAGCCAGCCGGTGACGAAGGTGCCGACGGCGCCAATGGTCAGCACCTCCCGCAGGCGCCCGCCCTCGAAGCGGTCCAGCGTGCCGGCGATGCGGCGGAAGGCATCGGTCAGGACCGGCAGCAGGGCCTCTCCCTCCTCGGTCAGGGCAAGGCCGCGCGGCAGGCGGCGGAAGAGAGGCACGCCCAAGATTTCCTCAAGCGCCTTCACCTGATGGCTCACCGCCGCCTGGGTGACGCGCAGCTCCAGCCCCGCGCGGGTGAAGCTCAGATGGCGGGCCGCGGCCTCGAAGGCACGCAGGGCATTGAGGGGCAGGTGGGAGAGGGACATGCCTACGCATTAGTTTTTCTAGGCCGACTTGCGAAGGATGATCGTTTGTCCCCATGCCCTGGGCCGCGCAGTTTCCCCCTGTTGAGAGGGAGACCAGGCATGATCGGCAGGCGGCAATGGATGGGCGGCGCGGCGCTGGCGCTGGGCGGCTGGGGGATGGGCGCGGGGCTGGCGCGGGCCGGCGCGCGGGAGGATTTCGGCGCCCTGCCGGAAGCCTTCGCCCGGATCGAGGCGGCACATGGCGGGCGGCTGGGCGTGGCGGTGCTGGACACCGGCAGCGGTCGCCGGGCAGGACACCGGCAGGATGAGCGCTTCCCCATGACCAGCACCTTCAAGATGCTGGCGGCGGGCGCCGTGCTGGCGCGGGTGGATGCGGGGCAGGAGAGGCTGGAGCGGCGCATCCGCTTCGCGCGCGAGGATCTCGTGACCTATTCCCCCGCCACGGAGAAGCATGCGGGGCGGGACGGCATGACCCTGGCGGAGATCGCCGGGGCGGCGGTGACGCTGAGCGACAATACCGCGGGGAATCTGCTGCTGGATGTCCTCGGCGGCCCGGCGGGGCTGACGGCCTGGGCGCGCGGGCAGGGCGATGAGGTGACCCGGCTGGACCGGATGGAGACCGCGCTGAACGAAGGCCGCCCCGGCGATGCGCGCGACACCACCAGCCCCGCCGCCATGCTGGGGCACCTCCAGGGCCTGACGCTGGGACAGGGGCTTTCCGATTCCTCCCGCGCGCTGCTGCGGGGCTGGATGCGGGCCAGCCGTACTGGCGACGCATGCCTGAAGGCGCGGTTGCCGCAGGGCTGGCTTGTGGAGGACAAGACCGGCTCTGGCGGGCATGGCACCCGCAACGATGTCGGGCTGCTCTGGCCGCCCGGCGGTGGCGCGCCGGTACTGGTGGCGGCCTACCTGACCAGCAGCCCGGCCGATGCCGCCACGCGCGACGCCACCCTGGCCGATGTCGGCGCGGTGGTGGTGGCGGCCTGGAAGGGCTGAGGCCGGAGCCTCAGCCCGGCCGCCAGGCCCGGTGATAGGGATGGCCGGTGCGGATGGCCTGGGCGCGGTAGAGCTGTTCCGCCAGCAGCCCGCGCACCAGGAAATGCGGCCAGGTCAGCCGGCCCAGTGAGAGCCGGTATTCCGCCCGCGCCAGCACCGAGGGGTCCAGCCCCTCGGCGCCGCCGATCAGGAAGGCGAGCTGACGCCCGCTTTCCTCCCATTTCGCGCTGAGCGCCGCCAGTTCCTCGCTGTCCGGGGTGGCGCCGCCCAGGTCCATGGCGACGGCCAGCGCGCCCTCAGGCAGCGCCGCCAGCAGGGCGGCGCCCTCCCGGCGGCGGATCTCGGCGGCCGAGCCACGGGCCTCCGGGATCTCCTTCACCGCCAGGGGCGGGCGGAGGCGGGCGTTATGCTGCGCGAAGAGCGCCGCCTCCGGCCCCGGCTTCAGCCGGCCGACGGCCAGCAGCAGCGGCGCGCGGCTCAGCCCTGCTCCTCCTCATCGTCCAGATAAGGGTCGGCGGCGGCCTCCTCGATAACGTCCTCTTCCTCATAGGCCTCGTCCTCCTCATCGAAGTCGGAGGGGGTGGGCCGGGTGCTCTCGGCCGCCGCGGGGCTTTCGGCATCCAGCGGGCTGTCGGGCCCCCACATCTTCTCCAGCCGGTAGTTGGCGCGGGCCTCCGGCTTGAAGAGGTGCACGACAAGGTCCCCGGCATCCAGCAGCACCCAGTCGGGCGAGCTTTCGCTGCGCAGGCGCTTCATGCCGAGTTCCGCCAGCGCCTTCTCGATATGTCCGGCCATCGCCTGGATCTGCCGCTCCACCAGGCCGGTGGCGATCACCATACGGTCCGCGAAGGTGGCGCGGGTGGCCACGTCCAGCACGACGATATCCTCGGCCTTGTCAGCCTCCAGGCTCTCGACCGTGACCTGCACCAGCCGATCGATCTGCGGCGGAGTGAGCTTCACCCGCTTCGGACGCGGAGCGGCGGGCTTCGCGGCGGTGCGGCTGGTGGCCTTCGGCGCCGGGGTGGCGGCGGGCTTCCGGGTGGCGGTAGCCTTGGGGGCGGCCGCCTTGGCCGGGGCGGGGCGGCTGCTGCGGACCGGGGCGGACTTGGCCGTCCCTGTCCTGGAGGTGCTGCTGGCCTTGGCGGTGGTGGCCTTGGCCGGTGCCCTGGTGGCAGCAGCGGGCCTGGCGGCGCGGGCCGGCTTGCTGGCGGCGGCCTTGCTGGCCGTGCCGCGCATGCTGGTCCCGGCAGCCGGCTTGGCGGTGGCGCGGGACGCCGTCCTGGGCGCGGCGGCCTTCGGCGCGGCGGCGCGCGCCGGCTTCCTCGCGGGGGCGGCCTTGGCGGCGGTGGAGCGCGCGGCGGGCTTCGCGGCCGCCTTGCCGGCGCTCACCTTGCTGGCGGCGGCGGCACGGGCGGCCCTGGGCACCGCGGCTTCTTCACGCGCGGGGCGGGCGGCGGGCTTGGCGCGCGCGGGGGCCTTGGCGGCTGCTGCCGGCTTGGCGGTACGCAGCGTGGCGGCCTTGCCGGGAACGCGGGTGGTGGCCGGCTTGCGGCGGGGCGGGCTGTCTGCGGGGGCTTTGGGGGTACGGGCCATGCTGCGTCCTCTGAATCCTGCTCTACGGCATTATCTGGCCGTAATGTGTATGGCGCGGGAAGCCGGTGCGTCGCCAGCACCGATTCCCCGCTTGGTTTAAGCGCGCGTGCCCGCGCGGATGGCGGTGGCGCTGGCGGGGTGCTCGCGCGCCGGCACCAGTGTCCAGCCTGGGGCACAGCCGCCGAGATGGCCGGGCCGCCGCCGCTTCTGCCGCAGCCGCCGCGCCGCCGTACCCGCAAGCGCCTTGCGGGTCCATCCCGGCCGCGGCAGCACCGCCATGGGCGTGCGGGCCACCAGTTCCTGCCAGCGGCGCCAGCGCGGAAGCTGCCAGAGATTGTCGGCGCCGATGATCCAGACAAAGCAGGCGCGCGGGAAACGTTTCGCGAGCTTCGCCAGGGTCAGGGCGCTGTAACGCTCGCCCAGCGCGGCTTCGATCTCCGTGGCCAGGATGCGCGGTGGCCGGGCGATGCGCCGGGCCGAGGCCAGGCGCTCCTCGAACGGCGCCATGCCCCTGACCGGCTTCAGCGGATTGCCCGGGGAGACCATCAGCCAGACCTGGTTCAGCCGCAGCGCGCGCAGTGCCATGAGGGCCACATGCAGATGGCCCTCATGCGCGGGGTTGAAGCTGCCGCCCAGCAGGCCGATGCGGAGGCGGCGCCGGTCGCCGAAGCGGGCCGGCTCGAAAGGCGGGCGCAAGGGATCGGGGCTCAGGGGCGTGTCTGGCCGGTGCCGATGACGTGGTAGCGGTAGGTGCAGAGCTGCTCCAGCCCCACCGGCCCGCGCGCATGCATCCGCCCGGTGGCGATGCCGATCTCGGCCCCGAAACCGAATTCGCCGCCATCGCAGAACTGGGTGGAGGCATTCCAGATGCCCACCGCGGAATCGAGCCCGTTCAGGAAGGCGGCGGCGGCCTCGGCATCCTCGGTGATGATGGCTTCCGTATGCTCGCTGCCGTAGCGGCGGATATGCGCGAGCGCGCTCTCCACCCCATCCACCACCTTGATGGAGAGGACGGCATCCAGCCATTCGGTCGCGAAGTCCTGCTCCGTCGCGACGGGCAGGGCGGGCAGGATGGAGCGCGCGCGCTCATCCGCCTTGAAGGCGCAGCCCAGCGCCGCGAGATCTTCCACCAGCAGCGGCAGCAGTTCCGGCGCGATGGCGGCGTCGATCAGCAGCGTCTCGGTGGCGCCGCAGACTCCGGTGCGGCGCATCTTGGCATTGGCCAGCACCGCGCGCGCCATGGAGCGGTCGGCGGCGGCATGGATATAGGTGTGGCAGAGCCCCTCGGCATGGGCGAGGACGGGCACGCGCGCCTCCTCCATCACCCGCGTCACCAGGCCCTTGCCGCCGCGCGGGATGATCAGGTCGATCAGCCCCGCCGCGCGCAGCATGGCGCCGACGAAGGCGCGGTCCTGGGTGGGGGCGATCTGCACGGCGGCTTCCGGCAACCGGGCGGCGCGCAGCCCTTCCACCATGCAGGCATGGATGGCGGCGCTGCTGCGAGCACCCTCGCTGCCGCCGCGCAGCAGCACGGCCGAGCCCGCCTTGAGGCAGAGCGCGGCGGCATCGGCCGTCACATTGGGGCGGCTCTCATAGATCATGCCGATCACGCCCAGCGGCTGCGCCACGCGCTTCAGCACCAGCCCGTTGGGGCGCGTCCATTCCGCCAGCACACGGCCCACGGGGTCGGGCAGGGCGGCCACTTCCTCCAGCCCCTTCGCCATGCCCTCGATGCGGGCGGGGTTCAGCACGAGACGGTCGCGGAAGGAGGGGCTGAGGTCGGGCGCCGCCTCCAGGTCGGCGGCATTGGCGGCCAGGATGGCCTCCTGCCGCGCGCGAATGGCGGCGGCGGCGGCCAGCAGCGCCTGGTCCTTCGCCGGTCGCCCGGCGCGCGCGAGCTGGCCGGCGGCCGCGCGGGCGGCGCGGGCTGCGGCGTCGAGCTGACGGGCGATGGGGTCGGCGATGGCGTTCACGGCCGGGCTTCCTTTTGCCGGGTTACAGCAGCACGAGGTCGTCGCGGTGGACGATCTCGTCCCGTCCGCGCCAACCCAATATGGTCTCGATCTCCTCCGACCGCCGGCCGGCGATCTGCCGCGCGGCCTCGGAATCATAGGCGGAGAGGCCACGGGCCAGTTCGTGCCCGTTCTCGTCCTGCACGGCAACCGGGTCGCCACGCTGGAAGGTGCCCTGCACCCCGCGCACGCCCGCCGGCAGCAGGGAACTGCCGCCGCGCAGCGCGCCGGCCGCGCCCGCATCCACCCGCAGCACGCCCAGCGGCGCCAGGCTGCCCGCGATCCAGCGCTTGCGGGCCGAGCGGCCCTCGGGCGTGGGCAGGAACCAGGTGCAGCGGGCACCGTCCTTCAGCGCCGCCAGCGGATGATCCCGCTGCCCCAGCGCGATGGCCATGGCCGTGCCGGCGCCGGTGGCGATGCGGGCCGCGATCAGCTTGGTGCGCATGCCGCCGGAGGAGTAACCCGGCGGCGGCTCGCCCCCCATGGCCATGATCTCGTCCGTCAGGCGCTCGATCACCGGCAGGTGCCGGGCCTGGGGATCGCGGCGGGGATCGGCGGTATAGAGGCCGTCGATATCCGAGAGCAGCACCAGCACATCCGCATGGATCATCTCCGCCACGCGGGCGGCGAGACGGTCATTGTCCCCGAAGCGGATCTCCGCCGTGGCGACGGTGTCGTTCTCGTTGATGACGGGCACGCAGCCGAGGTCCAGCAGCGTGCCGAGCGTGGCGCGGGCATTGAGGTAGCGGCGGCGGTCCTCGCTATCCTCCAGCGTCAGCAGCAGCTGCGCGGCGTTGATGCCATGGGCGGAGAGCGCCGCCTGCCAGGCGCCGGCCAGCCGGATCTGCCCCACCGCCGCCGCCGCCTGTTTTTCTTCGAGACGCAGCTTGCGCTTGGTCAGGCCGAGGGCCTGGCGGGCGAGGGAGATGGCGCCGGAGGAGACCACGACCACCTCCGCCCCGGTGGCCCGCAGCGCCGCGATATCGGTGGCGACGGAAGCCAGCCAGGCCTCGCGCGGCGCCGCCGTCTCCGGGTCCACCACCAGGGCGGAGCCGATCTTGACGACGATCCGGCGCGCCGTGGCGAGGGAAGGGATCATGCCCCGGCCGCCTCCTCGCGGGCACGATAGATGGTGTCGGCCAGCAGGCGCAGGGTCTCCGGTACGCCTTCCCCGGTGACGCCGCTGATCAGCCGCACCGGGCGGCCGGTGGCGCGCTCCAGCGCCTTCACGCGGCTGGCGCGGGCCTGGGGAGTCATGGCGTCGGTCTTGTTCAGCGCCAGGATCTCCGGCTTGTCGGCCAGGCCGCCGCCATATTCCTCCAGCTCCGCCCGCACGGTCTCATAGGCCCGAACGGGGTCGGCCTGGCTGCCGTCGATCAGGTGCAGCAGCACCGCGCAACGCTCCACATGGCCGAGGAAGCGGGTGCCGAGCCCGGCGCCTTCCGCCGCGCCCTCGATCAGGCCGGGGATGTCGGCCAGGACGAATTCCTCCGTCGCATTCAGCCGCACGACGCCAAGCTGCGGGTTGAGCGTGGTGAAGGGGTAGTCCGCGATCTTGGGCCTGGCGGCGCTGGCGGCGGCCAGGAAGGTGGACTTCCCGGCATTGGGCAGCCCCACCAGCCCGGCATCGGCGATCAGCTTCAGCCGCAGCCAGATCCAGCACTCCTCGCCCGGCCAGCCCTTGTCGGCACGGCGGGGGGCGCGGTTGGTGCTGGTCTTGAAATGGGCATTGCCATGGCCGCCATCGCCGCCCCGGCAGATGGTGGCGCGCTGGCCCACCTTCGTCAGGTCGGCCAGCACCGTCTCCTTGTCCTCGGCCAGGATCACTGTGCCGACCGGGACCTTGAGCGTCACATCGTCCGAACCGGCGCCGGTGCGGTCGGAGCCCGCGCCATTGCCGCCCTTGCGGGCCTTGAAATGCTGGGCATAGCGGAAGTCGATCAGCGTGTTCAGGCCTTCCACGGCCTCCACGATGATGTCGCCGCCCTTGCCGCCATTGCCGCCGTCCGGGCCGCCATACTCGATGAAGCGCTCCCGCCGGAAGGCGACGACGCCGTCACCGCCGTCGCCGGCCTTTACCCAGATCTTGGCTTCGTCGAGGAACTTCATGGTCTGAGCTGGTCCGGAAGAAAGTGCTGAACGCAAAAACGGGGGCCTCGCGGCCCCCGTTTCGTCAGTCGTGTCGGGTCGTCGCGGGCGCGAGGTTACTCGGCGGCCTGCGGCAGCGGCTCGACGGAAACATAGACGCGGCCTTCGGCGCGGCGGGTGAACTTCACCTTGCCCTCGATGGCGGCGTGGATGGAGTGGGTGCGGCCACAGAGCACGTTGTCGCCCGGGACCATCTTCGTGCCGCGCTGCGTCACGATGATGTTGCCGGCCAGCACATGCTCGCCGCCGAACTTCTTGACGCCGAGGCGCTTGCCAGCGGAGTCGCGACCGTTGCGGGAAGAACCGCCAGCCTTTTTATGAGCCATGAGAGGTGTCTCCTACGGAAGCCGGATCAGGCCGCGTTGATGGCGGAGATGCGCAGCACAGTCTGGTGCTGGCGGTGGCCGTTCTTGCGGCGGCTGTTCTGCCGGCGGCGCTTCTTGAAGATGATGACCTTGTCGCCACGGGTCTGCTCGACCACCGTCGCGGTGACGGTGGCGCCGGCGATCGTCGGGGCGCCAAGGGTCAGGCCGGCCTCGCCACCGATGGCCAGGACATCCTGGAAGGTCACGGTCGCGCCGGCTTCGGCATCGAGCTTCTCAACGGTCAGGACCGCGTCCTGCGTGACACGATACTGCTTGCCGCCGGTGCGGATCACTGCGTAGGTCATGGTTCGCCCTGAAGCTCTAGCCTGTCCTGGCCTGGAAAGAAAAAAGTTCTGAACGGCCGGACAACGGCCGCCGGCGAAACAGGGTCCCGCCGGAGAGGTGGGGGCTATAACGCTGCCGGGGAGCCGGAGTCAACGCCGGCTTGCGGATTCCTGACCCGATCCGGTCTGAGGACTGTTGCGCACCGCGCCGCCGCCGCTTATACCGCCGGCCACCTGACGACCCAGGCACCCGCGGAGAGGTGGCAGAGTGGTCGATCGCGTCGGTCTCGAAAACCGAAGTACTCGCAAGGGTACCGTGGGTTCGAATCCCACCCTCTCCGCCATTTCCCATGCAGTTCGAGTTCCGCCTCTGCATGGAGGGTCTCCACAAGCTGCTCGTGTCCTGACCGGGTTAAAAAGGTTCAGGGGCCGAGATGGCGCGGCTGTTCCGGTTGCCGGATGAGGCTCGGGCTGCCAACGGGCTGCGCCCGCCGCAGGCGCGATGTGCCCGCTGTCCCTGGCCGGCCGGCCCGGGCGCCAGCCTGAGCGGCCAGGTTGAAGGTATCCGGCCCCTCCAGCCAGCGTGGGCGGCAACCGTTTAAGGCGGAAAATTCGCCCTCGTCCGTCGGAGCAGCGCGCGGAACATCCGCGCCTCGTCATCGGACAGGTTCCCGGCGGCCGTGGCATTGACGGCATGCGCCTCGGGCATCAGCTGTTCGCGCAGGTCGCGGCCGGCCTGGGTGAGAAACAGGAAGACCTTGCGTTTGTCAGTCTCCGACCGGACCCGCCGGATCCAGCCCTTCGTTTCCATGCCCCGCAGGGCGGCCACGGCGGTCGGCTCCATCATGCCGACCCGGCGCGCGAGGTCGCGCTGGGTCAGGCCGTCCTCCTCCCAGAGTACGCGCAGAAAATACCAGGCGCCGAGCGCCACGTCATAGTTCTGCAGCCGGGCCTGCAGGTGGCGCTGGATGGCGCGGTTCAGGTCCCGCACCAGGAAGCCGAGACTCTGGTCGAAGGGGAGGGGGGTGGTCAGGGCTGTATCCTGCGTGGTGGAGATGGTGCAGGCTACACCGGAAACGGCCCGGCCGGTATCCGGCCGGGCAGGGAAGGGCGCAGCCGGCCCTGTGCTCATGAAGCCGCCTGGGCCATGGCCTTTTCGTCTTCCTCCTCCTCCATGCCGCCCAGGTAAGCCACCTCTTCGTCGGAGGCGCCCAGGGTGCGCCAGTTCGCCGTCTTGGGCACCACCCCCTGGTAGGAGCGCAGCTTGGCCTGCGGCAGGTGTGGCGCCTCCAGCCCGATCGGCGCGGCGCCGGCGGTGAAGCGCGCCACGGCATCCAGCATGATGCGGCGGAACTGGATCACCGCGATGTCGCTGGCGCCCAGCCGCTCGGAGGTCCGGTCCGCGATCGCGCCCATCGACTCCCACATCGCGATATCCTGATTGGGGATGCCGGGAATGCCGGTGAAGGAATCGCCTGTTTTCATGAGGGCGCGGTCCTGGAGGTAGTCGTTCCAGGCATGGCGCTTCATGGGCCGGAATTCCTCGTCGACATCGACGCCGACCTCCGCCACGCAGAACCTGCGCCAGGCGGCCGTGGTGATGGCCTCCCGGCTCTCATGCCAGGCGATGAAGTGGAAGTAGCTGCTGGTGTCGTCGCGCGGCACGATGACACTGGCGACGTTGTAGGTGGAATTGGGCGGGATCAGCGCCGTGAAGGGCGCGACAAAGGTGGTGATCCGCACATAATCCTGCGTCGCCGCGTTCATGATGGGGCGGCGGATGGCGGCATAGCGCATGCCGTAATTCGTCACCTGCACCTGGATGCGCGGGTTCTTGTCCGTGGAAGGCCGGACCCAGTGCGTGTCCAGCGCCGTCGCCTCCCCGCGCGCCGGCCGCATGTCGGTGGAATGCAGGGATGAGGAATGGGCGCTGTCGATCTGCCCTTCCATGATCTGCGCCCAGTTGCAGGGCAACTGGATCCGCACGATCGCGGCATGGGCTTCCGGGGTGGGCGCCCAGGGCGGGGGCTCGAATTCCGGCATGACGTCGGCGGGGCCCATATACACCCAGACGAAGCCGCCGGCTTCCCGCGCGGGATAGGATGTGTGCTTCACCCGCTCGGCGAAGCCGCTTTCCCTGGGCTCGGAGGGCATGTCCACGACATTGCCGTCCACGTCGAACTTCCAGCCGTGGTAGAGGCAGCGCAGCCCGCAATTCTCGTTGCGCCCGAAGGCCAGGGAGGCTTTGCGGTGCGGGCACATCTCGCCCAGCACGCCCACCCGCCCGTCGCTGTCGCGGAAGGCGACCAGCTTTTCGCCGAACAGGGTCAGGCGCACGGGCTTGCCATCCGGTTCCGCCAATTGCTCGGACAGCAGGGCAGGCACCCAGTGGCGGCGCATCAATCGGCCCATGGGGGCGTCGCCCTCCACGCGGCACAGGGTTTCGTTCTCCTCGGCGGTCAGCATGGTTGACGCGTCCTCCCGGTGATCGGTGCTGGTGGGCGACAGCCCCGGAAAAAGGTTAGGCATCTAATCTTCTCGCCGGCGGGCTCCGCGTCAAGGCATTTGTATTTTAGTAAGATGACTGGGTTATAGAGAGGGCAATACCTCTGACTTCCGCGTGGCGTGCCTGAAATCTGGCGGCGTGGCACAAAGCTCTTGCGCTGATAAACTTAGGTATCTAACTATAATGAGAGGCGGCAATCGAAAGACCGCCCGAGGAATCTGTTCATGCTCCAAGCACCGGAAGCGGATGCGGAGCTGATGACCCTTCGTGTGGCGCGCGCCGAGCCCGCCGCCGATGGCATTCAGCTCTTTGAACTGCGCCACCCCCAGGGGGCGGACCTGCCGCCCTTCACGCCGGGCGCGCATCTCTCCGTCCGCGTGCCCTCGGGGGCGATGCGCAACTACTCCCTTTGCAACGACCCGCATGAGCGGGACCGCTACGTCATCGCCGTGAAGCGGGAGGAGAAGGGCAGGGGCGGCTCCGTCGGCCTGATCGACGGCACGCAGCCGGGCGCCAGCCTCGATGTTTCGGCACCACGCAACCTGTTCGAGCTGGATCTGCGCGCGCCGGAATACATCTTTGTTGCCGGCGGTATCGGGATCACGCCCATCCTGGCCATGATCCGCTACCTGAAGGCCGAAGGCGGCAAGCCCTTCAGGCTGTTCTACCTGACCCGCGCCGCCACGAGCACTGCCTTCCACGGCGAGATCCTCGACCCCGCTTTTGCCGCGGAGAATGCCGTCGTGATCCATCACGACGAGGGTGATCCCGAAAAAGCCTATGATCTCTGGCCGGTTTTCGAGGAGCCGACCAAGGCCCATATCTATTGCTGCGGCCCGCGCCCGCTGATGGATGCCGTGCGTGACATGACCGGGCATTGGCCGGAAAATGCCGTGCATTTCGAGGATTTCGGCTCCGATCTGGTCCGCCCGCGCGCCGATGACACGCCATTCTCGGTCAGGCTCGGCCACGATGGCGATGCGCTGGACGTGCCGGTGGGCAGCACCATCCTGGAGGTGCTGCGCGCCCATGGCCGCAAGCTGCCCTCGTCCTGCGAGAGCGGCACCTGCGGCACCTGCCGCACCCGCTACCTCTCCGGCGAGGTGGACCACCGCGACATGGTGCTGACCCCGGCGGAACGGAAATCCGCGCTGATGATCTGTGTCTCCCGCGCGAAGTCCGACACGCTCGTGCTGGATCTCTGAACGTGGTGGAGGCGCCGATCCGGCTGGGCGTGGCGGGTCTCGGACGGGCCTTCATGCTGATGCTGCCCACCCTGGCGCGGGACCCGCGCATCCGGATGGTCGCCGCCGCCGACCCCAGGCCAGAGGCCCGGGCGCGGTTCGAGGCGGATTTCGACGCCCGCGGCTACGAGACGGTGGAGGCGCTCTGCGCCCATCCCGGCCTGGACGCCGTCTATATTGCCTCGCCCCACCAGTTCCATGTCGAGCATGTGCGCCTCGCCACCGCTGCCGGAAAGCATGTGCTGGTGGAAAAGCCGATGGCGCTGGCGGTTGGGGATTGCCTGGCCATGGTGGATGCCGCGCGGCAGGCCGGCGTGCACCTGCTTGTCGGCCACAGCCATTCCTTCGACGCGCCTTATCTCCGCACGCGTGCCATGATCCGCTCCGGCGCATTCGGCGCGGTGCGGATGGTAACGGCGCTGAACTTCACCGATTACCTCTACCGCCCGCGGCGGCCGGAAGAGCTGGACACCGCGCAGGGCGGCGGCGCCATTTTTTCCCAGGCGCCGCATCAGGTGGAGGTGGTGCGCCTGCTGGCGGGCCGCCCGGCCCGTTCCATCCGTGCGGCGGCCTCGGTCTGGGATCCCGCGCGGGGTACGGAAGGCGCCTATAACGCGCTGCTGGATTTCGGCGAGGGCCTTTCCGCCACGCTGACCTATAACGGTCACGGCCATTTCGACACGGATGAGTTCCAGGACTGGACAGGGGAGATGGGAACCCCCCGCGATCCTGCAGTCCATGGCGCCGCGCGCGCGGCCCTGCGCCGCGTTGCTTCCCCGGCGGAGGAAGCGGCGCTGAAGGAACAGCGGGCCTATGGCCGCGGCAGCGGTGCCGCCGAGGCGCGCCGGGGGCCGCCGCCGCCCGCCTATAATCATTTCGGCCTGGTCATCGCCTCCTGCGAGAAGGCCGATCTGCGGCCCACCGCGCGGGGCGTGCTGGTCTATGGCGACGACGAGCGCCGCTTCGAGCCACTGCCCCCGCCCGACATCCCGCGCGCCGAGGTCATCGATGAATTGCACGCCGCCGTGGTGCATGGCCTGCCCCCGCTGCACAGCGGGGAATGGGGCCTCGCCACGGCAGAGGTCTGCCTCGCACTGCTCGAATCCGCCCGAAACGGGCGGGACGTGACGCTGAAGCACCAAGGGCCGGCACAAACGGCCATGACATACTGGGAGGAACGCTATGGCCATCGGAACCTGGGGGCGCCGTGATACGCTCCGTCTTGCCGCCGCGACAGCACTGGGGCTGCCCGCCGCGGCCCACGCCCAGGGCGGGCGGAATACGGCACGGCTGATCGTGCCCTACGCGCCGGGTGGAACCACGGATGTCACCGCGCGCCTCCTGACCAACCGCATCGCGGAAGAGTTGGGCCAGACCTGGGTGATCGAGAACCGCTCCGGCGCCAATGGCGCGATCGGGGCGCAGGAAGTCGCGCGCTCGGCGCCGGACGGGCTGAACCTGCTCTATTCGAACGAGGTGCATCTCGTGCTGAAATTCGTGCAGCGCGGCGTGCCCTTCGACGCCGTGACCGATTTCACGCCGATCCTGCGGACGGTCCGCATCCCCTATGTGCTGGTGGGCGGGGCGAACCATATCCACCAGCCGGACGCCCGGGCATTGCTGGCGGCGGTCAGGCAGGAGCCCAACCGCTTCACCTTCGCGGGCTCGACCCTCGGCTCTGTCGGGCAGCTGGGGGCCGCGGCGCTGGGCCAGAAGCTGGGCGCGGAATTCACCATCGTCGCCTATCGCGGCTCCGGTCCCGCGGTGAACGACCTGGTCTCCGGCGCCGTCAGCCTGATGTTCGCGCCGCTGGGCGCGGTGCAGCCGCTGATCGAGGGAGGCCAGCTCAAGGCCTTCGCCGTCACCGCGAAGGAGCGGGTGCCGCTGCTGCCGGAGGTCCCGACCATGGTGGAACTGGGTTACCCCGAGATGGTCTTCGAGGGATGGACCGGCATCTGGGGACCGCGCCACCTGCCGGCGGAGAAGGTGGCGGCCGTGCATGGCGCGACGACCAGCGCGCTGCGCGATGCTGAGATCGTGCGGCGCCTCGCCGCCCTGGGCTGCGCGCCGATCCTGGAAAGCAGTGACGATTTCACTCGCCTTGTCGAAGAGGAGCAGGCGCGGAATGGCGAGATCACCCAGGCCGCTGGCATCCGTCCTGACTAAGGAAGTTCCAACATGCCCCTGATCCGTATTGAACCCGTGCGGGATGAGCGCTCCGGCCGCTTCTACCTGGAGATCTACAACCCCCATGACGCACCGGCGCCCTATGTGACGACGGAGCCGCGATACCAGTCCGCCGCGGCGGCCGAGAACGACATCGTGGCGATTCTGGCCGCCGCCGCCAGCACAGCGCGCAACAGCTAGGAGCCGCGAGCCTTGTCTCTTCTGCCCCTGTCCCTCGCCATCGGCGACTATGACCGCATCCGTCCGCTGGTGGACGGCAGCGTCCGCATCGACGGCGTCGATCCGGTCTTCTCGATCCTGGACCCGGAGGAAATCTTCTTCCGCGCCTTCAAATACGCCGATTTCGATATCTGCGAGCTGTCGCTCTCCTCCTTCACCGTGAAGACGGCGAATGGCGACTGCCCTTACGTCGGCATCCCCGTCTTCCCCTCCCGCGCCTTCCGCCACACCTCCGTCTATATCCGCACCGATCGCGGCATCGGGCGGCCGGAGGATCTGAAAGGGCGGCGGATCGGCCTGCCGGAATACCAGCTCACCGCCAATGTCTGGGTGCGGATGATCCTGGAGGAATACGGCGTCCGCCCCTCGGACGTGACCTGGGTGCGCGGCGGCTATGAAGATCCGTCGCGGGAGGAGAAGATCACGCTGAAGCTGCCGCCCGATGTGCGGCTGGAAAGCCTGCCGCCCGGCGCCACGCTGTCTTCCGCCCTGGCCGATGGGACGATCGACGCCGTGGTCGGCCCGCGCGCACCGTCCTGCTTCGACCGGGGGCACCCGCAGGTGGGGCGGCTCTGGCCCGATCCGGTGGCCGCCGCCTCCGAATGGTATGGGCGGCACCGCATGTTCCCGATCATGCACCTGCTCGGCGTGCGGAAGGACGTGGCGGAGAAGCACCGCTACCTCCCGGCCGCCCTTGCGAAAGCTTTCGAGGAAGCCAAGGAGGTCGCGATGCGGAAGCTGTCCAATACCGCCGCCACCAAGGTGACGCTGCCCTTCGTCGAGGAGCGGTTGCAGCATGCGCGGCAGCTCATGGGCGAGGATTTCTGGTCCTACGGGCTGGAGGCGAACCGGCATGTGCTGGAGGCCTTCCTGACGGCGCATCACGAGCAGGGCCTGTCCTCGCGGCGGCTGGCGCCGGAGGAACTGTTTCACCCGGCCTCGCTGGAAACCTTCAAGCTTTGACGCATCGTGAAGAGGAAACGATCATGAAGGGCTTTCTGAACCAGGTGCCGGACATCATGGCCTCCTCCACCCGCCGCGGCCTGCCGCGGAAGGTGGAGCACAAGCCGGCCAGCATCGCCGACTACATGAAGGGCGTGGATAATTTCTGCCGCGTCATGGCGATCCGCCCCGGCGATCATGTGGTGATGCTGACCGACCCGCTGATCGACCCGCGTGTCGTGCAGGCGGTGCAGGGGCTGGCGCGCGGGCGCGGCGCCACCTTCATCTCCTACATGGGCGATTCCACACGCTACGTCACCGTGCCTGAGGAGGCGAAGGCGCTGCTGGAGCGCGCGACCTTCGTGGTCTCGACCTGGTTTGCTTCGGTGCTCGACCCCTATTGCATCGGCCTGCGCCGCAACAAGGGCCAGCGCTGGGTCAAGATCACCTTCTTCCGCGACCTCGACCTGCTGCACACGCCGCAGGCGCAGTTCCCGGTGGAGCTGCTGGGCGAGATCATCCGCGCGACCGGGCGCATGTTCCCCGAGGCCGGGGACTTCACGCTGCGGATCACCGATCCGCGCGGCACCGATTTCCGCGTGCCCTTCAGCGAAAAGATGTTGCAGCACCTGCGCCGCCACAACCGCTGGCGCGGCCACAACGTGGCGGATGAGGATGGCTGCTACGTCCATTACCTGCCGACGCATGGCCCCAACCTCTTCGAGCCGAGCATGGTCGGCCTGCAGCCCGAGGAGAAGATCGGCGTCACCGGCACGATCTGGCCGCAATGGGCGGTGGGTTTCGACGAGCCCTTCAAGGAGCCCGTCGGCGTCGAGTTTGAGCAGGACGTGGTGAAGGCCGTGCATGGCGAGAGCTGGGAAGCGCAGGTGATGCGCGACTACCTGATCGGCGGCACGCTGGAGGAAGTAGGCTGCGGTCATAACCCCAAGGCGCCGCGCTTCGACATCTATCCCGCCGGCCCGAATTCCCCGGGCGCGCTGCATTTCGGCATCAACGCGCTGCAACCTTCCGAATACCTGCGCCGGGTGATGCCGAATTGGGAAGAGCCGCATATCCACATGGACCTCGTCACCTTCGACAGCACCGTGGTGGCCGGCAACCGCACGCTGGTGGAGGACGGCTACCTGATGTCCCTGCGCGACCCCAAGGTCCGCGCCCTGGCGGAAACCTACGGCGATCCGGTGGAACTGCTCGAAGCCTATCCGGCCTGACCGGGCAGATACGGGGAAACGTCCATGAAGAACATAAGATTGAAGCGGCGGGACTTTCTGGGGGCGGCGGCTGTGCTGGCCGCCACTTCCGGCGCCGCGCGGGCGCAGAACTGGCCGGAGCGGCCGATCCGGCTGGTCGTGCCCTTCGCCCCCGGGGGCGGGGGCGACACGCTGGGCCGCCTCTCCGCCCAGGCGGCGCAGGCGCAACTCAGCCAGCCGCTGGTGGTGGAGAACCGGGCGGGCGCGGGCGGCAATATCGGCGCCGAGGCCGTCGCGCGCGCGGCGGCGGATGGCTATACCCTGCTCTACGGCACCAACGGCACCCATGCGATCAACGAGGCGCTCTACCCGAAGCTGCCGTTCCGCCCGGATGCCGACTTCATCCCCGTCGCCGCCCTTTCCCGCATCGCCCTGGTGGTGGTGGTCCGCAAGGACCTGCCGGTGGAGACGGTGCCGGAGCTGATCACGCTGCTGAAGGCGCAGCCGGGCAAGCTCACCTATGCCTCCGCCGGCAATGGCACGACGGGGCATATCGCCTCGGAGATGTTCCGGGGCGCGGCCGGGGTGGATCTGGTCCATGTGCCCTATCGCGGCAATGCGGCGGCGATGACGGATCTCGCGGCCGGGCGCGTGGACATGGCGATCGACCTGATCCCCGCCGCGGCGCCGCTGCTGCAGGGCGGCGCGGTGCGGGCCCTGGCGGTGACGAGCCTGGAGCGGCTGCCGACCCACCCGGACCTTCCCACCGTCGCCTCCTTCCTGCCGGGCTTCGAGGTCGCGGCCTGGGACGGCATCTTTGCCCCGGCCGGCACGCCCGCGCCCGTGGTCACGGCGCTCAACGCCGCCTTCCGCATGGGCATGCGGAATCAGGAGACGGTGGAGCGGCTGCGCCAGCGCGGCGCGGAGGTCGTGCCCCTGGAATCCCCCCGCGACTTCGCGGAATTCGTGGTGGCGGAGCGGGAGAAATGGTCGGCCGCCGTGCGGGCCAGCGGCGCCCGGATGGACTGACGTGGGGCGGCACGGCGGGGCGGCAGGCCCGCGCCGTGCCGGCTTGGCGTGCCTCAGGCCGCCAGCCGGCCCCGCAGCTCCAGGATCGCCGCCGCGAAGGCCTCCGGCATTTCCTGCGGCAGATTATGCCCGCCATCCCGCAGCACCCGGTGCTCATGCGGCCCTGTGAAGCGCGGCGCATGCTTCGCGGTACCCCCCAGGGCGAGCACGCCGTCTGCGTCGCCATCGAGCGTGATGGCGGGCACGGTGATCGGCGGCTGCGTGGCCAGCCGGTGCTCGACCGGCAGCAGCGCCGGATCGCCCGCCACCAGCCCGAAGCGGTGCCGGTAGGAGTGGATCACGACCTCCACGAAAGCGGGGTTGTCGAAGCTCTCGGCCGTCCGTTCGAAGGTGGCGTCGTCGAAGCGCCATTTCGGCGACCAGAGGCGCCAGAGCAGGCGGCAGAACTCCCGCCGGTTCTCCGCCAGCCCCCTGCGGCCGCGCTCGGAATGGAAGTAATACTGGTACCACAGGCGCATCTCGTTCTCCGGCGCCTGCGGCTCGCCGGACTGGGCGATGTTCTGGATATTGTAGCCGTTCTGCGAGACCAGCCCCTGCACGCGCTCCGGCCACAAGGCGGAGACGATGCAGGCCGCGCGCCCGCCCCAGTCATATCCGGCCAGCATGGCGGAGCGGATCCGCAACGCGTCCAGCAGATCGAGCAGGTCCTTGCCCAGCGCCGCCTGCTCGCCCGAGCGCGGCGTCGCTGGTGACAGGAAGCGGGTCGGACCATAGCCGCGCAGCCAGGGCACGATGACCCTGGCGCCCGCCGCGGCCAGGATCGGCGCCACCGCGTCATAGGCATGCGCGTCATAGGGGAAGCCGTGCATCAGCAGCACGGGCCAGCCATCCGGGCTCCCGTGCTCCTCGAACACGACATTCAGCACGCCGGCATCGATGGATCTGAGCATCACGGCCCTCTGTCGCTTGGTTCCGGCACTATAGCCACGGCCAGGTGCCCGCTGGGCCGCAAAGCGGTCACCTGCCTCCCGTGGCCCCGCGCGCCCGGGCGACCCGGGAAGCTGTCTCCCGCCCCAGGGCCGAGGAGATCATGGCCCCGGCCTCGCAGAGCCGGCCGAGGTCCAGCTCTGTCCCGATGCCCATGCCATGGAGCATATAGACCACGTCCTCAGTCGCCACATTGCCCGTGGCGCCCGGAGCATAGGGGCAGCCCCCCAGCCCGGCCACCGCGCTGTCCACCACGGAAACGCCGAGTTCGAGGCAGGCCAGGATATTGGCCAGGGCCTGCCCATAGGTGTCGTGGAAATGCAGCGCCAGCCGGCCGGCCGGCACTTTGGCGGCCACGGCTTCCAGCATCCGGCGGGCCTTCAGCGGCGTGCCCGTGCCGATGGTATCGCCCAGGGAAATCTCGTAGCAGCCCATCTCCGCCAGGGCCGCGGCCACCCGCGTCACCGCGCCGGCATCGACCTCGCCCTCATAAGGGCATCCCAGCACGCAGGAGACGTAGCCGCGCACCCGCAGGCCGTGTTCAAGCGCCTGCGCCACCACTGGCTCGAAGCGCCGCAGGCTCTCGTCGATCGAGCAGTTGATGTTCCGCTGGGAAAAGGCCTCCGAGGCCGCGCCGAAGACCGCGATCTCCTCCACCCGGCCCGTGGCCAGGGCCTGTTCCAGCCCCCGCAGGTTCGGCACCAGCACGGGATAGCTGACACCCTGCCGGGCGGGCAGCATGGCCAGCAGTTCCGCCGTATCCGCCATCTGCGGCACCCATCTGGGCGAGACGAAGCTGCCGGCCTCGATGGTGGTCAGCCCGGCCGCCGCCAGTTGCCCGATCAGTGCTGCCTTGGTGGCGACGGGAATGGTGGCCTTCTCGTTCTGCAACCCGTCGCGTGGCCCGACCTCGACCACGCGCACCCGCGCGGGGTAGCTCATGGCGCGGCGGCCTCCGTCTCGAAGGTGACGAGTTCCGTGCCTTCCTCCACCATCTCCTCCACCTGGTGGGGCACGCTCTCGACGCGCCCATCCATGGGCGCGCGCAGCGTCAGTTCCATCTTCATGGCCTCGATCACCACCAGCGGCGCGTTCTTCGCCACCATCTCCCCAGGCCGCACCAGCACGCGGCTGACCCGGCCGGGCACCGGCGCCCGGACGCGGTCATTGCCGGCCGTCTCCGTCCGGGGCGGCGCCAGCGGGTCGATGCGCCGCAGCAGGTGGTTCCGCCCGCCCAGCACCACCGTCAGCTCATCCCCCCGCCGCACCAGCCGCAGGCGGCGGGAGACGCCGTCCAGCAGCAGGATCGGGCCCGCCTCGTCCTCCGCCAGTTCCGCCTCGGCAGAGCCGCCGGGCAGGCCAAGCCGGTAGCGCCCTTTGCCCAGTGGATGCGCGCGGATGGTGACCGGCTCTTCCTCCCCCCGGCGGAAATGCAGGTCCTGGTAGCCTTCGCCATTCATGCGCCAGGCATCGGCCTGGGCCCAGGGGGACCAGCGGTCGCCCGTCTCCCGCGCCTGTGCCGTCACGGCCTCCCGCTGTTCCCGCAGCGTCGACAAGGCCGCCGCCGCCCAGGTCAGTGCCGCATCGGCTTCCGCCGGCCTGCCGCACATGAGGCTCTCTGCATGGCGGGCGATGAAGCCAGTATCCAGTTCCGCCGCCGCGAAGGCCGGGTGGCCGGCGATGGCGCGCAGCAGGTCCAGATTGGTCTGCGGCCCGACGACCTCGTATTCCGCCAGGGCCGCCGCGAGGCGCCGCACGGCGGCCGGGCGGTCCTCGCCCCAGACGACCAGCTTCGCGATCATGGGGTCGTAGTTTGGCGTGATGGTGTCGCCCTGGCGGACGCCCGTATCCACCCGCACATGGCCCGGCACCTCGCGCGGCTGGCGCAGATGGATCAGGGTGCCCACGGCGGGCATGAAGTCGCGCGCCGGGTCCTCGGCATAGATCCGCGCCTCGATGGCATGGCCGTGGAGGGTGAGCTTCTCCTCCGGCAGCGGCAGGGGCTCGCCTGCGGCGACGCGGAGCTGCCATTCCACCAGATCCAGCCCCGTGACCATCTCCGTCACGGGATGCTCCACCTGCAGGCGCGTGTTCATCTCCATGAAGTAGAAGGCGTCGCCTTCCGCGATGAATTCCACCGTGCCGGCGCCGGCATAGCCCACGGCCCGCGCGGCGGCGACGGCGGCCTCGCCCATGGCGCGGCGCCGCGCCGGGTCCATGCCCGGGGCCGGCGCTTCCTCGATCACCTTCTGGTGCCGCCGCTGGATGGAGCAGTCGCGCTCGAACAGCGAGACAGTTTTGCCGAAGCTGTCGGCAAAGACCTGGATCTCGATATGCCTTGGCTGGCTCAGGTATTTCTCGATCAGCACGCGGTCGTCGCCGAAGGAGGCCAGCGCCTCGCGCTTGGCACCCTCGATTGCAACCTCGATCTCCGTTGGCTCGGTAACGACGCGCATCCCCTTGCCGCCGCCCCCGGCCGAGGCCTTGACCAGCACGGGATAGCCGATCCGCGCCGCCTCCGCCCTCAGCAGCGGCAGGTCCTGCGCCTCGCCATGGTAGCCCGGCACCAGCGGTACGCCGGAGCGTTCCATCAGCGCCTTGGATTCCGCCTTGGACCCCATGGCGCGGATGGCCGAAGCCGGCGGGCCGATGAACACGATGCCCGCCTCGGCGCAGGCCGCCGCAAAATCGGCATTCTCCGAGAGGAAGCCATAGCCGGGATGGATCGCTTCGGCGCCGGAGCGGCGGGCGACCTCCAGGATGCGCTCGCCCACCAGATAGCTCTGGCGCGCGGGGGCGGGGCCGATGGGCCAGGCCTCGTCGGCCAGCCGGGTGTGGCGCGCACCGGCATCGGCTTCGGAATAGACGGCCACCGTGGCGATGCCGAGCCGCTTGGCCGTGGCGATCACCCGGCAGGCGATCTCACCGCGATTGGCCACCAGGATCTTGCGGAACATCATGGTCTCCCTCAGCCCTGGTGCCGCCACGGGGGCGCGCGCTTGTCGAGAAAGGCGCCAATGCCCTCCTGCCCCTCGGCGGAGGCACGCCGCTGCGCGATGCGCCGCCCGGTCTCGGCGGAGAGGGCGGCGTCCACCGGCCGCCCCTCGCACAGAAAGACCAGATCCTTGGCATCGGCCTGTGCGCCCGGCGCGCCTTGCAGCAGGGCCTGTATGACGTCCTCGCCCCGCGCCGCGAGCCCCTCCGCCGGCAGCACCTCATGCACCAGCCCGATCTCCCGCGCGCGCGCGGCATCGAAAACCTCGGCGGTCTGGAAGAGGCGGCGGGCCCAGCGCGGCCCGATGGCATTGACCACATAGGGGCTGATGGTGGCGGGGGTGAGCCCGAGCTTCACCTCGCTGAGGCAGAAGCTGGCGCCCTCGGCGGCCAGGGCGATATCGCAGCAGGCGACCAGCCCCACGCCGCCGCCATAGGCGGCTCCCTGCACCAGGGCGATGGTCGGCTTCCGCAGCCGGTCCAGGGTATGCAGCAGCCCGGCCAGGCCCGCTGCATCGGCGAGGTTGTCCTCGAAGGAATGGGCGGCCATCCGCCGCATCCAGCCCAGGTCCGCACCAGCCGAGAAGGAGCGGCCGCTGCTGGCCAGCACCACGGCCCGCACCGCGCCATCCTCACCAAGCCGCCGCAGGGCAGTGGTCAGTTCAGCGATCAGGCTGTCGTCGAAGGCGTTGTGGCGGTCGGGGCGGTTCAGGGTGAGCGTGGCGATGCCGCGCGCGTCCACCGCTTCCAGAAAGGTGCTGCTCATCGGCCTGCCCTCACATCCGGAACACGCCGAAGCGTGTCTCCTCGATCGGTGCGTTCAGGCTGGCGGAAAGGCCGAGCGCCAATACGCGCCGCGTATCCGCCGGGTCGATCACCCCGTCATCCCAGAGCCGGGCACTGGAATAGTAGGGATGGCCCTGGCGCTCATACTGCTCCCGGAGCGGCGCCTTGAAGGCTTCCTCCTCCTCCGCCGGCCACGTGCCGCCGCGGCCTTCGATGCCGTCGCGCCGCACCGTGGCCAATACGGAAGCCGCCTGCTCGCCGCCCATCACGCCGATGCGGGCATTGGGCCACATCCAGAGGAAGCGCGGGGAATAGGCGCGGCCGCACATGCCGTAATTGCCAGCGCCGAAACTGCCGCCGATGATGACGGTGAATTTCGGCACGGCTGCCGTGGCGACGGCGGTGACCATCTTAGCGCCATCCTTGGCGATGCCGCCGGCCTCGTATTTCCTGCCCACCATGAAGCCGGTGATATTCTGCAAAAAGACCAGCGGAATGCCGCGCTGCGCGCAAAGCTCGATGAAATGCGCGCCCTTCTGTGCCGATTCCGAAAACAGGATGCCGTTATTGGCGACGATGCCGACCGGGTAGCCCCAGATATGCGCGAAGCCGCAGACCAATGTGGGGCCATAGAGGCGCTTGAATTCGTCGAACTCGCTGCCATCCACAAGGCGCGCGATGACTTCCCGCACGTCATAAGGCGTGCGGCGGTCGGCCGGCACCACCGCGTAAAGCTCCTCCGCGTCGTAGAGCAGCGGCGCGGGCTGCCGCAGCGCCAGGGTCGGGGCCTTGGTGCCGTTCAGGCTGGCCACCACCCGGCGGGCGATGCCAAGGGCATGGGCATCATTCTCCGCGAAATGGTCGGTGACGCCGGAGATGCGGCTATGCACATCGGCGCCGCCCAGTTCCTCGGCGGAGACGATCTCGCCCGTCGCGGCCTTCACCAGCGGCGGGCCGGCGAGGAAGATGGTGCCCTGGTTGCGGACGATGATGCTTTCGTCGCACATCGCCGGCACATAGGCGCCGCCAGCGGTGCAACTGCCCATCACCACCGCGACCTGCGGGATGCCCCTGGCCGACATATTCGCCTGGTTGAAGAAGATGCGGCCGAAATGGTCCCGGTCGGGAAAGACCTCATCTTGGTTCGGCAGATTGGCGCCGCCGGAATCCACGAGGTAGATGCAGGGCAGGCGGTTCTGCCCGGCGATCTCCTGCGCGCGCAGGTGCTTCTTCACCGTCAGCGGGAAATAGGTGCCGCCCTTCACCGTGGCATCATTCGCCACGATCATGCATTCGCGGCCGGAAACGCGGCCGATGCCGGTGACGATGCCGGCCGAGGGAACCTCGCCGCCATACATCTCATGCGCGGCCATCTGCCCCACTTCCAGGAAAGGGGAGAGAGGGTCGATCAGCGCCCGGATGCGGTCGCGCGGCAACAGCTTGCCGCGCCCGAGATGCCGGTCCCGTGCGGCCTGGCCGCCGCCGAGGCGTATCAGTCCCGCCTGGGCGCGCAAGTCATCGACCAACGCGCGCATCTCGGCCGCATTCCGCGCGGCATCCGGGGAGCGGGCATCCAGGGCCGTTTGCAGCACCGCCATCAGTTCTTCTCCGCCATGACCGGCCGGGCGGGATCATGCGGGATCATCGCCGGATATGTCTGTCGATGACGCCCTGTCCCCAAGGCTTCGGGATTGCCCCGTCGGAATTCCGAACAGTGAAGCTCACGCCAAGGGCCAGCGGCCATGCGCCGGCCTGGCAGTCGGATCATGCCTCGGCGCTCGCGCCGCTTCTCGGGCCTGCCCACCGAAGAGCTCTTCCAGACGGTGTCTCCCGGCATCGTGGTGGCGGATTTCTGCATCACTTGACCCATTGCGGCTTCCTCCCGGCCTCAGGCTACTGCGCGGCGCGCCCCAGGTCTTGCAGGATCGTCTTCCAGGCCGCGCCCCATCTGCGGGCGAGCCGCTATCGGCCATCGGCGCCTTCCTGGCGCTGGTCGGCAGCATGCGGGGCGGCCACCTTCAGCGGCGCGTCCGCGGCCGTAAGCGCGTGAAGCGCGGCACCGCGACGGCGCCTTATGATGCAAGAGGAGAAAGGCAGTGGAGGCTCCGGCATCACCGCAGCCCGACCCCGGCCGGAAGCCGCGCAACGGCGGATGCGGGCACAGCCGATCCGTCGCGGCGGCTCCAGGGCCTGTAGGAAAGCCGTCGTCAACAGGACGACGCCGCGGGCCTGGAAGGCGCCGCGGCATCAGGCTCTGGCGGGCGTTTGCTCAGCCCTGCTGTTCGATACGGTCGTCATGCAGCACGGTGCTGGGGGTAGGCACGCTGGCCGCCTGGGCCACGGGCCGGCATCCGGCCGGCATGACCGCAGGTTCCTGCGCCCAGGCATGATTGTGCACCAGGCCGTCGTCGAAATTCTCTTCGGACATGACTGTTCTCCTCACTTCGCCGGCGCCATCTCGGGCACGGCAGGGGTGTCCTGGAACTGCGCGGTCTCGGTGCTGTGCGCCATGGCGGTGGTGCTGGAGCGGCCGCCGGAGGCAATGGTGGCCACCGCGTCGAAATAGCTGACGCCGACCTCGCGTTGGTGCCGCGTGGCGGTGTAGCCTTCGGCCTCCGCGGCGAACTCGGCTTGCTGCAACTCGGAGTAAGCCGCCATGCCGCGTTCCCTGTAGCCGCGTGCGAGCTGGAACATCGAATGGTTCAGGCTGTGGAAGCCGGCCAAGGTGATGAACTGGAACTTGTAGCCCATGGCGCCGATCTCGCGTTGGAACTTCGCCGCCGCCTCCTCGCCCATCTTCCGCTTCCAGTTGAAGGAAGGCGAGCAGTTATAGGCCAGCATCTTGCCCGGGAATTCCCGGTGGATGGCCTCCGCGAAGGCGCGGGCGTCATCCAGGTCGGGATCGGAGGTTTCCCACCACAGCAGGTCGGCATAGGGCGCATAGGCCAGCCCGCGTGCGATGGCATACTGCTTGCCGATACCAGGCTTGATGCGGAAGAAGCCCTCGGGCGTGCGCTCACCGCTGATGAAGGGATGGTCGCGCTCGTCCACGTCACTGGTCAGCAGCTGCGCGCTTTCCGCATCGGTGCGGCACAGCAGCACAGTGGGCACGCCTTCCACATCCGCGGCCAGCCGCGCGGCGTTCAGCGTGCGGATATGCTGCGAGATCGGCACCAGCACCTTGCCGCCGAGATGGCCGCACTTCTTCTCGCTGGCCAGCTGGTCCTCGAAATGCACGCCGGCGGCGCCGGCCTCGATCATGGCGCGCATCAGCTCATACGCATTCAGCGGGCCACCGAAGCCTGCCTCGGCATCGGCGATGATGGGCGCCATCCAGTGCGTGGTGTCGCCGGTATTTTCCAGATGTGCGATCTGGTCGGCGCGGCGCAGCGCGGCATTGATGCGGGTAATCACCCTGGGCACGGAGTCGACCGGGTAGAGCGACTGGTCCGGATACATCTGCCCGGCTGAATTGGCGTCGGCCGCGACCTGCCAGCCGGAGAGGTAAATGGCCTTCAGCCCCGCCTTCACCTGCTGTAGCGCCTGGTTGCCGGTCAATGCGCCCAGCGTGTTCACGAAAGGCTCCGTTTGCAGCAGATGCCACAGGCGGCGGGCGCCCATCTCGGCCAGCGTGTGCTTCACCCGGAACGACCCGGCCAGACGCTCCACCTCTTCAGGCGCATAGTCGCGCCGGATGCCGGCGAAACGCCCGGGCCCCGGCCCGGCGGCGATCCCATCAGGCAGCATGGTTGGGGTAGGGCGCATGGGCGTTCTCCTGTGGTTGTTTTCACGAGTCAAATATTCACATTGCACCCGCGTCCTGCACGGATCATTCTCTCTAAGTCATTGCAAAGTTGTGCGGTCTTTGACTGCGGAGACCTTCAATGTGTAAAGCCTGTAAATGTCCCGCCCACTGATCGGCCGCACGATCCGCCGGCTGCGGCAGGACAAAGGGCTGACCCAGCAGGCGCTGGCGCAGCGCCTTGGGATTTCCGGCAGCTACCTGAACCTGATCGAGGCCGACCAACGCGGCGTTACTGCCTCCCTTCTACTGAAGCTGGCGGCGATCCTGCAGGTCGAGCTCGCGACTCTTTCCGGCCAGTCCGAACGGCAACTCGAAGCCGGCCTGCGGGAAGTGATGACCGATCCGATGCTGGGGCTTGAAGCGGTGCCGGAGGCCGAGTTGCAGGCCATGGCCGGCAGCGCGCCCAATGCGTCCCGGGCGGTTCTGGCGCTCTACCGTGCCTGGCGTGTGGCGCGCGAGGATGCCAGCGGTCTGGCCCTGCCGAGCGGCCGCCGCCTGCAATTGCCGGCCGAGGAAGCGCGCGACTTCTTCCAGGACCGCGCCAATCATTTCCCGGCACTGGAAACCGTGGCAGAGCAGATCGGCGCCGAAATGGCCGCCACGCCGGCGGAACTGAACCACGCCATCGCGCAACGGCTGCGGCAGCGGCATGGCCTGGTGGTACGTGTCGGCGCACTGGAGGGCAGCCTGCGGCGCTTCGACCCTGCGGCGCGCCTGCTCGAACTGTCCGAATCCCTGCCGCGAGGCAGCCGAGGCTTTCAGATGGCCTTCCAGCTCATGCTGCTGGAAGCGCGCGGCGTCGTGGAGGAGGTGTTGGCCCCCGCCGCCCCGTCATCGGCTGAGGCGGCCGCATTGATCCGCATCGGCTTGCTGAACTATGGCGCCGCGGCGCTGCTGATGCCCTATGCGCCCTTCCTGGCCGCCGCGCGGGAACTCCGCCATGACCTCGACCGCCTCTGCGCCCGCTTCGGCCAGGGCTTCGAGCAGGTGACCCACCGCCTTTGCACGATGCAACGGGACGGCGAACGCGGCGTGCCCTTCTTTTTCCTCCGCACGGACACGGCGGGGAATGTGGACAAGCGCTTCTCAGCCGCCGGCTTTCCCTTCGCGCGATTCGGTGGTTCCTGCCCGCGCTGGCTGCCGCATATCACCTTCGCGAGCCCGGAAAGATTGCAGGTGCAGATCGCGGAACTCCCCGATGGCGCCAGCTTCCTCTGCTTCGCCCGCATGATCGCCGGTCCCGTGACCCGCTGGGGGGAGCCGGTGCCTACGCATGTGGTCACGCTCGGCTGCGACATCTCGCATGCGGGGGAAGTGGTCTACGCGGATGGAATGGACCTGGGGACATGCCGCGTCGGTATCGGCCTGTCCTGCCGCCTCTGCGAGCGCGCCGATTGCCGCAGCCGTGCCTTCCCGCCTCTCGAGCACCGGCTGAGCCTGGACCCGCATGAAGAGCGCATGGCGCCCTGGGCCTTCTCCGGTCGCCGGAAGGACGAACTCCAGCCCTGAGTCGCCGCCGGACTTCCCGAGGGGCCCGGCGGTCCGGTCCCGGAGCGGTCAGGGCTTCACCATCACCTTGATCGACCTGCGCTCGTTCATCGCCCTGTAGCCGTTGGGCACTTCCTCCAGCCCCATGATCTGATCAAAGACCTGGCCAGGCTCGATACGTCCGTCGAGCACATCCGGCAGCAGGTCGGCGATATAGGCTCGGACCGGAGCGGGGCCGCCGCCCACGCTGACGTTCTTGAAGAAGGCAGGGAGCGAGGAAGGGATCGCCTCGTAATGCGGCACGCCCACGCGGCCGATGGAGCCGCCCGGGCGCGCGATACCGACGGATGTGGTCATGGCCTGCTCGGTGCCCACGCATTCGAGGACTGAATGCGCCCCGAAGCCTCCGCTCAGCTCCATCACGCGCGCCACGGCCTCGTCGCCGCGCTCGCTCACCACATCGGTCGCGCCGAACTTCTTCGCGAGCGCGATCCGGTCCGCGTGATGGCCGAGGATGATGATACGCTCGGCCCCGAGCCGCTTTGCCGCGATGACGCCGCAAAGGCCCACGGCACCATCCCCGATGACCGCCGCGATCCGGCCCGGGCCGGCCTTGGCTACCACCGCCGCATGGTGGCCCGTCGCCATCACGTCCGAGAGCGTGAGCAGCGAGGGCATCAGCGCCTCGTCAGCGCCGACGCGCAGGGGGAACAATGTCCCGTCGGCCTGAGGCACGCGCAGCGCCTCCGCCTGCGCTCCTTCCATGTCGCCGCCATTGCCGAAGAAGCGGACATGGACGCAGGCGGTGTTCAGGCCCTCATGGCAGAACACGCAGGTTCCGTCGGAAGAAGTGAAGGGCATCACGACCACGTCACCGGCCTTCAGGGTGGCGACGTCGGAGCCCACAGCCTCGACGATGCCGATGGCCTCATGCCCCATGCGTTGCGGCGGGCCGCCAGGTTCCTTCAGATTGTAAGGCCACAGGTCGCTGCCGCAGATGCAGGCGCGCATGACGCGGACGAGTGCGTCGGTCGGGTCCCTGAGGCTGGCATCGGGGAGGTTCTCGATGCGGACGTCGCCCGCCGCATGCATGACGGTGGCACGCATGGTGGTCTACTCCTTCAGGTGAGGATCGATCCTCGGGGCCGCCGGAGACCGTATTCCCGAACGCCGATGCTCACGACTAGCGCTCTTCCCAAGGGATGCGCGATAAACGAAGTCGCGAGACCTGCGCGAGGTTCCGTCAATGCCGATCCCAGTCTGAAGGCGGGAGGCTGAATGGTGATGAACAAGGTTCCGGGATTTTACTGGATATGACTGGAGTTGATCGGCTTGATTGTTTCCCGGGAGTGCGGGATGACTTGTCTGCGCGATACCGTCAGGCTTGATGATATCCTCTGGTTGGCGTGGGTCACGGCGTTACATGGATTGCGTGGCGCATTCTGCTGACAGGATTACCGTCAGGCTCAAGATTCAAAACTCCCTTGGAGAAAGAAGAGGATCTCTGGAAGCGCTGGTCCGGCTGTCTTGTGAGTTATGGTGGGAGGACCGGTCAGGCTGTCCCGAACCAGATGATGATCGGTAGTGCCTGCCTGCGTCAGGCGAACTCCAGCTGGCTCCAGGCCGTGTCTCGGCGGAAAGCCGGTTGAGGCATCGTGCCGGGTATGGGCGGGGAAGGTCTGCTTCACGCCGGTGGCAGGTGGCCAGCCGCCGCGTGGATGATGCTTGCCTCGCGGTGTGAAGCCAAATCATGGCTCGCTCCGATATTTGCCCTAACACGATCAGCAAGGCCTTCGGCTGGCCGTCAATGCCGGGATGACAGGGAAGTCGGACATGGAAAAGGCGGCGATGCGGCGCTCGATGGTCAGGGCGTTCGGCGGGCCGGAGCAACTGACGGTCGAGCCGGCCGACGAGGCTCTGGAACCGGGGACGGGAGAGCTGCTGGTCGATGTAGAGGCCGCGGGAGTGAACTACCTCGACGTCATGCACCGCCAGGGTCTCGGCAAGCTCCCGCTGCCCTTTACGCCGGGCATGGAGGGCGTCGGGCGGGTGCGCGGGATCGGCAAAGGGACCGGTAACGCCAGTGCCGTATCGGTCGGGCAGCGGGTGGCGTGGATCAATCTGCGCGGATCCTACGCGAGCCAGCTGCTGATCCCGGTCGAGCAGGCCATCCCGGTGCCCGATGCCTTCACAGTCTCTCAGGCGCTGCTCTTCCAGGCCATGACGGCCCAGTATCTGGTCAGCGAGTATCGGGACGTGCGGCCCGGCGACCGCGTCCTGGTTCATGCGGCGGCAGGCGGGGTCGGGCAACTCCTGGTGCAATGGCTGAAGCACCTGGGGGCCTGGGTGGTCGGCACCACCTCCAGCAAAGCCAAGGCGGCGGTGGCGCGCGCCGCCGGAGCCGACGCCGTCATCAACTACGGCCGTGACTATGACTTTCTCGACGAGTTGCGGGTGCTGACGGATGGCCGGGGGGTGGACCTGGCATTCGATTCGATCGGCGCGGCGACGCTGGCCGCGACGTTGAAAGGGCTGGCAAAGGGTGGGACGGCCGTGTCATTCGGCTCGGCATCGGGTCCGCCCTCCATCGTCAACCCGTTGGAGCTGATCAATCCTTGCATCCGTGTCGCGGGTGGGTCGGTGTTCAGCTACGTGGCGGACCCCGCCGAGCTCCAGCGGCGCGCGGCGGTTGTCGTGGAGGCCATCCGCGCGGGCTGGCTCCGTATCCCCGAAGGCACGGCCTATGATCTCGGCCAGGCCAGCGATGCCCATCGCGACATCGAAGGGCGCGGCGTGAAGGGCAAGCTGTACCTGACGCCTTAGCGGGCCCCATCAGCGGGATCGTCAGGAAGTGCGTCTCCATGACCTGCGGTGCAGGAAGGCCATGCTCGCCAGCCCGACACACGCCAGCTGGGCCGCCATGAGGAGGAAGGCCAGGTCGTAGCTGCCACTCCAGCTTACCAGCAGGGTGAAGGCCAGTGGCCCGGAGACCGATCCGACGAAGCCGAAGAGGCTGGCGGCGGAGGTCACGTCGCTGACCAGGTGCAGCGGCGCGACACGCGCCAGTTCCGCGATATGCACGCCGTTCCAGCCGATGGCGGTGAAGCCCACCAGCGCCGCGCAGCCATAAAGCGCCCATCGGCCATGGTCGCCGGTCATGACCAGCAGCGTCACCGCCATGGCCGAGGCGACGGCCTGCAAGGCCAGATGCGGCAGGGCGCGGCCCATGCGGTCGGCGACCCAGCCCAGGAAGATGCGCCCGAACATGCTGGCACCCTGCATCAGCGCCACGATCCGCCCGGCCTCGGCCAGGGAGGCGCCATGGCGGGTGACCGCATAGGTGGCGGTAAAGGCCATCAGGCAGGCCTGCATGATCGAGAAGGAGATGCCGAGGGCGGTCAGCAGGGGCAGGGAGGGATGCGCACGCAGGGTGCTGACCGAGCGCGCCAGCGCCGCCGGGGACAGCAGCGCGCCTGCCCAGCCGGGCTGGCCCCCCTTCCTCTCGCCATCCAGCCGGCGGCGGAAGGGCTGCACCACCAGGATGCTGAGCACCGTCAGCGCAATGACGACCCCGAGCGCGACAGACAGGCCCTTCGCCAGCACCAGCGGCGCCAGCACCAGCCCCGCCAGGGCGCCACCCAGGGGAACGCCCGCCTGCTTGATCGAAAAGATCAGCGTGCGGTGGCGGGGAGGGGCCGCACGGATCAGGATCTGGCTGCCCGCCGGCGTATTGGGGCCTGACCCGAAGCCGATCGCCAGGGCGCCGAGCAGGCCTATCAGCCCCAGCGGCTGTGACAGCAGGAGGAGGCCGAGCGCCATCAAGGCCAGGCCGATCTGCAATGTGCGGATCGGCCCATGATGGGCGAGCATCGGGCCGCCGCAGGCCAGGCACCAGCAGATACCGGCCGATGCCATGGCGGAGACGAGGCCGATGCCCTCGGGCGGCAGGCCGGCGCGGTCCATCAGCGGCGGACCTAGCAGTGGGATGGCAAGGCTGGCGAAGGAGCTGACGGTCTGGACAATCAGGGTCGCGACCAGGGCGCTGACCCACAAAGGCAATCTCAACTTCGGTTTCCGCCCTTTCGCCGCCCGGTTCCGTATGCGCCCGGGCCTTCGCGGTAATTGTGCCGCATGCGTGGCGAATTGCCCAGGTGGCGCCGCCCCGTTTCCCGGGCCATGGATATCCGCCCGGGGAGAACGGTGCCCTGCGCGGCAGGGGGCAAGCGGGCGGCAGGGGCGGGGCCCGCGAAGGCTTCCCGCCCCGCCCGCTCCTGGTCTAGCGCTGTTGGGGCGCGGCCGTGATGGGCGCGGTGCCGAGCGCGGCGGGGCCGCCATTCACCGGCAGGCTCCGGCCGATGGGCTGGAGCGTGTCGCCATCGACGCGGTAGATGCCGATCTGCCGGTCCGCCATATTGCCGATCAGCAGCGTGCGGCCATCCCGGGAGAAGGCCATGCCCTGCACCCAGTCGCCCGCGGGCGCCTCGGCCACCACGCGCAGGCGGCCGCCCTCCACCTTCAGTAGCTTCACCATGGCTGGGGCACGCAGCGGGTCCGACGGCGCCCGGCTGGAGCCGTTGTGGATCACCGTCACGGCATGGACCCCGTCGGGGCTGGCCATCACCCCTTCCGGCGTCGGGCCGACCGCGATGGTGTCGGTGGTGCGGAAGGGCTCGCGCGACACGTCCACCAGGCTGACCGTGTCCATGTCGGCGGTGTTGTTGGCGCTGCGCCCGACATTGCCGACCACCGCCCAGCCGGCTGGGGAGACGGAGACCGAGTAGGGCCGGACGCCGGCCGTGATGTCACGGTCCAGCTTGGTCACCGTGTCGCCCTCGACCCGAAGCACGGAGACGATGCTGTCATTGTCGCGTGTCACCAGGGCATGCCGGCCATCAGGCGTGAAGGCGATGCCGGAAACCCCGGTCGTGGCCGCGCCGATCGGCACGGTGCCGGCGGGCGTGACCCGGTTGCCGGCAAGGCGCAGGACCGAGACGGTGCCGCCATTGCGGTTGGCCACCAGCGCCATGGTGCCGGCCGGGTTGAGGGCGATGCCGGACGGGCCCGCGCCGACCTCCAGCGTGTCCAGCACGCGCGGCGGCGATGCCTTCAGGTCGATCACGGAAACCCGGTTGTCCGGCACCGTCTTGCTGGGGTCCGAGGGGTCGATCTTCTCGGCCGAGGTCGCCAGCGCCAGGCTCTCATCGGGTGTCACGGCGATCGAATTCGGCGGGCCGACCACGGAATGCGGCGCCTGGACCTCTCCCACCAGCCGGGGCTCGCCATTGGCGAAGTCGATCACCGCCAGGGTATCGGGCTTCGGGTCGCGGACCACGGTGTTCACGCCATTGACCAGCGCCCGCTTGTTGTCGTTGCCGGAGACGGCGATCTCGGCCGAGGCCTGCGCGGCAAGGGCCAGCGCCAGCGCCGTCCCGGCCAGGAAGGCTGCTTTCTGCATCACGTTCGTCCCTGATGAGCTTCGAGAGGGATCTCCGTCCCCATCGCAGTCTCGTCCTGGCTCGTGCCTGGCAGCAAGCGTTCTGACTTCACAATGAACGGCCCTTGCCGGAGGGCGCCATCCGGCCAGGGCACTGGGCTTCGCCGGATGGGGGGCGCACGCGCCCATCACATGGCGGGGCGGGTCAGTCCGCCTGGACGTTGGCCTTGCGGATCAGGTCACCCCATCGGGTCCGCTCGCTGGCGATGAGCCTGGCGAAGTCCTCGGGCGTGCCGGGGGAGAAGAGGGCGCCTTCCGCTTCCAGCCTGGCCTTGAGGGCGGGCTCCTGAAGGATGCGGATGCTGGTGGTGTTGAGCTGCTCCACGATGTCGCGCGGCATGCCCGCCGGGCCGACCACACCATACCACTGCACCGCGTCAAAGCCGGGCAGGCCGGCCTCGGCGATGGTCGGGATCTCCGGCGCGCTGGTCAGCCGCTGCAGGCTGGAGACGCCGAGCGCGCGTACCTGCCCGGCCCGGACCGGCGGCAGGATCGGCGGGCCGCCGGTCATGGTCAGGTTGATCTGCCCGGAGATCAGGTCGTTCATCATGGGGCCGGTGCCCTTGTAGGGCACATGGGTCATCTCGATGCCGGCGGCGGTGTTGAAGGCGACCATGGCGATATGCGCGGCACTGCCATTGCCGCCGGAGCCATAGGTCAGGCTTCCCGGCTTCTCCTTGGCCAGCCGGATCAGCGAGGCCACGTCCTTGACCTCGGCGACCTTCGGATTGACCACCAGGATATTCGGTACCGTGGCCACCAGCACGATGGGCTGGAAGGAGGTGACGGTATCGAAGGTCAGATTGGAATAGAGCGAGGGATTCACGGCCAGGGTGCCGATATGCCCCATCATCAGCGTATAGCCGTCGGCCGGGGCGCGGGCGACCAGCTCGCTGCCCACCGTGCCGCCGGCGCCGCCGCGGTTCTCCACGACAAAGGTCTGGCCCAGTTCCTCCGTCAGGCGCTGGGAGATGGCACGGGCCAGGATGTCCGTGGAGCCGCCGGGCGTGAAGGGCACAATGACCCGCACCGGCCGGTCCTTCGGCCAGGCTGAGGCGGCGCGCGCGGTCCGGCCCAGGAACGGCGCCGGCAACAGCGCGGCGGCGGCAGCCTGTAACAGGCTCCGGCGCCGGGATAACGGGATCTGGCTTTTCACCTTGGTGTTTCCTTCCCTTGGCGGGGGCCGCGGCGCGGTCCCCCGGTGGCAGTCAGCTCTCCAGCCGCTCGACGTAGCGCAGCCCCGCCTTCTCCAGCGCCGGCCGCATGTCATAGAGGTCAAGCCCCAGCACGCCGGCCGCCAGCTTGGCACGCTTCCCGGCCTCATTGGCCTGGCGTTTCTCGGCGGCGGCGAGGGTGGTGGCGATATCGGCGGCGGGCACCACCACCACGCCATCGTCATCCGCCACCACCACATCGCCAGGACGGACCGAGACGCCCGCGCAGACGACGGGGATGTTCACCGAGCCCAGGGTGGCCTTGACCGTGCCACGGGCCGAGATGGCGCGCGACCAGACCGGGAAGCCCATCTCCCGCAGGGAGGCGACATCGCGCACGCCGGCATCGATCACCAGCCCGCGCACGCCGCGCGCCTGCAGCGACGTGGCCAGCAGGTCGCCGAACATGCCGTCCGTATTGTCGGTGGTGCAGGCGACCACGAGGATATCGCCTTCCCGGCACTGTTCGACGGCGACATGGATCATCCAGTTGTCGCCCGGCTGCGCCAGCACGGTCACGACGCTGCCGGCCACCGAGGTGCCCGGCCAGGCCGGGCGCATATAAGGCTTCATGAGGTTGGGCGCGCGGCCCGAGGCCTCATGCGTGGTGGAGACGCCAAGACCCGCGAAACGGTCGATCAGCGCCAGATCGGCGCGCGGGTTGTGGGTGACGACGACGGGATTCACGCCAGCACCTCCACCGCATCCGGGAAGATGGTCTGATAGGCTTCGCCATAGGTCATCGGCTTGCCGGAATTGCGGCCGCCCTGCATGCCCCGGTTCAGCGCCACGCGCTCATAATAGTGCCAGAGGTGCTTCTGGGCGGGGAGCTGCTCGAAGGCCTTCCACTTCGTCTCCCAGACCTCGGTGATGTTGAGGATGCGGTTGGGCTTGAAGTTGCACTGCTCGGGCTGGTGTGGCTCGAACTGGAAGACCTGCGGGGCGGAATAGGTGACGCCGCCGGGGCCGGGCTTGTGGCCGGCGGCCTGGGCGACGATCCGCGCTTCCTGCGCGATGCGCGAGGCTTCCGGGTGGTCCACGTTATAGGGATCGGCCACCGCATGGGTCAGCACGAAGGAGGGCCTCACCTCGCGATAGATGTCGATCAGCCGGTCCATCATCGCGTCGGTGATGCGCAGCGGATAGTCGCCGGCATCGAAGAACTCGATCTCTGCGCCCAGCACCTCGGCGGCGGCCTCGGCCTCGGCGCGGCGGCCGGCCTTGCAGGCTTCCAGCGTCATGCCCGGCTGCTTCCAGGCGCCCTGGCTCTCGCCCCGCTCGCCATAGGACATGCAGACGATCTTCATGCGGTAGCCGAGCTTCGCGTGCAGCGCGATGGCGCCGCCGGCGCGCCAGACGAAGTCACCGGGATGGGCCGTGACGACAAGGCCGGATTTCTGCGTGCCGGACATGGCAACCTCTCTCAGCGCGCCCAGTACAGGCGGTCGGGGTTATCGATCAGGATCTTGCGGCGGGCGGCCTCGTCCTCGACGGCCAGCGCCAGGAGGTCCACGAGGTCGCCGTCATTCGGCATGTCGCCGCTGATGTTCGGATGCGGGAAGTCGGTGCCCCAGAGCGTGCGGTCCGGCGCCACCTCGGCCAGCCTGCGGGCGAAGGGG
This sequence comes from Roseomonas marmotae, assembly GCF_017654485.1. NCBI lineage: Bacteria > Pseudomonadati > Pseudomonadota > Alphaproteobacteria > Acetobacterales > Roseomonadaceae > Roseomonas > Roseomonas marmotae. The sequence continues at coordinate 3,416,047 of NZ_CP061091.1, read as the reverse complement.
ATGGCGTCGTGGAAGGGCGCGCCGGCAGAGGAGACGCGCTCCGGCCCGCAGATCTTCACCCAGGCAAGCTCGTTCCGCATCAACTCCAGCAGCCGGCGGAAGGGCTCCTGCTCCAGCCCGTACTTCGCCTGAACACGGCCCATATGGTCGATGACGAAGGGCACCTTGATGCGCGAGATGCGCCCGGCATGTTCCAGGATATCGCTGGCATCGAGATGCAGCACGACATGCCAGCCCAGCGGCTGGATCCGGTCGAGGACGCGGTCGAACACCTCCAGATCCGGCGTGCCGCCGAGATGCCTGACGAAGTTGAAGCGCACGCCGCGCACGCCGCCGCGGTCCAGCTCCTGCAGCTGAGCCTCGGTGATGCTGCCATCGACGATGGCGACGCCGCGATAGGCGCCTTCGCTGCGGGCGATGGCGTCGATCATGGCGGCATTGTCGGTGCCGTGGCAGCTGGCCTGCACGATCACCGCGCGCTCCACGCCGATGGCGGCATGCACGCGGCGCAGATCCTCCACCGGCGCATCCGGCGGGGTGTAGCTGCGATTCGGCGCGTAGGGGAATTTGTCAGCCGGGCCGAAGACATGGCAATGCGCGTCACAGGCGCCCGCGGGCAGCTTATAGGCCGGCGTCTTCGGGTTCGGGTCGGGGGCCTTGCAGGTCTTCATCGTCGCTGCCCTTTGCTTACTGCTTCTCGATTCCGGCGCGCTCGATCACGGCGCGCCACTTCTCCGCCTCGCTGGTCAGCAGCCGGCCCAGCGCGGCGGAGTCGTCGGCCTTGGCCTCCACGCCCGCTTCCAGCAGCTTGCCGCGGATGGCCGGGTCGGCCAGCACGGCGTTCATCTCCCGGTTGATCAGCGCGATCACCGGTGCCGGCGTGCGGGCGGGCGCCACCACGGCGTTCCAGGAGCTGACGTCGAAATCCGCGAGGCCCGCTTCCCGCAGCGCCGGCACATCCGGCAGATTGGCGGCGCGGCTGGCGGAGGTGACGGCGACGGCGCGCAGCGAGCCGTCGCGGATCTGACCGGTGATGGGCGCCACGATCTCGAAAGCCGCTGTCACGTCGCCGCGCAGCAGCGCTGTCAACAGGGCCGGGGTGCCGTTGAACGGCACCGTCACGGCCTCGACCCCCGCCGTGGTCTTGAACAGCTCGGCCGCCAGGTTCTGCGTGCTGCCGACGCTGATGGTGCCGATATTGGTGCTGGTCGGATCCTTCTTCAGCTGGGCGATCAGGTCCTGCGCCGTGCGGATCGGCGAATTGGGCGCCACCAGGATGGCGATGGCGAAGGTGCCCATCAGCCCGACCGGCGCGAAGTCGCGGATCGGGTCGAAGGGCAGGGAGCGGAAGAGCGAGGCGCTGATGGCATGCGCGTTGGTCGCTACCATCAGGGTGGAGCCATCGGCCGGGGAGGAGATCAGCGCCTGCCCGGCGACGATGCCGCCGGCGCCCGGGCGGTTCTCGATCACCACCGGCTGCTTCAGCCGTTCGGAAAGGCCCTGGCCCACCGTGCGCGCCGTCAGGTCCGCCACGCCCCCGGCGGCATTGGGGACGATCAGGCGGATGGGCTTGTCGGGCAGGGTGGCCTGCCCCTGCGCCCTGGCGGCATTCCAGGGCGCCGTGAGAGCCATGGCGGCAAGCCCACCCAGGCGCAGGGTTTCGCGGCGTCCAAGGGACATGATGGAACCTCCTGTGGCGGCCACCTCGTTGCGTCGGGTGGCCTTGGCTGCGTGACGTTTACTCGGCGGCGGCGCGGGGCGGGGTGGCGGCGGCGATGCCGTCCAGCAGCTCGTCCAGATCGGTCGTGGCCAGCTGCGCCTTGGACATCGCCCGCCCGCGTGCGGCGGCCCAGTCCTGCCGTTCGGCGATGGGGGCGCTCAGCAGCGGGTCGATGCCTGCCTCCTGCACGGTGCGCGCGACCTCGCGCATTTCTTCCGCGCGGCGCTTGCCATGGATCAGCGCGCGGCTGATGACGTAGCGCGCCAGCCCGCGCCAATCCTGATGCGGCAGGGTGTCGGAGAGGGAGCGCAGCACCTCCTGCTCCACGCCGTAATGGCGCGCGGCCAGCATGCATTCGGTGGTCAGCGCCTCCAGCCCCTTCACCATGACGCTGCGGCACATCTTCACCGAGGAAGCCTTGCCGATGGGGCCGGGGAAGATGGTCAGGTCCATCCCGAACGGTGCCATCAGCGCCTTGAAGGCCTCGGCATCCGGGCCGCCCAGCAGGATGGGGGAGCGCAGGCCCTTGGGCGGCACGCTGGCCATCACGGCCGCCTCCACATAGCGGCCGCCGGCGGCCTGCACGGCCTGCGCGGCCGCCTGCTTGGTGGCGGGGGAGACGGAATTCACATCCACCACGAAGGGCGCGTGGCCCAGGCCGCCGGCCAGCGACTGCGCCGCCGCCAGGGCCGAGCCGGCGGTGACGGGGACGAAGACCACATCGGCCGCCGCCGCCGCCGCAGGCGCGCTGTCATGCACGGTGGCGCCGGCCTCGGCCGCTCGGCCGCGCGCCGCCTCGGCGATATCATAGGCATGGATCTCCCCGGCGCCGCGCGCGCGCAGGTCCCGGGCGAAGATGCCGCCCACCTCGCCGAAGCCGATGATGGCGAAGCGTGTCATGGCCTGTCTCCTTCCTTATTCCACGCTCGCCGGCAGGCCGTCCCAGGCCTCGTCGGGCGTCAGGGGGCGCGGCAGCATGTCCTGCTGATCCATGTATCGAAGGGCGAGTTCCAGCACAGGCCGCATCTCCGCGCGGCTGGCGGGCAGGGGGCCGTATGCACCCGGCGGCAGGGTGGAGGCCGCCTGCCGCATCATCCGCAGCAGCTCCGCCACCAGTTCCGGCCGCTGCTCCGCGAGGTCGCGGGAGACGGTGAGGACGTGGTTGGCCGGCACGATCCGGTGCCGCTGCCAGAAGGCGGCGGAGGCGGCATCGGGGTCCGCGTAGACGGTGCGGAGGCCCGGGTCGTCCGGCAGGTCATTGCCGACGATCACCGCATCCAGCGCGCCTTCGCGCAGCATGGCCATCATGTCCTGGCCGGGGGCCGCGCGTTCCGCCCAGGGCGGATCGGCGATGCCGGAGACATGCGCGTCCTCGAAAGTGATCCAGCGGCATTCGGCAGGGGCGGGGCCGCCATTCTCGGCGATGATGCCGCGCAGCCACATGCCGGTGGTCTGGCTATAGGCGCGGACGCCGATGCGCCGCCCGGCGAGGTCCGCCGGGCCGCGGATGTCGCTGCCGGCGCGGCAGAGCAGCGCGGACTGCTGGAAGCGCGCGGCCAGCACCACCGGCAGCAGCACCAGCGGCCGTTCCATGGCGCGGGCCTGCAGGAAGGTGGCGATGGCCATCTCGGAAACGTCGAAGCGCCCCTCCCGTACCATGGGCGCGAAGGCGCGGCTGATGACGGGGATGTCGGCGAAATCCAGCCGCAGCAGGGGCGAGGTGACCTGCCCCTCCTTCAGCGCGCGGGTGCGTGGATAGGTGCCCATGGCCGTCCGCAGGACGGCAGGCTGGCCTTGTTCCGCCATGCCTCAGGCCCGTCCCGGCTGGCCTGGCGCCCATGCGGAGATGCCGCGACGATCGAAGAAAGCTGCCATCCTGCCTGCTCCCCGCTCCGGAGTTCAGCACGGAAGCGCAACGCGGGTCTCGCGGTGGCGTCCTGCCGTCAGGCGCAGACTAGACTCCTCGTGGCCTCCGGGTCTTATTGCTTTCCCCGGCTGACTTATAACCATTGGTTATAGAAGCAAGGCCACGTTCCCCGATTTCGGCGATATGTGCGCGAAGGGCGGTGACGAAGGCATGGCCGGCCGGCGGCAGCGGGCGGTTGGGTGGCAGGATGATGCCGGCGGGGCGGCGCGCCGCCTTCGCGGCCAGCGGCACCACCCGCAGGGTACCGCGCAGCAGGTCGCCCGCCATCATCAGCCTGGGCATGGCCGAGATCATGTCCGTGCCGTGCAGCATCTCCCGGATGAAGCCGTATGAGCTGGAGCGGAGGGAGCTGGCCGGCGTCAGCGCCAGCAGGGCCAGGAAGGCGTCGATCTCCTGCCCCACGCGCTGGCTGACGGTGGGCAGCACCAGGTCATAATGCCTCAGCGCGTCGACGGGAATGCGGGGAAGACGGAAGATCGGGTGGTCGATCCGCGCCAGGACGGAGATCGGCTCCTCCCAGAGCGGCTCGCGCAGGAAGCCATCCGGCAGGGCGGGCTCGTAGAGGCGGCCGACGATCATGTCGATCTCCCCCGAGGCGAGCTTGGGCAGCAGGTCCTCCGTCCGTCCCTGCTCCAGCCGCACCCGCAGATGCGGATGCTGCGCCTTCAGCAGGGTCAGTGCCCCCGGCAGCACGCCCGTGGCCGCCACCGGCAGCGTGCCGAGCGCGACGGTGCCGCCGTCGGGCCCGGCAAGGCGGTCCAGCTCCTCGTCCAGCCGGCGGATTTCCGCGAGGATGCGGCGGCTGGACTGGACGAAAAGCTCGCCGGCCTCCGTCGGGCGCATGCCGCGTGGCAGGCGGTCGAAGAGGCGCTGCTGCAGGATGTCTTCCAGTTCCTGCAGCGTCTTGCTCAGCGCGGGCTGGGTGATGCCGAGGGCGGCGGAGGCCTTCAGCAGGCTGTGCTGCGCGACGATCGCCTCCACCGCCCGGAGGTGGTGCAGCTTCAGCCGCTGGTCGAGATAGCGTCGGGTCGCCATGTCCGGCCTTCGCGTCATCCGGGCAGCCGGGCCTTCCGCCGGAAGCCCGGTGCCTTGAGCAAGGCTGCCGGGCTTCTGGCCCTCATGCGGAGCTTGCTCAACGTCATGCGTGTCTTTGGCCCGGTGGGGATCGCCGAAGGCTGGCGGGGAGGCGAGGGCCGACAATCTGGCACCCGCCTTTCCCGCCATCAAGCCACCCGCTGCCTTGCCTGATGGCGCGAGGCGATGCGCGCCGTATCCAGCCCGCGACGGGGCGCTTTTCCGCCCGCGGAACGGCCATCCGTCTTCCCGGGTTTGTCAGGAGTGGCGGCGCCCCGCGGCCCTGGCGCGGAACCCGCCATCCCGTCTATCCCTCCCGCACTGGCCCGGGCCGGGCATGTCGCGCTCCCCCGGACAGGGCCGCGCCGGGAGGTGGCGGCGTCTTGCCGTGATGACGGACCGAATTTCGATGTGGCAGCGATCAAGAGCCTGATGCCGACGCCCAGCCCACGCTTCCTTCCTGACCTCGCGAGCCCTCCCATCCCGCTGGCGGACCGGCGGGCATGAGCGGGAAGGCCCCGAAGGCCGCCAGCCCGAAGCCCAGCCCCAGGACCGCGCGCCAGCCCAAGCCTCCAGCCAAGCCGCGCAAGGCCGCTGCCGCCAGGCGCCCGAGGAAGGCGCCGAAACTGACCGCCAGGCAGGCCCGGGAAGCGGAGGCCCGTCGCGCCGCGCGGCGCCGGTTCTGGCTGGGCATTGGCGACTACGCCCTGGGCCTGGCGATGCTGGCCGGGGCCTTGTGGTGGCTGGCGAATTTCCTGGGGCGGACCTGAGCAGCGCGCAATTCATGGAATGTACATTGCTGGGTAGAAAGCTGGAGCAGAGGCTCCGGGCGTGCCTGCCCGTCCCAGATTGCCGAGGCCAACCGATGACTGCCGTGATTCTGCCCTTCATCCGCCCCGCTGCCCGCGCCCTGAGCAACCGGCCGAAACCCGCCATCACGCCCGCTGAGCAGCAGGAGGCCCGGAACTGGGCGCAGGGGCTTGGGCCGCAGTGGCAGGTGGATCTGGCCACGGGCGGCCCCGATGTGGCGCTGAGCATCCGCACGCCCCGCTGCGATGCGCCGGCCCCTGCGGAGGATGAACCCTGCCAGCCCTGGATCCTCGCCCGGAACGACAATGGCTTCGTCATCCTGGAGGATGGCTGGCTGGAGCGTGGAACCTTCGCCACCCTGACCGCCGCGCTGGCGCGGATCCTGGTGCTGGAAACCCGCCTGGCGGCGGCGGGATAAGCCGGCCGTCCGCCGCCCCGTTTGGGAAAATGGGCCCGGCTCCGCGCGGCGGCGGGCCGGGCGCGCGGCGTCAGGCTTCCGCGTTCTCCAGGCACCAGGCGGCGACCTCGGCATGGGTCGCGAACCAGCAGTCGCCCTTCGCCCTGGCGGCGGCGATCACTTGCTCCAGCACGGGCATGCGGCTGCGGTGGCCGATATGGTGCGGGTGCATCGTCAGCAGAAAGAGGCCACCCTCGGCATAGGCGCCCTCGAACTCCGCCAGGAAGATCTCGGCGACGCTCGACGGCGGCGTATAGGGCCGCAGCCCGCCAAAGCGGTTCATGTTGAAATAGACGGCGTCGTCGCGCACCCATTCCGGCGGCAGCTCGACGATGCCGGTGGGCTCGCCATTGGCGTTCAGCTCATAAGGCTCGTCATCGGCCATCAGGCTGCTGTCATAGAGCAGCCCCATCTCCCGGATGATGTCCAGCGTGCGCAGGGAGAAATCCCAGCTCGCCGTGCGCATGCCCACCGGGCGCTGGCCGGAGACCTTCTCCAGCATATCGGCGGCGCGGAAGGCGAGGTCGCGCTCGACCTCGTAGGGCAGCAGCGTGTTGCGCTCATGGATCCAGGAATGGATGCCGATCTCATGTCCTTCCTCGGCCACGCCGCGCACCTCCTCCGGATGCAGCAGGGCGGAGACGGCGGGATAGAAGAAGGTGGCGCGCACATTCTCCCGCGCCAGCAGCCTGCGGATGCGCGGCATCGCCGCCCGCGAGCCGTACTGGCCCTGGCTGATGCGCATCGGGCTCTCGTCGGCATCCCGCAGCGGGATGGTCTCGTGGTCCGCGTCGAAGGAGAGCGCCACGGCGCAGCGTGCTCCACCCGGCCAGCTGCGGGGATGCAGGCTGCGGCCGGCGCGCGCGCGCTCGACGATGTCGCGCCAGGTCGGCTCCTGCCATGTCCAGGGTTCGCCGGCGGGGTGCTTGGTCGTCTCGTTCATCGGCTGTGTTCCTGGAGTGTCGTTACGATTGGGCGGCGAGGCTGAGCGCGTCGGCGGCCTCCGGGCCAATCTCGCGGCGGCCCTGCTCGATCTCGCTGATCAGTTCGGCCAGCTTGTCGGCGATGGGCGTGGCCAGCCCGTGGCCGCGCGCGGCGGCCCGCACCGGGGCGAGCTGCGCCACGACATCGGTCTGCCGCTTGCGAATGGCCAGGTCGCGCCAGACGCCGCTGCGCGGCTTGGCGGAGCCGCGGTTGAAGGCGATCATCCGCTGCATGGACGCCTCGATGGCCGCTTCGTCCCGCTGCATGAAGGCGATGGGGTCGAAGCCGTCGAAGCCCAGCGGCGTGACCCCCTCGGCCGCCGCCACCGCCAGGATTTCCTGCACCAGCCGCAGGATCAGCACGCGGCGCTCGGGCGCCGCAATGAAATCGGCGATGGTGTCATTGGTCAGGGCCGAGGCCTTCAGGATGGCGCCATAGCCCCCCTTGCCCCAGAGGTAGCCGAAGACATTGTCGCTGAGCACGGCGTCTTCGTCGAAGTCCCGCAGCATGCGGTGCAGGGCTTCCAGCCGGGGCGTGCGGCTGCCATCCATCTCCCCCACCACCACCGCGCCGCGCTTGGCGTAGCTGATATGGCCGGGGGCCATGTAGTCGGCATAGAAATTGACGAAGGCGCCGATGGTGCGCTGGCGGCCGACGATCTCGGCGATCGTCAGCTCGTTCAATCCGTTCTGGCAGGAGACCACCGCGCCATCCTCGGCCAGGTGCGGCAGCAGGGCGCGGGTCGCGGCCTCCGTGTGATGCGCCTTGACGGCGAGGATGATCAGCTTGTGCCGGCCCTTCACCTGTTCCGGCAACGCGGCCGGACCGCCGATGGTGAAATCCACCACCGGCCCCTCGATCCGCAGCTTTCCGGCGGAAATGGCCTCCACATGCTCGGGCACCACATCCACGAACAGCACGTCATGCCCGGCGCGGCGGAGGCAGGCGCCGATCGTGCCGCCGATCGCTCCCGAACCCCAGATGACCACTGACTCCATCGTCCATCCTTCCGCGTCTGAAATTTCCGCGCCCTCTTCGGCCAAGCCACCCTCATCGTCAACCTGATTGACCGATTGGCAGACAATCTATACACAACTGGGTGATGAAAATCGTGAGTCTCAAGGTGGCCAAACAGGTGGTGACCCTCCGGTCCGCCCTCGGTGAAACGCTGCGCACCGCCATTCTGTCCGGGCGCTTCGTGCCGGGGCAGCGCCTGGTGGAGCGTGAGCTCTGTGAGCTGACCGGCGCCAGCCGCGCCTCCGTGCGGGAAGCGATGCGGCAGCTGGAGGCCGAGGGGCTGGTGGTGAACCGGCCGCATCGCGGACCTTCCGTCGCCGCCATCAGCGCCGAGGATGCGCGCCAGCTTTTCGGCGTGCGCGGCGTGCTGCAGGGCTATGCCGCGCGGCTCTGCGCCGAAACGCGCCCGCCCGAGACCATGACAGCGATCATCGATGCCACGGGAGCACTGAAGAGGGCGGCCGAGCTGGCGGATACGCGGCGCATCGTGGCCGCGGGCGATGCCTTCCACCACGCCATCGCCGAGGGCTGCGGCAATGCCGTGCTGCGGCAGATGCTGGTCTCCGTCCACAACCGGCTGGCGCTCCTGCGCAACCTCTCCATGTCGCGCCCGTCCCGGGTGCGGGACGGGCTGGCGGCCTATGAGGAAATTCGCGACGCCATTCTCTACGGGGATGCCGCGCGGGCCGAGGCGCTCTGCCTCCGCCACAACGACGCCGGCCTGAAGGCGGTGCTTCGCATCCTGGCCGAACAGGCCCCGGCAACCGATACGAAGGAGTGAGGGAATGACGCTGGACTTCGAGGGGCGCGTCGTCGCCGTTACCGGCGCCGCCATGGGTTTCGGCCGCGCCATCGCGCAGAGCTTCGCCGCGCGTGGCGCCGAGGTCCATGCCACGGACATCAGTGCTTCCGCCCTGGCCGAGACCGCCCGCGACACGGCCATCCGCACCGCCGTCGTGGACCTGACCGACCGTGCGGCGGCCGGTGCCTGGGTGGCGGATGTGGAGCGGCAGGCCGGCCGCGCCATCGACATCCTCGTGAACAACGCGGGCGGCATGATGGGCCAGCACCACCGGCCGGTCGAGGACGTGTCCGACGAGGACTGGGACGCGATCATGGCGCTGAACGTCAACGCCACCTTCGCCACCGTGCGTGCCGCGGCCCCGGGCATGAAGCACGCCCGCGCGGGCCGTATCATCAACATCAGTTCCGGCGCGGCCTTCCGGCCCTCCCGCACCCGCATCCAGGCCTATTGCACGTCGAAGCATGCGGTGCTGGGGCTGACGCGGCAGCTGGCCATGGAACTCGGCCCCTGGGGCATCACCGTGAATACTGTGGCGCCCGGACTGGTGCTGACGGATGCTGACAAGCAGGGCGGCTGGGACAGCATGAGCGAGGAGCGCCGCAGCGCGACCCTCTCCGGCATCGCCCTCGGCCGCCTTGGGGAGGCGCAGGACATCGCCGATGCGACGATGTTCTTCGCCTCCGACCTCGCCAAGTTCATCAGCGGACAGATCCTGCCGGTGAATGGCGGCTCCTTCTGAATGTCACGGCCGGCCGCCAGAGCCGGCGGAAACGCCTGACGCACCGCGACTGAGTTGGAACGGAAGCACATGACCAAGATCTTCGCCGACCGCCGCCTGGCGGCCACCTCGCGCCGGGGGCTGATGGGCCTGACCGCCGCCACGCTGATGATGCCGACCGTGCTGCGCGCGCAGACCGGCAACTGGCCGAACCGGCCGATCCGCATCATCGTGCCCTTCGGCCCCGGCGGCGGCACCGATGTCACGATGCGCCTGCTGACGCCGAAGCTGTCGGAGATCCTGGGCCAGACCATCGTGGTGGAGAACCGCCCGGGCGCCGGCAGCACGCTGGGCACCGACTTCGTCGCGAAGTCCGCGCCGGATGGCTACAACTTCGTGCTGGCGACGCTGTCCTCCACGGGTATCGCGGCGGGGCTCTACAGCAAGCTGCCCTATGATCCCGTGAAGGATCTGACGGCCGTCGCGCCGACGAACTTCATCCCGATCTGCCATAGCGTCACCACCAATGGCCTGAAGGTGCGCGACACGGCGGACTGGATCGCGCAGCTGAAGGCGAACCCCAACAAGTTCTCCTATGGCAGCAGCGGCGTCGGCTCCAGCGGCCATCTCGCTTCCGCCAGCTTCCTGCAGCGCATCGGCGCCCAGGCCGTGCATGTCCCCTATCGTGGCGGCGGGCAGGTCTTCACGGCCATGCTGGCGGGCGAGGTGCAGTTCAACAGCGACATTCCCAGCCTGATGCTGCCCTACCACAAGGAAGGCCAGGTCAAGACGCTGTTCGTCGCGACGGATGAGCGTTCCAACCTGATGCCGGATGTGCCGACGGCGGCGGAAGTGGGCCTGCCCGGCTTCAAGGCCTATTCCTGGTACGGCATCTTCGGCCCCGCCGGCCTGCCGCGCGACATCGTCGAGCGCATGAACGCCGCCATCAACGAGGCGCTGGGCGACGCGACCGTGCAGCAGCGCCTGAGCGAGATGGGCACCCCCGCCATGCGCGACTACACGCCCGAGCGCTTCGCCGAATATGTGAAGAACGAAGTCGATGTCTGGGTGCCGATCGTGAAGGCCTCCGGCGCCACGGCCGACTGATCCGGCCTGCCTGATCGCCGCCCGCGTGAAGCGGGCGGCGATCGCCATCCAGCTACCCGCCCCGCATCTCCGCGATCAGGGCGGCCATGAGTTCCGCGGCCGGCAGGGCCCGCGCCAGCGGGGCGCCCTGGCCTGCCCATTGCGCGCCGAAGCCTGCCTCGCCCGCTGCCCTGGCCGCCTGGTTCAGCGCCTTCCCGGCATCATAGGCGATGGGGTAGGCCGGAATCTCCCTGTCCGGCACATCCGCCAGCATGGCGGTGAAGCGGTTGTCCAGGCAGCGCGCCGGGCGGCCGGATATGCCAGGGGTGACGGTGGTATGATGCGCCGCCTCGCTGGCCAGGGCGGCGCGATAGGCGTCATCGGCGAGGGATTCCGGGCAGGCGATGAAGGCGGTGCCGAGTTGCGCCGCGCCGGCGCCGAGACGCAGCACCGCCGCGATGCCCGCGCCATCCATGATCCCGCCCGCGGCGATCACCGGCAGGTCGAGGCCACGCGCCAGGATGCGCGTCAGGGCCAGCGTTCCCAGCCGCTCATCGCCAGCCTCCGGATCGAAGATGCCGCGATGCCCGCCAGCCTCGTAGCCCTGGGCGACGATGGCATGCATGCCGGCCGCCGCCGCCATCCGCGCCTCGGCCAGGCTGGTGGCGGAGGCCAGCAGGATGATGCCGGCCTCCCGCAGCGCCCGCACGCGCGCCTCCGGCGGCAGGCCGAAATGGAAGCTGACGACGGCCGGCTTTTCCTCCAGCAGCATCGCCAGCATGGCGTCGTCCTCGACGAAGCTCTTGTAGACCTCGCGCAGCCGTGGCGGCGGGCTGGCGCCGAACTGCGCGAATTGCGGCCGCAGCCGCTCGATCCAGGCCGCCTCCCGCGCCGCGTCGGCCTGCGCGGGGCGGTGGCAGAAGAGATTCACGTTGAAGGGGTGTCGCGTGCGCTGGCGCACCGCGCCGATCATCGCCCGCGTGCCAGCCGCGTCGCTGGCCCCGGCCCCGAGCGAGCCAAGCCCGCCGGCCTCGGATACCGCCGCCGCCAGGGCGGGGGAGGAAACCCCGGCCATCGGCGCCTGGATGATGGGCCATTCGATGCCGAGGAGGCCGGGCAGGTCATGGGGCCGGGCGGATGTCATGGATGTCTCTCCTGGGGGCGCTGCCGGCGGATCGGCACCGGCGCTCCCTCCCTCCGCCGCCGGCGCCGCGGAGGGAGGCGCGCGTCAGGGCCGCGCGCCCTCTGGAGGCTCAGCTGTTCGGGTCATCGGCATTGGGGAAGAAGAGCTGCTCGCCATCGATCTGATAGGCGGCGATGCTGTCCTGCCCTTCCTTCGAGACCAGCCAGTCGATGAAGGCCTGTCCCTCGGCGGATTTCACATGCGGGAAGCGGGCGGGGTTCACCAGCATCACGCCATACTGGTTGAAGAGGCGCCGGTCGCCCTCGGTCAGGACGCGCAGGTCCTGGCGGTTCTGGAAGCTGAGCCAGGTGCCGCGGTCGCTGAGCAGGTAGGCATCGGAGGCGGCGGCGGTGTTCAGCGCCGGGCCCATGCCCTGGCCGATCTCGCGATACCAACTGCCCTGGCCGGTGGAGGGGTCGATGCCCGCCTCCTTCCATAGCCGCAGCTCCGCCGCATGGGTGCCGGAACGATCTCCGCGCGAGACGAAGGGCGCCTTCTTCCCGGCGATGGCCTTCAGCGCGGCGGCGATGTCGCTGCCCCTGGTCCCGGCGGGGTCGGCCGAGGGGCCGACCAGGATGAAGTCGTTGTACATGACGGGGTAGCGGCGCGTGGCGAAGCCCTCGGAGATGAACTTCTCCTCCGCCGCGCGGTCATGGACGAAGACGACATCCGCATCGCCGCGCCGCCCGACATCCAGCGCCTGGCCGGTGCCCAGCGCCACCACCCGCACCTGGATGCCCGTGGCCTTGGTGAAGGCCGGCAGGATGTGGCTGAAGAGGCCGGACTGCTCGGTGGAGGTGGTGGAGGCGACGGTGATGCTGCGCTGCTGCGCCTGTGCCAGCGGCGGGACGAGCAGCAGGGCGGCGGCGAGGGCCGGGAGCAGGAGGCGGCGTAGCATGGCGGAAGTCCTCAATCGTCTGACCATCGCCACCGCCGCGTGAGGCCGGCTGTGACCGGCCTCACGCGGCGGTGGACTTGTGGGGCATGGCGGCTTATGGCCGGCGCCATGCGGATTCTGGTGGTTGATGGCGCCCTTGCAAGGGCTTCGGCAGCGGTATGGGCGGATGGGTGCATCCTGGCACGCGCCGGGGTCGATGTCGCACGCGGCCAGCCCACCTTGCTGCCCGGGCTGGCGCAGCAGGTATTGCGGCAGGCGGGGATGAAGGCGGAGGCGCTGGACGCGGTGGCGGCGGTGGTGGGGCCGGGCGGCTTCACCGGGCTGCGCGCCGCGCTGGCGCTGGCGCAGGGGCTGGCCCTGGCGATCGGCCGCCCCGCCATCGGCGTGACCAGCGGGGAGGCCCTGGCGGCTGGCCTGTCGCCCGCGCAGCGCCAGGGGCGCGAGGTCTGGACCTGCGTCGATACCCGGCGCGGGAGATTGTTGCTGGAGCGATTCGCGCCGGGCGCCGAGACCGCCATGGGGCCGCCCCAGTCCCTGGCGCCCGAGGAATTGCCGGAGGGTGTCGTGCCGCTGCTGGCGGGCGACGCGGTGGAGATGGCGCTGGCGGCGCTGGCCGCGCGCGGCGTAGCGGCCGAGGATAGCGGGCACCGCCTGCCCGATGCGGCGGATGCGGCAGCCGTGGCGGCGCTGCGCCTGGCCGGCCGCCTGCCGCCGCTGCCGGCCCTGCCGCTCTATGTGGAGCCGCCGGCCGTGCGGGTGCCGCCACAGGCATGACCTCCGCGGCGCCGCTACCGGAACCGCTGGGGGAGGCGGATGCGCCGGCCCTGGCGGCGCTGCATGCCAGTGCCTTTCCGCCCGCCGAGGCCTGGGGAGCGGATGCCATCGCGTTGATGCTGGGCCTGGAAGGCGCCTTCGGCTTCGGCCTGGCGGGGCAGGGCTTCATCCTGGCCCGGGCGGTGGCGGGGGAGGCGGAGGTGCTGACGCTGGCCGTGGCGCCCGCCGCCCGACGGCGGGGCCTGGCTGCCGCGCTGCTGCTGGCGGCGATAGACGAAGCCAGACTGCGCGACGCGGAGGTCATGTTTCTGGAAGTCTCTGACAGTAATACCGCGGCACGGGCGCTGTACGAGCGGGCCGGCTTCGCGCAGGTCGGGTTGCGGCGGCGTTACTATGCGGATGGCAGCGACGCGCTGGTGCTCAGCCGCTGCCTTTCCGCAGCCTGAGGCGCGTCAGCCCTCCCCGTTCCTCAGAGAGCGAAAGTATCTCGTGGCCCTGCTCGCGGGCGGTGCGGGGCACGTTCAGGCAGGGCTCTTCGCCTTTCATCAATACTTCAAGCACTTGCCCAGGGGCCATGCGGTCCAGCGCCAGCCGGGTGCGGACGAAGGTCATGGGACAAGTCTCGGTTGTGATATCGATCTGACGGTCGGGCGATTCATCCATGCGTTGTTCTTGCTTTGGTTTGTAATAAGGCAGGAATTATTCGAGAAGGCAGTTGCGGAAACTGCGTCAAAGCAGATAAGCTGCATAAGGCCAGCGTTGCAAGTCGCTGGCGATGTCCAAACATCCAGAGATAATGAAAAGGCGGTGCGATGGCCGAAGAACAGGCTGGGCGTGATCTGCTGGAACTGACGGCGCAGATCGTTGCCGCGCATGTCTCGAACAATGCTGTGGCGCTGCCGGAAGTGCCTTCGCTGATCGAGCAGGTGCATCGCACCCTGGCCAGCCTCGGCGGGGCTGCGCCCGTGGCCGCCCCGGTGGCCGAGCGGCCGCAGCCGGCTGTGCCCGTGAAGAAGTCGGTGACGGACGAGTATCTCGTCTGTCTTGAGGACGGCAAGAAGCTGAAGATGCTGAAGCGCCACCTCAAGACCGCCTATGACATGACGCCCGAACAGTATCGGGAGCGTTGGGGCCTGGCGCCGGACTATCCGATGGTGGCGCCGAACTACGCCAAGCATCGCTCCTCCCTGGCCAAGAAGATCGGCCTGGGCACCAAGCCGCGTTCGGGCCGCCAGCGGCGCGCGGCTGCCGCCTGACCGTCGTGGCCGCGCCGCGCGCCGGCCGCCGGGCAGCAGCCCGGTGGCGGGTGCGGGTGGCGCGGCTTGCCTCGGTAGGGTTATGATGGCACTCAACCCGCCGGCTACGCGGGGGCCAGGCGGCCCCGGCGCAGGAGCTACCGAACCACGCGCATGGACACCCGCCCCGCACCCTCCCGAACCGCTCCGGCCCACGCCGTCGCTCAAGACCAGCCCGTGCCCGACCCGATGCGGATCGAACGTCTCTGTGTCGAGCGTGGGCTGAAGATGACCGGCCAGCGCCGGCTGATCGCGCGCGTGCTCTCCGAGGCGGTGGACCATCCGGATGTCGAGGAGCTGTACCGGCGCGCCCTGGCGCTCGATTCCCGTGTCTCCATCGCCACCGTCTACCGGACGGTGCGGCTGCTGGAGGAAAAGGGGATCCTGGAGCGGCATGACTTCGGCGGCGGCCGCGCCCGCTACGAGGCCACCGATCATGGCCACCACTACCACCTGATCGACGTGGATTCCGGCAGGGTGATCGAATTCTCGGACGAGCAGCATGAGGCCCTGGCGGCGGCCATCGCCTCCCGCCTCGGCTTCCGGCTGATCGGCCACCGGCTGGAGCTTTTCGGCCGCCGGGAGGATGCCGCCCCCGCCGCGCGCGGCCGCCCCCGCAGGCCGGCCGGCTCCGCCGGGGACGGTGGCGAAGGCCCTGAAGGCGGAGGGGCGGCATGATCGATCCGGAGGCCGGCTTCGGCGAGCTCCGGGCTGGTCATCTGGGGGTCCGCATCGCCATTTCGGACGAGGAGGTGGAGGCAGCGCAGGCTTTGCGGTACCGCATCTTCTACGAGGAGATGGGGGCCCATGCCGATGCGGAGACCGCCGCCGCCCGGCGCGACAGCGACAGCTTCGACCCCGTGGCCGACCATCTGCTGGTGCTCGACCACAACCTGGGTGAGGGCGCCTCCGCCGTCGTCGGGACCTACCGGCTGATCCGGCGGGAGGCGGCGGCGAAGGTCGGCGGCTTCTACTCGGCCAGCGAATACGACGTGACGCCGCTGACCTCGCGCCCCGGCCCGGTGCTGGAGCTCGGGCGCTCCTGCGTCGATGCGGCCTATCGCGGGCGGCCGAGCATGCAGCTCCTCTGGGCCGGCATCGCCGCCTATATCGCCAAGCACAATATCGAGGTGATGTTCGGCTGCGCCAGCCTGCCGGGCACCGACCCCGATACCCTGGCCATGCCGCTGACCTATCTGCATACCGAGCATCTGGCGCCGCGAGAACTGCGCCCGCGCGCGGTGCCTGAGCGCTTCGTGCGGATGGACCGGATGGACCCCGCGCAGATCGACCGCCGCGCCGCCCTGGCGGACCTGCCGCCGCTGGTGAAGGGCTATCTGCGCCTCGGCGGCTTCGTCGGCGATGGCGCGGTGATCGACCCGCAGTTCAACACCACCGATGTCTGCGTGGTGGTGATGACGGAACTCGTCACCGACAAGTATTTCCGGCACTTCGAGCGCAGCAAGGTATCCTGAGCGCCTGGCGCGGCCAAGGACCGGCGCATGGCTGAGGCGCAGACGGTCTGTCTGCCTCATTGTGGCGTCGTCGCGGCTCCGGTATCGCTGATGGCATGACGGCCGCAACCTGCTCCCAGAATGGCTCGCCGACCCTTTCCGCCGCGGAGGGCGCCGCCGCCCGCCGCCCGCTGCTGGTAGGGATGCCGGATGATTCGCCGCTCTCGCGCGGCAGCAGGCTGCGGGCCAGCGTGAGGCTGGTGCTGGGGATCTGCTGGACCCTGCTCTGCATCCCTGTGCAGGCGGTGCTGGTCATGATCCCCGGGCTCACCGGGGCAGGCCGGGGCAAGATCCTGTTCGGCGGGTTCTATCACCGCGTCCTCTGCCGCATCCTCGGGCTGCGGGTGCGGGTGATCGGACAGCGGGTGGACCAGGGGGCGGGCGCCAGGGGCTCGGTGCTGTTCCTCTCCAACCATTCCTCATGGCTCGATATCCCGGTGCTCGGCGCCGTTCTGCAGGCGCCCTTCGTCTCCAAGGCCGAGGTCGGCAGCTGGCCCGGCATCAATATCGTCGCGAGGCTCGGCCGCACCGTCTATGTCAGCCGCACCCGGGGCCGGACGGGGGAGGAAGCCTCGGAAATGCAGGCGCGCCTCGCCGCCGGCGACAATCTGCTGCTCTTCCCCGAAGGCACGAGCAGCGACGGCAGCCGGGTGCTGCCCTTCCGCTCCTCCTTCCTGGCAGTGGCGGGGGCCGCGACACTCGTGCAGCCGGTCTCCGTCGTCTATGACCAGCTGGGCGGGCTGCCGGCGGTTCGGCGCGACAGGGCGGTCTTCGCCTGGTATGGGGACATGGATATCGGCACGCATTTCTGGCGGTTGGCGCGACGCTCCGGCGGCCGGGTGACGGTGCTGCTGCATGAGCCGATGGATCCCCGGGACTTCCCCAACCGAAAGGCGCTGACGGCGGCGGTGGAGAAGGTGGTGGCGGAGGGCGCGGCGGCACTGCGTCAGGGCCGCCCGGCGCGGCCTTTGCCGCCCCCGGTGAAGAATGCATGACAGGGTCCGGGAACGCCGGTTTGGCTTGACCCCACGACCCTCCATCCACAACTGTAACGAGATGGACCGGCTCGATTCCCCTTACGGGCGGCGGTCTTCCAGGACAGGCTTCGCTTGACCTGGACCACCGCGCGTCGCACATCGCCCTTCGCCGCCGCCCTGCTGATGGGTGGCCCCGGTGCAGGGACGGTGCCGGGCTTTGCCGCGCCAGGGTTTTTCATACCATGACCGATACCGCCGTGCCGCCTCGGAAGCGGCTTTTCATCCGTACCTGGGGTTGCCAGATGAACGTCTATGACAGCGGCCGCATGGCCGATGTCCTGGCGCCCCTGGGCTATGGCCCCGCCGAGACGCCGGAGGAGGCCGATATGGTCATCCTCAACACCTGCCACATCCGCGAGAAGGCCTCGGAGAAGGTCTTCTCCGACCTGGGCCGGCTGCGGGTGATGAAGGAAGCGAAGGCCGAGGCCGGGCAGAAGATGGTCCTGGCCGTGGCCGGCTGCGTGGCGCAGGCGGAGGGCAAGGAGATCACGACGCGCGCCCCCTGGGTGGATATCGTGCTGGGGCCGCAGACCTATCACCGCCTGCCGGAGATGGTGGCCCGCGCCGCCCGTGCCGCCGGCGCGCAGATCGACACCGATTTCCCGGTCGAGCAGAAATTCGACCACCTGCCGGACAGCACGGCCCCCTCCGGCCCGACGGCCTTCCTGACCATTCAGGAAGGCTGCGACAAGTTCTGCTCCTTCTGCGTCGTCCCCTATACGCGGGGCGCGGAGTTCAGCCGGCCTGTCGCCGCCATCATGGCGGAGGCCAGGCGGCTGGTGGCCGGCGGGGCGCGGGAGATCGCGCTGCTGGGCCAGAACGTGAATGCCTGGCATGGCGAGGCGCCGGACGGGTCGACCTGGGACCTCACGCGGCTGCTCTATGCCCTGGCGGAGCTGCCGGACCTGCCGCGCATCCGCTATACCACCAGCCATCCGCGCGACATGGATGCCGGGCTGATCCGCGCCCATGGTGAGATCCCGCAGCTCATGCCCTTCCTGCACCTGCCGGTGCAGAGCGGCTCGGACCGCGTGCTGGCGGCCATGAACCGCGGCCACAAGGCCGACCTCTTCTACCGCATCGCCGATGAGCTGCGGGCGGCGCGGCCGGACATGGCGCTCTCCTCCGACTTCATCGTCGGCCATCCCGGCGAGACGGCGGAGGATCATGCCGCCACCATGGCGCTGGTGGAGAAGGTGGGCTTCGCCCTGGCTTATTCCTTCAAGTATTCCCAGCGCCCCGGCACCCCCGCCGCCGGCCAGCCCTTCCAGGTGGCCGAGGATGTGAAGGATGCGCGGCTGCAGGAATTGCAGGCCCTGCTGCGGCAGCAGCAGGATGCCTTCAACGAGGACTGCGTCGGCCGCGAATGCGAGGTGCTCTTCACCAATCCCGGCCGCCATGCCGGCCAAGTGATGGGCCGCACCCCCTGGCTGCAACCCCTCCACGCCATCGGGCCCTCGTCCCTCATCGGGACGACGGCGCGGGTGCGGATCGTCGAGCGCTTCCCCAATTCCCTCTCCGCCATCCTGCTGGATCAGAAGGAGCTTGCCCTCGCTTGAGCCTCTCCCGCACCGCCCCGACCACGCTCCCCGCCAACCCTCGCAGCATGGACCGGCCCTTGATGGGTGATACCGTTTCCGCCGCTCGCACCGTCACGCTGCAATTCGATGACAATGCGCTCCTGCCATTGCTCTACGGAGAGCATGACCGGCACCTGGCGCAGATCGAGCAGCGCATCGGCGTCCGATTGGCCAGCCGTGGCAACCGGCTGACCATCACCGGGGCGCCGGAGGCCTCCGGGGTCGCGGAGGTGGCGCTGAGGAGCCTCTGGAAGCGGCTGGAGCGGGGCGACCCGATTGGTATCGCCGAGGTGGAAGCGGCGCTGCGGCTCTCCGAGAGCGCGGCGAAGGCGGCCCAGGCCGATGCCTCGGAGCCGCGGCTGCCGCTGCCGGACCTGCCGGCCATCCGCACCCGCAAGGGTGCCATCGGGCCACGCAGCGCCGCCCAGGCCGGCTATATGGACCAGTTACAGCGGCATGAGATGGTCTTCGGCATCGGCCCCGCCGGCACCGGCAAGACTTATCTCGCCGTGGCGCAGGGCGTGGCGCTGCTGATGGCCGGCCGCGTGGACCGCATCGTCCTCTCGCGCCCGGCGGTGGAGGCGGGCGAGCGCCTGGGCTTCCTGCCCGGCGACATGAAGGAGAAGGTGGATCCCTATCTCCGCCCCCTCTACGACGCGCTGCACGACATGATGCCGGCCGACCAGGTGGCCCGGCGCATCGCCAGCGGCGAGATCGAGATAGCGCCCCTGGCCTTCATGCGTGGCCGGACGCTGGCCCATTGCTTCGCCATCCTGGATGAGGCGCAGAACACCACCCCTGCTCAGATCAAGATGTTCCTGACCCGGATGGGTGAGGGGACGCGGATGGTGGTGACTGGCGACCCCTCCCAGGTGGATCTGCCGTCCGGGCAGAAATCGGGGCTGGTCGAGGCCCTGGCGGTGCTGAACGGGGTGCAGGGCATCGGCATCACCCGCTTCGCCGAGCAGGATGTGGTACGGCATCCGCTGGTGGCGCGCATCGTCGCCGCGTATAACCGGGCGGATGAGCAGGGGGCGGCGGGCCAGAGAGGTGGCCCAGCCCTCCGCGCCGGGCGCCGTGGCGGGGATGTTCCGCCGCGGCAGGAAGGAGAATGATGGAACCGGGAAGTAGACCGCCCGGCCGCACTGTCGCGGTCGGGCTTTCGGATGAAGGTGCCCTCGGGGAAGACGCCCAGGGGCCGGAGATCGAGGTGATCGTCGCCGCCCCAGGGTGGCGCGCGGCTGTGCCACGGGTCGAGGAAGTGGCGCGCCGCGCCGCGCTGGCCGCCTGGGCCGAGGCGGGGCTGGAGGCCGAGGGCGGCTTTACCGTCCTGCTGGCCGACGATGCCGCCGTGAAGCGGCTGAACACCGACCACCGGGGCAAGGTAAAACCCACCAACGTGCTGTCCTTCCCGGGCGAGATGCCCGGGCATCTGGGCGATATCGCGCTAGCGCTGGGCGTCGTGCGGCGGGAGGCGCGTGCGAACAAACGCCGTGTCGCCGCGCATCTCGCGCATCTGGTGGCGCATGGCACGCTGCATCTGGCGGGGCATGACCACCTCCAGGCCGGCGAGGCCCGGCGCATGGAACAGGCCGAAGCGCGGATCATGCGCCGCCTGAACCTGCCCAACCCCTGGCGAGGGGCGACATGAGCGGCACGGAACCCCGGGACGGCCTGCTGTGGCGGCTGCAAAGCCTGCTGCGCAAGAAGAGCAACGACACCGTGCGCGGCCAGGTGGAAGCCCTGGTGGAGGGGCGTGAATACCATGCCAGCGAGGGCGGGGCGGTGCCCATCCCCGAGCTGGACGCGCAGGAACGCGCCCTGCTGACCAATGTGCTGAAGCTGCGCGGCAAGACCGCCGTGGATGTCATGATCCCCCGCGCCGATATCGTCGCCATGCCCGAGGATCTGACGCTGGAGCAGGCCATCCGCCTGATCCAGCGGGAGGGCCACAGCCGCTTCCCCGTCTATCGGGAGCAGCTGGACGATGTGGTCGGCATGGTCCACATCAAGGACGTCTTCGCGAGCGTCGGCCGGGAAGCGCCCTTCAGCATGGCGGCGGTGCTGCGGCGGCCCCTCTTCGTGGTGCCCTCCGTCCCCGTGCTGGACCTGCTGCTGCAGATGCGGCAGGCGCGCATGCATCTGGCGCTGGTGGTGGATGAATACGGCGGCATCGACGGCCTCGTGACCATCGAGGACCTGGTGGAGACCATTGTCGGCGATATCTCGGACGAGCATGACGAGGACCGCCCGCCGCAGATCGTCGAGCGCCCGGACGGGCTGATCGACCTGGATGCCCGCACGCCGATCGAATTGTTCGAGGAGCGGCTGGGCACCGTGCTGACGGATGACGAGCGGGACCAGGATATCGATACCGTGGGCGGGCTGGTCTTCACCCTGGCCGGCCGCGTGCCGGCGAAGGGGGAGCTGGTCTCCCATTCCTCCGGCCTGGAGTTCCGGGTGCTAGAGGCCGATCCGCGCCGTATCCGCCGGCTGCGGGTGCGCCGTCCCGGCATCACGGCCGCGAAGACGGCGGCGGAATGAGGGAGCGGGCGCAACGCCGGGCTTAGGCTTGCCGTTGCGCTTCGCAGACCACATCAAGTCTTCCGATACCCTGCTTGCTGGAACGGCGCCCTATTCCGTGAGATTTTCCTTCCTGCCGGCGCTGCGGCGCCTGAGCGGCCGCAAGGCCGTGTTCGCGGCCTTCGGCCTGGGCCTGCTGGCGGCGCTGGCCTTGCCGCCGCTGTATCTGGTGCCACTGCTGCTGATCTCGGTGCCCGGGCTGCTGGCCCTGCTGGATGGCGCAGGCAGCTGGAAGCGGGCGGGCGTGCTGGGCTTCGCCTGGGGCATGGGGCACCACATCGCCGGCCTCTACTGGATCAGCCATGCCCTGTTGACCGACCCCTGGCGCTGGGGCTGGCTGATCCCCGTCGCCGTGCCCGGGCTGGCCTTGCCGCTGGCCATCTATATCGCCCTGGCCTGCATCCTGGCCTGGTTCGCGGCGCCGGGCTGGCGGCGCTGGCTGGCCCTGTCCGGTGCCTGGGCACTGATGGAAATGCTGCGCGGTCTGCTCTTCACCGGCTTCCCCTGGAACCTGCTGGGGACTGTCTGGGCCTTCGATGCGCTGCCGCTGCAGGGCGCGGCGCTGGTGGGGGCGCATGGGCTCTCATTGGCCACGATGCTGCTGGCCGGGCTGCCCGCGCTGGGGCGGCGGGCCATGGCCGGCGGAGCGGTGGCGCTCCTGGCGCTGGGCGGCTTCGGCGCCTGGCGGATGGCGCAGCCGCAGCCTCCCGCGCCCGGCGTGAACCTGCTGCTGGTGCAGGGCAATGTACAGCAGGAGGCCAAGTGGCGGGAGGAGATGCGGATGCCCATCTTCCGCCGCTATCTGGAACTGACGCGGGAGGGGGTGGCCAAGGCCCCCACCGGTGCCCCGCTCGCCGTGATCTGGCCGGAGACGGCCAGCCCTTTCCTGCTGCCCAACGACTCCGATGCGCGACGCTACGTCGCCGATATCCTGCCGCCCGGCGGGGTGCTGCTGGCCGGCTCCGTGCGGGCGGAATGGGGGCAGGAGGGCCAGCTGCGGCAGGTCTTCAACAGCCTCTCTGCCGTCGGGCCGGATGCGGCGCTGCTGGGCGTCTACGACAAGGCGCATCTGGTGCCCTTCGGCGAATACATGCCGCTGCGCGGGCTGGTCCCGATTCGCATCGTGCAGGGCGGTGTCGATTTCTCCGCCGGGCCCGGGCCGGTGGGCATGACGGTGCCGGGCCTGCCGGCCTTCAGCCCGCTGATCTGCTACGAGGTCATCTTCCCCGGGGCGGTGGTGCCGGAGGCACGGCCGGGATGGATGCTGAACGTCACCAATGATGCCTGGTTCGGCTATTCCGCAGGCCCCTACCAGCATCTGGCCGCGGCCCGGCTGCGAGCGGTGGAGGAGGGGCTGCCCATGGCGCGCGCCGCCCAGACCGGCATATCGGCCGTCATGGATGCACACGGCAGGGTTGCGGCTCGCCTGGGTCTTGGGGAAATGGGCAGCATTCTAGCACCTTTGCCGCCGGCGCTGCCTCCCACTCCCTATGCTTGGCTTGGTGCCTGGATTCCGGCCTTTCTGGCTGCTTTCGCACTCCTGCTGGGTCTGATGAAGGGGAGAGGCCGGCAGGTTTGAATGGTGGGACGAGAGGGGTTGTCTCAATCTTTGGAAATTCTCGAAAGAGTTGACCTCTTCCTTATGCAACCCTAAGATTCAAGGATACGTGAGGTCCGGAGCGCCAGTCCAACTCCTTCAAGACGACCTTACCGGAGGTTGAACGAGTCATGGCCAGTTCAGAGGTTGCCGAGCGGACCGAGAAGGAACATCGACCGAGCCCGATCGACACGCATGTCGGCAGCCGCGTACGGTTGCGCCGCACCTTGCTTGGGATGAGCCAGGAGAAGCTGGGCGAGGCCCTGGGCCTGACATTCCAGCAGGTGCAGAAATACGAGCGTGGCGTGAACCGCATCGGTGCCAGCCGGCTCTTCGACCTCTCCCGCATCCTGGATGTGCCGATCGGCTTCTTCTTCGACGACATGCCCGGCGCCATGGGCGGCGGCAGCAGCATGATGCGGCAGCGTCTGGCCGGCGGCTTCGCCGAAAAGCAGGACAGTTTCGAAGACGACAACATGAACCGGCGTGAGACGCTGGAGCTGGTGCGGGCCTATTACCGCATCAGCGAGCCGGCGGTACGCAAGCGCGTCTTCGACCTGATCAAGAGCCTGGCGCCCACAGAATAACAGCCCCGCTCGACTTGGTGGCCGCGCGGCCACATATGGCCGCCGCCATGACCGAACCTCTCGCCCTCTACGTGCACTGGCCCTTCTGCGCGGCCAAATGCCCGTATTGCGACTTCAACAGCCATGTGCGGGAGCAGGTGGACACCGCCCGCTTCGGCGCGGCCCTGCGCCGGGAACTGGCGCGAGAGGCCGAACGGCTGGCCATGGACGCGCCGGGGCAGCGCCGGCGGTTGGCCTCCATCTTCTTTGGGGGCGGCACGCCCAGCCTGATGCCGCCGCAGGTGGTGGCGGATATCATCGCCGACGCCACCCGGCTTTTCGGCCCCACCCCGGATATCGAGATCACGCTGGAAGCCAACCCGACCAGCGTGGAGGCGGCGAGGCTGGCGGAATTCCGCGCCGCCGGCGTCAACCGCGCCAGCCTGGGCGTGCAGGCGCTGGATGACCGGCAACTCGCCTTCCTCGGCCGCAGGCACGATGCCGCCCAGGCCATCGCGGCGCTGGAGGCGGCGCGCGGCCTGTTCCCGCGCCTGTCCTTCGACCTGATCTATGCCCGGCCGGGGCAGCAGGAGGCCGAATGGCGGGCCGAGCTGCGGCGTGCCCTGGCGCTGGCCGCCGATCACCTCTCGCTCTACCAGCTGACCATCGAGCCCGGCACGCGCTTCGCCACCGAGCATGCGCGCGGCGCCTTCGTTCTGCCTGAGGGCGACGAGGCGGCGGCGCTCTATTTCGCCACCGGCGATGAAGCCGCGCGCTTCGGGCTGGAGGCCTATGAGGTCTCCAACTACGCCCGGCCGGGGGCGGAGAGCCGGCACAACCTCGCCTACTGGCGCTATGGCGACTACATCGGCATCGGTGCCGGCGCGCATCAGCGGCTGATGCTGGGCGGGGAACTGCATGCCGCCCGCCGCCACCGTGGCCCCGAGGCCTGGCTGGCGCGGGTGGAAGCCGATGGCCATGCCGTGACGCATGAGGAAACCCTCTCGGCCGAGGACCGGGGGCGGGAGGCGCTGCTGATGGGCCTGCGCCTGTCCGAGGGCATCGACCCCGCGCGGCTGCATCGCCGCACCGGCCGGACGCTGGATCAGGCGGTGGACGCGGCCATGCTGACCGCCTGCCTGGATGAGGGCTACCTGGAGTGGCGCCCCGACGGCCGGCTGGCCGCCACCTGGGAAGGCCGGCTGCGGCTGGACCTGATGCTGCCGGCGCTGCTGCGCTGAGGCTTCAGCCGGGGTTGCGGCCGCGGTATTCCTGGCTCTTCAGAATGGCGCCGCGCAGCGTGCGGAAGGTGTTGCGGCCGATATTCTGCTCATAGACCGCTTCGCTCTCCGGCAGGCGGTCCAGCAGCAGGCGATAGAGATCGTCCACATCCTCGCGGCTCAGCAGCCGGTCGGCCTCCCAGTGCCGGGTGGCATAGGCGGCCAGGAAGGCATCGAATTCGCGCGCGCGGAACCTGCGGTAATGCTCCTGCTGCGCCTGCAGCAGGGACTGGGCGCGTTCCTCCGTCAGTTCCGGCAGGGCGATGTCGGTGCGGGTGATCAGCGGGATGCGGTCATAGCCCAGTTCCCGGTACCGCTCCGGATTGAAGGAGGCGCCCTTCTCGCCGATGTAACGGCCGAAGCAGAGGTCGGTCATCACGCGCACCAGGCCCAGTTGCGCCGCCGCGACCGATTTCAATGCATCCTGCGAGGAGCGGTCGATCGCCATCTCCTGCCGTTGCAGGAAGCGGAAGACGGCATAGTGGTCGCGGTGCTGGTAGTCGCTGCGGGCGAGGATATCGAAATAAGGTTCCAGCCACCGGCTGATCCGCTGCCATGCATCCCGCCGCAGGGCGAAGCCCCAGTGGTGGTCCAGCCAGACCAGCTTCGGCGCGGCGGGGTCGGAGGGGCGGCGATGCTCGCCATAGACGGCGAAGTATCCGACCTCCGGGCGGCCGGCGACCGCATCCTTCAGCCGCTCCATCATCAGCAGATAGGCCGGGCCAAGCTCCAGGTCGTCCTCGAAGAAATAGCCGAGGTCGGATTCCAGGGTCTCGAAGACCAGCGCCTCACCCCGGCGGATATTGAAGGCGATGCCATGGTTCTCGCGGCTGGCCAGTACCTGCCCGCGCGGGAAGATGTCGCGGAAGATGGCGGTGCATTCCTCCAGCACCGCATCGCTGGCGTAGCGCAGGCCGGAGCGGGGGGAGACGGCGCCGTCCTGCACCATGTAGATGCGCCGCTCGTTCAGCTCGACGCCCTGCTGGGCCCGCAGGGATTCACAGAAGCGGCGCAGGTAGTGCGGGCGGTCGAAGGAGAAGATGACGATCGGCGTCGTGACCTTGCGCGGCGTCGCGTCCATGCCGGCTCCTCGCTGTGCCCGGCCGGTTGCCTAAAGCCTGGGCGGCGCCATGGCAAGGCGCTGGCGCGGCGGCCTCAGCGCAGCAGCCAGCGCAGGGAGTGGCGCAGCGCGCTGCCGCCGTCATGTTCGAACCACCGGCCATGGGCAAAGATCACGCGTTCCGGCTGCAGGGCCAGCATCCGCTCGGCGGCATGTGCGGCGGCCTCCTGCCGCATGCGAATGACGGCGCGCAGGTAAGGCGGCGGCATGCCATCCGGCGCCAGGATGCCGAAGAGCCGCGCCAGGGGCCGCACCAGCGGCGGCAGCTTCCGCTCCTCCAGGTTCAGCACCAGGTCGGTCAGGACCAGGCTGCGGCTGGGGCGGTGGAACAGCGCCGTCTCGTGGAAGTCCATACCGCCGGGCAGGGTGACGAGGGTGATGGCGTCCTCCCAGGCATCCGGGGTTCCGCTGGTCAGGTCGTAATCCAGCCGCAGGCCCGATCGGCGCACCTGCCGCCGCTTCCGCAGCCCCGGCGCGGCCCAGGTGATGGCCTCCGGGCAGGCCTGCTGCCATTCCTTTAGGAAGATCCAGTGGGCGATGTTCGGCGCCACCAGATGCCGGATGCGGCCCAGCTTTTCCAACTCGCGCTTCAAGGCATGGCTGAAGCGGGTGGGGGAATGCAGCAGCAGGTCGCCATCCGGCAGGCGGATGACCGTCATGCGGGCGGCCACCATCATGCCCGCCGTGCCGGGCAGCCGGCTGTCGACGATGAAGAGATCCTCTGCCACCGGCTTCGGCGTATTCAGCGGCGGGTAGCTGGCGCGCTCGGCCCAGGCCGAATGGGGGTCGAAGAGGCGACCCAGTAGGCCATGGCCCTGGCCGGGCCCGCTGCGTGGATGCGTGCTGCTGGCGGAGACCACCGCCAGTTCCAGCAGCCCGGTGCCGATCAGCAGGGCTCGCGCAGCCGGCGGCTGGCGGCGCATCAACAGGCCCGCGCCAAGCAGTGCCGCGCCGCCGAGCGCATCCAGCGCCAGATGCCCGCGCATGCTCAGCAGCGGCTTCGTGCCCCCTTCGTAGTCCGTGACGGTCGAATAGGCCGCATGATAAGCGCCGGCGCCGCCGAGCAGCCTCCGCACCGAGCGTGGCACGGCAGGGCACGCGGCCAGCCCGCCCAGCAGTGCGGCCACGGTATAGTCGATCACGCCATGCAGGCGGGTGGAGATCAGCATCAGGCGCTCCCGGCCGGTATGGGAGATTCTGCAACGTGCCAGGGGCGGGATGGATGCCTCGGTGCCGGTTTCCTGTCCGGGACCATCGCCCTATCCTGCCGGATGAGGAGAGCCGGGAGAGGCGCCATCCGCATCACAGGATATCCGGCATGACCGCAGCAGGGGCACCGCGCGTCAGCGTGCTGATGGCCGTGCATAACGGCGCGCGGCATATCCGCGAGAGCATCGAGAGCCTGCTCGCCCAGAGCTTCACCGATTTCGAGCTGGTCGTGGTGGACGATGCCTCCACCGACGGGACGCGGCAGATCCTCGCGGGGATCGGGGATCCGCGGCTGCGCGTCATCCATGCGGAGCGGAACCTGGGCGCGGCCGGGGCGCGCAATCTCGGCT
The DNA here is from genome assembly GCF_017654485.1 of Roseomonas marmotae. NCBI lineage: Bacteria > Pseudomonadati > Pseudomonadota > Alphaproteobacteria > Acetobacterales > Roseomonadaceae > Roseomonas > Roseomonas marmotae. Next base: position 3,388,463 of record NZ_CP061091.1, on the reverse strand, counting down.
TCTCCCTCTGCCGGGGCGAGTATCTCGCCATCCTCGACCATGACGATCTCTGCCGGCCGGAGCGGCTGGCGGTGCAGGTGGCGTTTCTCGACCGCCATCCCGGTATCGTGCTGGTCGGCAGCGAGATCCGGATCCTGGAAAACGGCAGGCTCAGGCAGACGGATCATGCGCCCGGCAGCACACCATTGCTGCTACGCTGGATGCTGCATGTCGATAATCCCCTGACCTTTTCTTCCGTGATGCTGCGCGCGGACGCCATCCGCACGCTGGGCGTCTTTCTGCGGCCGGGGCTGTCGGAGGATTTCGACCTCTATCACCGGCTGCTGCCGCTGGGCGGGGTCGCAAGGCTGGACGAAGTGCTCACCATCTACCGCGCGCATGCGGGCAGCGTCTCGCTGACGGAGCCGGAGGGGATGCTGCGAGGCGCGGCGCAGGTGCTGGCACCGGCCATCGCGCCCTGGCTGGGCGAGGACGCGGAAGCCGCCGCGCGGCTGATCATCCGCCACCTGTCCGAGCGCCGGCCCGTGACCGAGGCCGCGGATCTGGACCGGCTCGGCGCTGTGCTGGAGCGGATGCTGGAGGGCTTCTGCGCTGCCCATGCGCCGGATCCCGCAGACCGTCTGCAAATCGAGGCGCATGCCAGCCGCGTCTGGTGGCGCGTGATACGGGCCGGCCTGCGCTCCGGCCATCCTGCCTTCCTGCGCCGGCTTGGATCGCGGCCGGCGTTGCGGCAGGGGTTCCGCCCGTCGCCGGGCGATATCCTGGCTTCCCTCGCCATCGGGCTTGCCCGCAGGGGGAGGGTGGCGGTCGCGCGGGGCGCGTTCCGGCGGCGTGACTAATCCAGCCAGGCCCGCACTTCCCGTTTCAGGAAAGCGGCATCCTCCGGATTGGCGGTGGGGTTGCCGGCGCGGTGGCCCCAGATGCTGGGGATGGGGCGCAGCACGGCATAGCGGAGATGCGGCAGCTCCGCCTCGTTGTCCGCCACGCGGAAATAGAGGTCCATGGAGCCGGGCATCAGCAGCACGCGGGCCTCGATACCTGCCAGTGCCCTGGCCAGATCGCCGCCATAGCGTGGGTCGCGGCTGATATCGCCGGCATCCCAGGTCCGTAACTGCCAGTAGAGGTCGGCGGCCGGGCGGTTGGCATAGCGCTCCTCCCACTCCGTCCGCAGATAGGTATCGAGGTCCGGCGCGCCGCCGGCCAGATGCAGCCCGGCGCGATACCAGTCCTGGCTCATGGCCCAGCCGGCATAGACGCGGCCGAAGGCCCGCAGCGCGGCGCCGGGCTGGGCGCTGAAGCGGCCATCGCCCAGATGCTCGGGCGCGGCCTCCAGCACCGCCATCTGGCTCCGCAGGAAGACCTGGTTATGGGTGGCGGTGCGGGCGCTGCCGCAATTCACCACGATGCGGGAGACGGCCTCGGGGAAGGTCGCTGCCCAGTGATAGGCCTGTTGCGCGCCCATGGACCAGCCATAGACGGCATGCAGGCGCTGGATGCCCCAGAGCTCGCGCAGCAGGCGGCGCTGGGCATGCACATTGTCCCATGCCGTCACCAGCCCCGGCCAGTCCGGCGTGTTGGAGGGGCTGGAGGAGAGCCCGTTGGTGAACATGTCGATCTGCACGACGAACCGGCGGGTCGGGTCCAGCACGCTATCGGGCCCGATCAGCCATTCCAGGTCCGGATGCCGTGCGCCGTAGCTGGTGGGATAGAGCACCACATTGTCCCGCGCGGGGGAGAGGGTGCCATGCGTCTTCCAGCTCAGCACCGCATCCCGCAGCACGGCGCCGGATTGCAGCGTGACGTCGCCCAGGCTGAAGCGCCCGCTTTCTGTCGGCCAGTCCCTCATGCGCTCTCTCCCGTTCCCTGCGGCGGCTCAGCGAGGTTCCTGGCCGTCGCGGTAGAAGATCATGCCACCGTGGTAGAGGATGTCATCGCGGAATTCGCCATCCGCCGTGAAGCCGGTATCGTCCCAGTAGAGGACACGGCTGCCCCGCACCTCGTATCGGCCCTGGTAGGCGCTTTGCCGCTGGCCTCGCGCCTCGTCGTAGCGGCCATTGGGCAGCAGTTCCTGGCGGACATGCCGGTCCGACGTGACCCACATGCCAGTATAGGGATGGTCGGCCATGATGCCTGCCTCCTGTCGGGTGCCGCTCTGTGCGGAAGCCACGTGATGGGGAAGGGCGGCGGTGGCGGCCAGCAGGGCCAGCACCGCGCCGCCGAGAAGGACCTCGCGCATCACAGCGGACTGGCCGAGGGGCGGACCACCAGCTCGCTGACATCGACATCCTGCGGCTGCTCGATCGCGAAGCGCACGGCGCGCGCGATGGCCTCCGGCTCGATGGCGACCTGGCGGAACGCCCGCATGGCATCGCGCGCGGCCTCGTCGCTGATGCTGTCCGCCAGTTCGGAGGTGACCACCCCGGGCGAGACCAGCGTCACGCGCAGCTTCGTGCTTTCCTGCCGCAGCCCCTCGGTGATGGCGCGCACCGCGTATTTGGTGGCGCAATAGATGGCGGCGGTGGGGGAGACGCTGTACGCGCCGGTCGAGGCGATATTGATGACCTGCCCATGGCCCTGCCGGTCCATCACCGGCAGCACGGCGGCGATGCCATGCAGAACGCCGCGGATATTCACGTCGATCATGCGGTCCCATTCCTCGGTCTTCAGCGACCGCAGGGGGGAGAGGGGCATGACGCCCGCATTGTTCACGAGCACGTCGATGCGGCCGAATTCCTCCAGCGCGGCAGCGGCGAAATCCGCGACATCCTGGCGCGAGGTCACATCCAGCAGGCGCGCGCGCGCCGTGCCGCCGGCGGCCTCGATCCGCCCGGCGAGATCCCGCAGCCGGTCCAGCCGGCGCGCGCCCATCACCACCGTGGCGCCGGCACGGCCGAGTTCGGCCGCGATCGCCGCGCCGATGCCGCTGCTGGCGCCGGTGACCAGAACCACCTTGTTCATACTGTCCGTCATCGCTCTCTCCATTCGTTCGTTGAACAGGCGGCAGTCTGGCGTGGCTCGGGGATCGGGCAGTAGACCGATGCTGCGGAATGCTTGCCTGATCCTGCACATCAGGCGGAGGGGCGGCGGTGGCGCTTGCACAGCCGGCGCCACCGTGGGAGGCAGAGGATGGAAGGAGACCCCATGTCCGATCTGCCTTCTCTCACGGCATTGATGCTGCGCCACACGGCGGATGACGGGGTGCATGCCACGCCGATCCCGTCTCTCTGGCTGATCCGCATGGCGCATCCGACCGAGCCGCTGCACACGCTGCATGAGCCCGCCGTTTGCGTGATCGTGCAAGGCGCCAAGCAGGTGGCGCTGGGCGAACACATCTACGCCTATGACTCCGCCAAGTATCTGATGGTCTCCACCGACCTGCCGGTGGTGGGCACGGTGGTGGAGGCCTCGGCCGCCACCCCCTATCTCTGCCTCCGCATCGACCTGGACCCGGCGATCCTGGTCTCGCTGATGGAGGAGGCCGGCATCCGCCAGCCACCCGCGGGCGCCCCGGGGCCCGGCCTCTTCCTCAGCCCCACCACACCGGAGATCCTGGAAGCGGTCTTCCGGCTGGCACGGCTGCTGGACCAGCCGCGCGACATTCCCGTGCTGGCGCCGCTGGCGCTGCGGGAACTTCACTACCGGCTGCTGACCGGGGCGCAGGGGGAGGCCGCGCGGCATCTGACCGCGACCGGCGGCGCGCTGCGGCAGGTCAACCGGGCCATCGCCTGGCTGAAGCGGCACTACAGGGCCCCCATCCGCATCGCCCGCCTGGCGGATGAGGTGGGGATGAGCCCTTCCGCCCTCCATCACGCTTTCAAGGCCATCACGGCCATGAGCCCGCTGCAGTATCAGAAGCAATTGCGGCTGCAGGAGGCGCGGCGGCTGATGGTGGCGCGGGCGCTGGATGCCGCCAGCGCCAGCTACGAGGTCGGCTATGAAAGCCCTTCGCAGTTCACGCGGGAATACAAGCGGCTGTTCGGTGCGCCCCCGGCGCGTGACGTGGCCAGGCTGCGCGGCATGGATGCGAGCCTGACCGGGCCGGTCTGAGGCGCCGGCGCCGCAGGCGGTTGCGCCGGGCTGCGCGGGGCGGGAGAGTCCCTGAGTGGCCAGTGGAATGCGGGAGGGATCGCGTGAGCAACAGCTTATCCGGTGCGGGCAGGCTGCGCCGCCTGGGCATCATCGGCGCCGGCGGCATGACGGAGACGCTGCTGGACGCCGTCACGCGGGGGCTGCCCGCGCCGCTGGAGGCTGTGACCATCCTGGCCACGCGACGTTCGGCGGGGAAGGCCGAGGCGCTGCTGGCGCGCCATGGCGATGCCCTGGCTGCCGCCCGGCTGGTACGGACGGAACGCGCGGCCTTCCTGGCCGATGCTCCGCAATTCGTGGCCGAATGCGCCGGCCAAGGTGCCGTGCGGGAGCATGGCGTGGCGGTGCTGGAAACCGGTGCTGAGCTTGCGGTGATTTCCATCGGTGCCCTGGCCGATGAGGCGCTGCGCCTTGGGCTGGAACAGGCCGCCGCGCGGGCCGGGGCGCGGCTGGTGCTGCCGCCGGGGGCGGTGGGCGGCATCGACGCCCTGGTGGCGGCCAGGCTCTCGAGGCTGGAGGAAGTGACCTATACCGGCCGCAAGCCGCCCCTGGCCTGGAAGGGCACCCCGGCCGAGGCGCTGCTCGACCTCGCCACCCTGGCGGAGCCTGCCATCTTCTTCGACGGCACGGCGCGGGAGGCGGCAATCCGTTATCCACAGAATGCCAATGTCGCCGCCACGGTGGCGCTGGCCGGCGCCGGCTTCGAGGCGACGCGGGTGCGGCTGGTGGCCGACCCCACCATCAACCGCAACCTGCATGAGGTAGCGGTGCGCTCGGCGGCGGCCGACTTCACCATCCGGCTGGAGGGGCGGCCATCCCCCACCAACCCCAAGACCTCGCTGACGGCAGGGCTGAGCATGGCGCGGGAAGTGCTGAACCGCGTGCTGCCGCTGGTGGTGTGAGCCGGACCCGGCCGGCGGGCCTCAGTGCCCGACGGCCTTGGCGTAGCTGGCGCGGGCTGCCAGCGCGTTTTTCGTCGGGCGGCGCGGCTGGCGCTTCACCGGGCGGCCATTGGTGCCCATCCTGACCTCCGGTCCCTCCCGCAGGAAGCGCAACAGGTTGTCGGAAGCCTCAGCCACGGCATTCCGCCCTGCTTCGGTCAGCACCGCGCGGCCCGGCTCGAATTCCACCCGGATCTCGCGGAAGGCTGGCTTGCCCGGGCCGAAGCCGGTCACACGCATCTCACGCTCCAGCACCAGCAGGGTATCGGCGCTGCTGTAGGGCACGCCAGTGGTGGTATCGACCGCCCAGCGGCCGAGCTGAGACCAGAGCTGCCAGCCATTGCCTTCACGGCTTTCCAGCCCTTCGGCCCGCAGCGGTGCCGTTGCTTCCCGCAGCTTGCCGAGCACCAGCGCACGCCGGTCGTACCAGAGCGTGCGTACGTCTTCTGTAGGAAAATATTCTGACATCTGACACCTTGCCGGACGCGGGGGAAAAACAGCATCCGCGACCGCGCTGGCTTGGCCAGAGCTGCTGATCGTATTTGCTGTTTTATACAAAGCCTGAGCCTGGCGAGGATTCGGGAGCTAAGTGACTGTTCCCGTTTTGTCCTCATCCCGGACGTGTGGTGTATGTGGGAATAATTGCCTTGAATTCAAGGCGACAACGAGAGAATCGGCACCCTGCGGCAGGGCAGCGGAAGACCCTTTCCGGACGTTACCGAACGGCCCCGAGGACGCTGCGATTCATGACCGAGCCCGGAACCGCGAGGTTGCTCTGCGACGAAATGCTGGCTGGGTTCGCCCGCATGCTGCGCGCCGCCGGCCACGATACTGCCCTGGCCCCGCCCGGGACGGCCGATGCCGTGCTGATCGAATTAAGCAGGCGGGAGGGGCGCGTGCTGCTCTCACGCGACCGACGGCTGGTACGGGCGGCCGGGGCGGTGGCGCGCGCAGTGCTGCTGACAGGCGACCAGCCGGACCGGGATGCCCGGCAACTGGCGCGGGAGCTCGGGCTGGACTGGACCTTCGCGCCTTTCACCCGCTGTATGCTGGACAATACGGCGCTGCGTCCGGCGACGGCGGAGGAGATCGCACGCATGCCGGCGCGGGCGCGCGACCTACCGGGGCCTTTCCGCGCCTGCCCGCATTGCGGCCGCTTCTACTGGCCCGGCAGCCATGCCCGCCGCATCACCGAGCGGCTGCTGAGCTGGCGCGGGCTGGCGGCGGAGGCGGGTTAGCCCGGCGCTTCCTCCAGCACCACGCCCTCATTCGCCGCCAGCCGCAGCATGCCGCCGCTGGGGCCTGCATGCGGCGCGAGGCTGGTGGAGAGCAGCACCCTGCCATGTGGCGCCGGAACCTCCCGCGGCATGTCGCCCATGTTCAGCAGGATGCGCAGGCGCTGCCCGTTCAGGAAGCGGCTGAAGCTCAGCACATTGTCCCATGCCGCCACATTGCCGATCCCGCCCGCCTCCAGGGCCGGGCTGGAGCGGCGCAGCCCGATCAGCCGGCGGTACAGCGCCAGGATGGAATCCGGTTGTGCCCGCAGGGCCGCCACGTTCACCTCCGGCTGGCCAGTCGGCAGCCAGGGCCGCCCGGTGGTGAAGCCGCCATGGGGCGAGGCATCCCAGGGCATCGGCGTCCGCTCGGGGTCGCGGCCGACGCCGATGCCCGGCTGGTTCTTCTCGGCGGGGTCCTGCACCAGCTCTGGCGGGATCGGCAGGTCGGTCATGCCGATCTCCTCGCCATAGTAAATCGTGGGCGTGCCGCGCAGCGTCAGCAGTAGCATGGCCGCCACCCTGGCCTGCGCCTGGCCGACCCGCGTGGCAATGCGGGACTGGTCGTGATTGCCCAGCACCCAGTTGGGCCAGGCGCCCGCCGGCAGCGCGGCCTCGTAGTCACTGATGATGCGGGCCACGTCCCCGGCACTCCAGGGCGCGCGGATCAGCTGGAAGTTGAAGGGCAGATGCGCCCCGCGTAGCTCATGCCCGTAATATGCGACGAGCCTCTCGACCGGCAGATAGACCTCGCCAACCAACAGGCGCTCCTCGTAGTCTTCCAGAACCTGCCGCATTTCCGCGACGATCTGGTGCACCTCCGGCTGGTCGGCCGTGTAGAGGTCCAGTAGACGGTCGTGGGAGGACTGGCCCGGCGCCCAGCCGGGATTGGGCGGGTTGTCACGGAACTGGTCGTCCTTGATCAACAGCCAGATGACATCGACGCGGAAGCCATCGACGCCACGGTTCAGCCAGAAGCGCAGCACGTCATACATCGCCTCCCGCACAGCGGGGTTGCGCCAGTTGAGGTCCGGCTGCTCCTTCAGGAAGGAATGCAGATAGTACTGGCCGGTCGCCCCGTCCCATTCCCAGGCGCTTCCGCCGAAATGGCTGAGCCAGTTGTTGGGTGGGCCGCCATCGGGCGCCGGGTCATGCCAGATATACCAGTCACGCTTCCCGCTGTGGCGGCTGGCGCGGCTGTCGAGGAACCAGGGATGCTGGTCCGAGCTGTGGTTCGGCACGAAGTCCAGGATGAGGCGCAGGCCGCGCGCATGCGCCTCGGCCAGCAGGTGATCAAAATCCTCCAGGCTGCCGAAGATCGGGTCCACGCCGCAGTAATCCGCCACGTCATAGCCGAAATCCGCCATGGGCGAGGGCTGGATGGGCGAGAGCCAGAGCGCATCCACCCACAGTTCCACCAGATGGTCCAGGCGCCGCGCGATGCCGCGCAGGTCGCCCACGCCGTCTCCGTCGCTGTCCTGGAAGGAGCGGGGATAGACCTGGTAGACGATGCCCCGCTGCCACCATGCCAGCTCATCCATGCCTAAAACCTTTTCTGCCGTGCGGACTTATTGAACGCGGCCGTGCCGGGCGGGTTCCGGCTCAGGGAGAGGCGGGATGATCAAGGATCTCTGGTACAAGAACGCCGTCGTCTACTGCCTCTCCGTCGGGACCTACATGGATTCCAACGGCGACGGCGTCGGCGATTTCGAGGGGCTGGCGCGGCGGCTGGACTACATCCAGGGCCTCGGCGTCACCACCATCTGGCTGATGCCCTTCCAGCCCTCGCCGGGGCGCGACAACGGCTATGACATCGCAGACTATTACAATGTCGATCCGCGCTACGGCACGCTGGGCGATTTCGTGGAGTTCACCCATGGCTGCCATCAACGCGGCATCCGCGTCATCATCGACCTGGTGGTGAACCATACTTCGGACCAGCATCCCTGGTTCCAGGAAGCGCGGCGGGACCCGGACTCGAAATACCGGGACTGGTATATCTGGGCCGACAGGAAACCCGCCAATGCGGGGGATGGCATCGTCTTTCCCGGCGTGCAGGATTCCACCTGGAAACGCGACCCGGTGGCGAAGAAATACTTCTTCCACCGCTTCTACGAATTCCAGCCCGACCTCAATACCGCCAACCCGCATGTGCAGGCCGAGATCCTGAAGATCATGGGATTTTGGCTGCAACTCGGTGTCTCCGGCTTCCGCATGGATGCGGTGCCCTTCGTCATCGCCCGCAAGGGCGCGGAGGTGACCAGGCCGGACGAGCAGTTCGGCATGCTCCGCATGTTCCGCGAATTCCTGCAATGGCGGAAGGGCGACGCCATCATCCTCGCGGAGGCGAATATCCTGCCGAAGGACGACATGAAGTATTTCGGCGACGACGGCGACCGGATGCACATGATGTTCAACTTCCAGGTGAACCAGTCGCTGTTCTACGCCCTGGCGGTGGCCGATACGGCGCCGCTGACCAAGGCCCTGATGGCCACCAAGCCGCGCCCGGCCACCGGCCAGTGGGGCCAGTTCCTGCGCAACCATGACGAGCTGGACCTGGGGCGGCTGAGCGAGGCACAGCGGCAGGCCGTCTTCGCGGCCTTTGGGCCGGAGAAGTCGATGCAACTCTATGACCGCGGCATCCGCCGCCGCCTCGCGCCCATGCTGCAGGGCGACCGGCGGCGGCTGGAACTGGCCTATAGCCTGATGATGACGCTGCCCGGCACACCGGTGCTGCGCTATGGCGACGAGATCGGCATGGGCGACGACCTCTCGCTGCCCGAGCGCGAATGCGCCCGCACGCCCATGCAGTGGTCCGACGAGCCACAGGCCGGCTTCACCAAGAGCGATGCGCCGCACAAGCCCGTCATCGCCAGCGGTCCCTATGGCTTCGAGCATGTCAATGTCGCCCGCCAGCGCCGCGACCCCGCATCGATGCTGAACTGGATGGAGCGCATCATCCGCATGCGGAAGGAGGTGCCCGAGATCGGCTGGGGGGATTTCGAGGTGCTGGACACCGGACGTCCAGACGTGCTGGCCATGCGCTACGACTGGAGGGAGAATTCCGTGCTGGTGGTACATAACCTCGGCGCCGAGGCCTGCGAGGTGCCGATCGATCCCGGCGCCTCCGGCGAGCATGACGGACTGCTGGTCAACCTGCTGTCCGACGACCACAGCAGGCCGGGACCGGATGGCAGGCACAGCATCCTGCTGGAGCCGTATGGTTATCGCTGGTTCCGCGTCGGCGGCCTGGACTACCTGCTACGCCGCAGCGAGATCTAGAGACCGGCCTGGCCGCTGCGATTCCGGCAGGGGAATGGTGCCCTCCGCCGCCGGGGAGGCACTGTCGGTACAGCCTTTCTGGAGATGTCATGAGCCGCGCGATGCAATCTCTGCCGGCCAGCTATTTCGATGCGCTCTATGCCGCCGACCCTGACCCCTGGCGGTTCCGCAGCAGCCCCTATGAGGCCGCCAAATACCAGGCGACGCTGGATTCCCTGCCGCGTGCGCGCTACGGCCGCGTGCTGGAGATCGGCTGCTCGATCGGCGTGCTGACGCAGATGCTGGCGCCGCGCTGCGACCACCTGCTGGCGCTGGATGGGTCCGCCAGGGCCCTGGCGGCCGCGCGTCGCACCTGCGCCGGCCTGCCGCAGGTATCGCTGGAACAACGCGAGGTACCACGGCAATGGCCGCGTGGCCGCTACGACCTGATCCTGTTTTCCGAGCTGCTCTACTACCTGGATGAGGAGGACCTGGCGCGGGTGGCGGCGCAGACGCTGCGCGCCCTGTCGCGGGAGGGTGAGGTGCTGCTGGTGCATTGGACCGGCACCACGGAATATCCCCTCTCCGGCGATGCTGCGGTGGAAGGCTTCATGGCCGCGGCAGGACCGACATTGCGGGCGCTGCGGCAGGAGCGGACAGACCGTTACCGGCTGGACCTGCTGCGGCTCAGGCCGTCAGCTTGACCACGCCCGCGCCGATATCCGGCCGGCGCGGCACGATCCTGCTGGAGACGTACCAGTCCGCGATCTGTTCGATCTGCGCGATATCGGCATCGGTCACGCCCCGCGTCGGCACCGCGTTGTTCTCGCCGATCGTGGGCGCCAGCCCGGCGGGGATGCTCATGGCCTCCGTCCAGATCCTGCCGGCCTCGGCCTTGTTCTGCCGGGCCCAGGCATTCTCGGCCAGGCAGGTCTGGAAGACGGCCTGCAGCAGCGGCTGCTTCTGTTCCACGAAGTCGCGGCTGGCCATCAGCGTGACGGCATTGCCGGAGCCGATGGCGGCGCCATCCGCCAGCACCCGCGCGCCATAGCTCTTCAGGCCGATGGCGATGAAAGGGTCCCAGGTGGCCCAGGCATCCACATGGCCCTGCCTGAAGGCGGCGCCGCTGTCGCTGGGGCTGAGATAGACCCGCTTCACGCCGGAGGCATCGATGCCGTTCTTCTCCAGCGCGCGCATCAGCAGGTATTCGCCCGTGCCGCCGCGATTGACGGCAACGCTGCGCCCGCGCAGGTCGGCCAGCCCCTGGATGGGGGAATCCTGCTTCACCAGGATGCCCTCCGCCCCCGCCGACATCTTCTGGTAGGCGAAGATCACCATGGGGATGCGTGCCGCCAGGGCGGCGATGCAGGCGGTCGAACTGCCGGCGGTGATATCGATGCTGCCGGCATTCAGCGCCTCCAGCGCCGGGGCGGCGGCGGGGAAGGGACCGGCCCATTCCACTTTGGCCCCCAGCGCCGCCAGCGCCTGTTCCAGCGTGCCGCGCGCGCGGCCGGTGGTGATGTCGTTGGGCGCGCGCAGCCAGCCGATGCGGACCGTCCCGCCTCCGGCGGCGCGTGCGGAGAGGAAGGGCTTGGGGAACAGCAGGGCGGCGCTGAGCTTGCCCAGGGTGCGGCGGTGCATGGATCGGCTCTCTCGGCTTTCGGGCATGGGGAGTGGAACGGCTTCAGTCCCCGGCTGGCTGCGCGACGCCGATCTGTGCCAGCAGGGCGGCTTCCAGCGCGGCCAGCACGGGGTCGCCGCGGCGGCGGGGATGTGGGGCGCCGACCTCGGCCTGGTGGATGATATGGCCCTCATCCAGCACCAGCACGCGGTCGGCCAGCAGCACGGCCTCCCAGACATCATGCGTCACCAGCAGGATGGCGGGGCGGTGGCGGCGCCAGAGATCGGCTACCAGGGCATGCATGCGGATGCGGGTCAGCGCGTCGAGCGCCGCGAAAGGCTCGTCCAGCAGCAGCAGCTCCGGCCGCCGCACCAGGGCGCGGGCCAGGGCCGCGCGCTGCGCCTCGCCCCCCGAGAGGGTGAGGGGCCAGGCATCGGCGTGGCGCGCCAGCCCTACCTCCGCCAGCGCCGCGCGCACGGCCCCCTCGGCCCCCGCGTCGCGCAGGCCCAGGGCGACATTCCCGGCCACCGTCTTCCAGGGTAGCAGGCGGGGCTCCTGGAAGACCACGGCGCGGCGCGCCGGCAGCCTCGCCACTCCGGCCGGCACGGCATCCAGCCCCGCCAGCACCCGCAGCAGCGTCGATTTGCCGGAGCCGCTGCGGCCCAGCAGCGCCACGAATTCGCCCGGCCGGATGGAGAGGTCCAGCCTGTCCAGCACCACGCGCGGCCCGAAGGCGCGAGTAAGGCCACGGACCTCCACCACCGCGCTCATGCCACCGCCGCCGGGCGCCAGCGCAGGCTGCGCGCCTCGATCAGCCGCACCAGCCCGTCGGTCGCCAGACCCATGGCGGCATAGACCAGGAGGCAGACGACGATCACATCGGTTTGCAGGAAATCCCGTGCATTGGTGATCAGCGCGCCCAGCCCGCTGCTGGCGTTGATCTGCTCCCCCACCACCAGGGAGAGCCAGGCGATGCTGAGCCCGTAGCGCACCCCCACCAGCAGCGAGGGCAGCGCGCCCGGAAGGATGATGTGCCGCACCCGCTCCAGCCGCGTCAGGCCCAGGGTGCGGCCGGCCTCCACCAGCTTCGGGTCCACGCCGCGGATGCCACCATGCAGGGTCAGGTAGATCGGGAAGATGGCGCCGATGGCGACCAGCCCGAGCTTCGGCGCCTCGCCGATGCCGAACCAGAGGATGAAGAGCGGCAGCAGGCCCAGGAAGGGCATGGCCTTCAGCATCTGCAAGGGCGGGTCCAGCATCAGCTCGCCGATGCGGGACAGGCCCGCCACCACCGCCAGCACCACCCCCAGCACCAGCGCGATGGAGAACCCGGCCGCCACGCGCAGGAAGGAGACGAGCAGGCCGCGCAGCAACTCGCCCGAACGCACCAGTTCCCACCCCGTCGCGGCGATCTGCGCGGGGGAGGCCAGGATGTGCTCCGGCAGCACGCCGCTGGCGCTGGCCACCTGCCAGAGCAGCAGCAGCGCCAGGGGCGAGGCCAGCCGCGCCCAGCCGCCCCAGCGGCGGCGCGTGGCGATCCCGGGGGTTCCGGCCGCTATGTCGCTCTCGGGGCGAGGGGTCACGGCCGGACAGGTAGACCAGATGCCCGTCTTTGTCTGCGCCAGGGGTCAGGATGGGAAGAAGCGGTTGGCCGGGCGCGGCAGGCCCAGATTCTCGCGCAGCGTCCGCCCCTCGTATTCGCGGCGGAAGATGCCGCGCCGCTGCAATTCCGGCACCACCAGATCCACGAAGTCGTCCAATCCGGCAGGGACATGGGAGAACATGATGTTGAAGCCGTCGCAGGCCTCGGCTTCCAGCCATTCCTGCATCTGGTCGGCGACCATCGCGGGCGTGCCCACCATCGCCAGCCCGGAATAGCCACCGACGCGCTGCGCCAGCTGCCGCACCGTCAGCCCCTCCCGCCGCGCCAGGGCGATCACTCGCTCCCGGCTGCTCTTGCTGGCATTGCTGGGCGGGATCTCCGGCAGTGGCGCATCAGGGTCGAAGCCCGAGGCATCATGACCCAGCGCGATGGAGAGGGAGCCGAGGCCGCTCTCGTAATAGACCAGGCTGTCCAGCCGGGCGCGCTTCGCTTCGGCTTCCTCCAGCGTCTCGCCGGTCACGACGAAGCAGCCGGGCAGGATCTTCAGGTGCCCGGGGTCGCGCCCCAGCGCCGGCATGCGGGACTTCACGTCGCGGTAGAAGCCCCTGCCGTCCTCCAGGGTGGGCGTGGCGGCGAAGATCACCTCGGCCGTCTCGGCCGCCAGTTGCCGCCCGGCCTCCGAGGCGCCGGCCTGCACGATCACCGGCCAGCCCTGGATGGGCCGCGCCACGTTCAGCGGGCCGCGTACCCGGAAATGCTCGCCCCTGTGGTCGAGCACATGCAGCTTCTCCGGGTCGAAGAAGAGGCCGCTCTCCTGGTCCCGGAGGAAGGCATCGTCGGCCCAGCTGTCCCAGAGGCCGGTGACGACCTCGTAGAACTCGCGCCCGCGCCGGTAGCGCTCGCCATGCTCCATATGCTCCTCCTGCCCGAAATTCAGCGCGGCATCGGGGTTGGAGGTGGTGACGATGTTCCAGCCGGCCCGGCCGCCGCTGAGGTGGTCCAGCGAGGCGAATTTGCGGGCGACGTGATAGGGGTCGTTGAAGGTGGTGGAGGCGGTGGCGATCAGCCCCAGATGCTCCGTCACCGCCGCAAGCGCCGGCAGCAGCGTCAGCGGGTCGAAGGAGGTGACGGTATGGCTGCGCTTCAGCGCCTCCATCGGCATGTTCAGAAGGGCCAGGTGGTCGGCCATGAAGAAGGCGTCGCAGCGCCCACGCTCCAGCGTCTGCGCGAAGCGCTTCAGATGGGCGAAGTTGAAATTGGCATCCGGGAAGGCGCCAGGATAGCGCCAGGCGCCGGTATGGATGGTGGTGGGGCGCATGAAGGCGCCCAGATGCATCTGCCTCGCGGCCATCGACTCGCATCCTTTCGCGGTTGCGAGAGATCTTTGGCCGAAACGGCGCCGGCGCAAGGCTCCGGGCCAGGCCGGGGGCGTCGGCCCCCGGCCTCAGGGTCAGGCCGTCTCCCGCAGCCCGGCGCGCAGCCGCGCCTTCTGCAGCTTGCCGGTGGAGGTCTTGGGCACCTCGCCGAAGACGATCCGCTTCGGCACCTTGTAGCTGGCCAGCCGGGTGCGGGCGAAGGCGATCAGCTCCTCCTCCGTTGCTGCCGCATCCGGGCGCAGCTCGACGAAGGCGCAGGGCACCTCGCCCCATTTGTCGTCCGGCATGGCGATGACGGCGGCCACCGCCACGGCGGGGTGGCGGTACAGCGCCTCCTCCACCTCGATGCTGCTGATGTTCTCGCCGCCGGAGATGATGATGTCCTTGGCGCGGTCCTTCACCTGGACATAGCCATCCGGGTGCTTCACGCCGAGGTCGCCGGTGCGGAACCAGCCGCCGGCCAGCGCCTTCTCCGTCGCCGCGGGGTCCTTCAGGTAGCCTTTCGCGACCATGTTGCCGCGCATCGCCACCTCGCCCATCGTGATGCCGTCGGCGGGGACGGGGGTATCGTCGGGGCCAAAGACCTCCAGCGCCTCCAGCGTCACGTAGCGAAGGCCCTGGCGGGCCATCAGCGCGGCGCGGGCGGAGCCGTCCTTCGCGTCGTCCTCGGGCTTCCACTCGTTGATCACGGCGGGGCCGTAGCATTCCGTCAGCCCGTAGATATGCACCACGGTGATGCCGGCATCGGCCGCCTTGGCCAGCACCGCCTCGGGCGGCGGGGCGCCGGCCACCATGAAGCGCAGCGGGCCGGGCAGGGCGGGGCGGTCCGGGGTATCCAGCAGGGTGGAGAGCACGATGGGCGCGCCGCACATATGCGTCACGCCATGCGTGGTGATGGCCTCCCACATCGCCGGCCCGCGCACGGCCCGCAGGCAGACATTGGTGCCGGACAATGCCGCCACGACCCAGGGGAAGCACCAGCCGTTGCAATGGAACATCGGCAGGGTCCAGAGGTAGGTCGGCGGTCCCGACATCTGGCAGGCCAGGATATCCCCGAGCGCCGAGAGATGCGCGCCGCGGTGATGATAGACCACGCCCTTCGGCCGGCCGGTGGTGCCGGAGGTGTAGTTCAGGGCGATGGCATCCCATTCATCCGGCGGCAGCGGCCACTGGTAGTCCGGGTCACCGCTGGCCAGCAGCGCCTCGTAATCCTCGCCGCCCAGGGTATGGGGGAAGGGGGCCTCGGGGTCGTTCACCTCCACCACCGGCGGCTTGCTGTTGCTGAGCGCCAGGGCG
Source organism: Roseomonas marmotae (assembly GCF_017654485.1). NCBI lineage: Bacteria > Pseudomonadati > Pseudomonadota > Alphaproteobacteria > Acetobacterales > Roseomonadaceae > Roseomonas > Roseomonas marmotae. Next base: position 3,373,005 of record NZ_CP061091.1, on the reverse strand, counting down.
CGCTCCAGCAGCGGCAGCAGCTCGCGGTCCGCGATCACCAGCTTCGCTTCCCCGTGGTCGAGGATATAGGCGATCGTCTCGGCATCCAGGCGGGTGTTGATGGCGCCCAGCACGGCGCCCGACATGGGCACGCCGGTATGGCATTCCACCATGGCCGGAATATTGGGCAGCAGCACCGCCACGGTATCGCCGCGGCCGATGCCACGCCTGTTCAGCGCCGAGGCCAGCCGCACGCAACGGTCGCGGTGCTGCTTCCAGGTCCATCGCAGCCGGCCATGGACCACCGCCACCCTGTCCGGGAAGGCCTGGGCGCTGCGCTCGGTGAAGAGCGTGGGCGTCAGCGGGACGTAATTGGCCGGAGTGCGGGGCAGGGCGCCGTCGTCATGCGTGCCCATCAGCCTTCTCCCCCCAGGAGGCGGGCGGGCAGCGGGGCGTGGCGGGGCCGGGCACGGCCCGGCATGTGAAGCGGCATTCCTGTTGTCCTCCCTTGGGGCACGCCGGGACGTGCCTGATGGAAATTCTGTCATGCCGGGGGTGGAGGGCGCCAGCCCCCCCTCCAGGCGACCCGCTCAGGCCGCGGGCGCCGGGGCAAAGACGCTGACGCATTTCGGCAGCAGCCGGAACATGGCGGGGGTGGTGACGGTCAGTTCGCCATCCGTATTGACCGGCATCGGCCGGCGCGTCGTCACGGCGCAGGAGAGGGTGGAGAAGGCGCGCACATCCTTCCAGTGCCCGTGGGTGCCGCGCCGCAGGTCCGGCAGCAGCGCCAGAAGCTGCCACCAGTGGTCCACCTCCAGGCTGTAGACATCCAGCTTGCCGTCATCCGGCGCCGCCCCGCTTTCCACCGTCAGGCCGCCGCCATAGTGCCGGCCATTGCCCACGGAGATCTGGATGGTGCGCACCTTCCGTACCCGGCCGCCCTGCGTGATCCAGGCGGTGAAGGGCCGCACCCTCCGCAACAGGCGGAAGGCGGCGATGGCATAGCCCAGCTTGCCCCAGCGCTTCTTCGCCTCCGCCCGCAGCTCCTGCGCCAGGGTGGCGCTGAAGCCGATGCTGGCGACGTTGAAGAAGAGCCTGCCATTCACCTCGCCCAGGTCAAGCCGGCGCAGGTTTCCCTGCGCGATGACCTGTGCCGCGGAGGCGAGGTCCGGCCCGATGCCCAGGCTGCGCGCCAGGTCGTTGGCCGTGCCCAGCGGCAGGATGCCGAAGGGCAGCCCGGTTTCCAGCAGGGCGGGGGCCGCGGCGTTCAGCGTGCCATCGCCGCCCCCCAGCACCGCGGCGGAGAACCCCTCCGCCGCCCGGGCGCGAATCACCTCGGCGGCGCGCTCCCCGGGGGCGCAGGGGTGCTCGACCACCTCGATCCCATGGCCGCGCAGGATGCTCAGCGCGTCGTTCAGCGCCGTGCCGCCATTGCGGGCCTGCTGGTTGACAAGCAGCAGCATCCGGCGCGGCTGCGCCTCCGGCAGCAGGGGCGCGTCGGGAAGCGGGGCGAGGGTCAGGGTCGGGCTCTCCAGGCTGGCCGGGGCTGGCCACGGAACCGAAACGCCTGGAGGGCCTGCGGGATGCGGCAACCCCATGCGGGGCTGTTGCGTCTTGGGCAGGACGATGGGAGATCGGGTCGGATGGAAAGCTTCGGTTCGCGCCTGCGGCACTGGGCGCCACGCCGCTGGCTCCTTGACCCCCAGGGTGGCGGGATGCGGAAGTTCCGCTGGCGGCATTTCAACTGGGCGCAGTTCGTGCTGCTGGCGGCGGTCTGCGTCTGCGCCGGCGGGCTTTTCGCCTTCGCGCAGATCTCGGACCAGGTGTGGGAGGGCGATACCCAGGGCTTCGACCAGGCGGTGCTGCTGGCGCTGCGCAACCCCGCCGATCTGGCGGACCCGATCGGGCCGCAATGGCTCGAGATCATGTTCCGCGACTTCACCTCGCTGGGCAGCCACGCGGTACTCGGGCTGATCGGCCTGCTGGCCTTCGGCTACCTGATGCTGGAGCGGAAGAGGCTCTCGGCGGGACTGCTGGCCTTCTCCTTCGCCGGAGGCATGGTGTTGAACAGCCTGCTGAAGCTCGGCTTCTCCCGCCCGCGCCCGGATCTCGTCGCGCATCTGGTGGAGGTGCATACGGCCAGCTTCCCCAGCGGCCATGCCATGCTCTCGGCCGTCTGCTACCTGACGCTGGGCACGCTGCTGGCGGGGGCGGCGGAGGGACGCCGCCTCAAGGCCTATATCCTCGGCACCGCCATCGGGCTGATGGTGCTGGTGGGGGTCAGCCGCGTCTATCTGGGCGTGCACTGGCCGACGGATGTGCTGGCGGGATGGTGCCTGGGCGCCGCCTGGGCCATGGGATGCTGGCTGGCGCTGCGCGCCCTCCTGCTCCGGCGCAACCGACGGATGCGGCATTAGGGCCGACGGCCAGCGCCATGCCATGCCATTCCATCCGCATCGGCACCGCCGGCTGGAGCATACCGGCCGCGCAGGCCGCCGATTTCCCGGCCGAGGGCAGCCATCTCCTGCGCTATGCTGGCCAGCTTCCGGCGGTGGAGATCAATTCCTCCTTCTACCGCCCGCATCGTCCCGCGACCTATGCGCGCTGGGCCGGGACGGTGCCGGATGATTTCCGTTTCGCCGTGAAGGTGCCGAAGGAGATCACCCACGTGCTGCGCCTCGTGGGTGCCGGGGAAGTGCTGGCGCGCTTCCTGGAGGAGACCGGGAATCTCGGCCCGAAGCTCGGCCCGCTGCTGCTGCAACTGCCGCCCAGCCTTGCATTCCAGCCCGATATCGCCAGCTCCTTCCTGGAGAATTTCCGCGCGCTCTTCGATGGACAAATGGTCTGCGAGCCGCGCCACCCCAGCTGGTTCACGGTGGAGGCCGAGGCGCTGCTGGTGGCGCATCGCATTCCCCGCGTCGCCGCCGATCCACAGCCCGCGCGCGGCGCCGGCCGGCCGGGTGGCTGGCCGGGGCTGCGCTACTGGCGCCTGCACGGCTCGCCCCGCATGTATTACTCGGCCTATCCGCCGGAACGGCTGGAGCGGCTGGCGGCGCTGCTGCGCGAAGCCGATGCCGAGAGCTGGGTGATCTTCGACAACACGGCGGAAGGCGCGGCCTGGGCCGACGCGCTCTCCCTGCTGGGATCCGTCACACGCTGACCATGCGGCGTTCCAGTAGGTCCAGCAGCGCGCGCGCCGCCGGCCCTGGTTCCGCGCCGCGCCGCAGCACGACGCCGGTCGCGCGCTCGATCCTGGGTTCGCTCAGCGGACGCGCCACCAGGATGGGGTGCGGGCCGCGCGGCAGCGCCAGGCGCGGCACGACGGCGACGCCGAGGCCGGCTTCCACCAGGCCCAGGCTGGTGGAAAGGTGCTCCGCCTCATAGCGCCAGTTCGGCTGGATGCCGCGCGGCAGCAGCGCGCGGTCCAGGATCAGCCGGTTGCCGGAGCGGCGGGAGACGCCCACCAGCGTCTCGTTCTGCAGATCCTCCCAGCGTAGGCCGCGCTTCCTGGCCAGCGGGTGGTCCCGGCGGCAGGCCAGCACGAAGGGATCGCGCCGCAGCGGGCGGAATTCCACCTCCGGATGCACGGCGCCTTCCATGCCGATGCCGAATTCCACGCCGCCCGTGGCCACCGCATCCGTCACCCCATCGGCCGAGAGATCCATGACGCGCACGCGCACATTGGGAAAGCGGCGGGCGAAATCAGCCAGCGTGGCAGGCAGGAAATAATAAGCGGCGGTCGGGATGCAGGCGATGGTCACCAGCCCGCGCCGCCGTGCCGCCGTCTCCCGGATGCCCAGCAGGCTTTCCTCCAGTTCGTCCAGCAGCCGCCGCGCGCGGGGGAGGAACTCCCGCCCCGTCTGCGTCAGCGCCACGCGGCGGGTGGAGCGTGCCAGCAGCGCCACGCCCAGTTCCTCCTCCAGCGCCGAGAGGCGGCGGGAGACGGCGGGCAGGGAAAGATGCAGCGTCTCCGTCGCGCGCGTGAGGCTCTGCGCCTCGGCCACGGCGACGAAAGTGCGGAGCTGGTCGAGGTCGATGGCCATGGCATTCTTTCAGCTAACGCAAGAATTCTACCGATCTTTGCACTTCAGTAAGGTGGTGATCCAGCGCAGAAGAGGCCCAACAGGCAAGAACCTTGGAAACGACCATGCAGATCCGCATCCCCTGCGTCCTGATGCGCGGTGGCACCAGCCGCGGTCCCTATTTCCTGGCCGCCCATCTGCCAGCCGAGCCCGAGGCGCGCGATGCCATGCTGCTGGCGGCACTCGGCTCGCCGCACCCACTGCAGATCGACGGCATCGGCGGCGGCAACAGCCTCACCAGCAAGGTCGCCATCATCGGCCCGTCTTCCGAGCCGGATGTCGATGTCGAGTATCTTTTCGCCCAGGTGTCGGTCGAGCGCGGGCTGGTGGATACCCGCCCCAATTGCGGGAACATGCTGGCGGGCGTTGGCCCCTTCGCCATCGAATCCGGCCTGGTGACGCCTTCCCACCCCGAGACGCTGGTGCGGATCCGCAACCGCAACACCGGCGCGCTGGTCGATGCCGTCGTGCAGACGCCGGGCCGGCAGGTCACCTATGACGGCACGGCGGCCATTCCCGGCGTGCCCGGCACCGCCGCCCCGATTTCCCTGCGTTTCCGCCGGGTCGCCGGCAGCAAGACCGGGGCGCTTTTCCCCACGGGCCAGCGGAGCGAGGAGATCGGTGGCATCCGCGTCACGCTGATCGACGGCGCCATGCCGATGATGCTGGTGGCGGCGGCCGATCTCGGCACGGATGCCACCCTGCCGCCGGAGGCCATCGAGGCCGATGCCGGCCTGCTGGAGCGGATTGAGGCGCTGCGGCTGGAGGCCGGGCGGCGCATGGGCCTGGGCGATGTCTCCGGCAGCGTCATCCCGAAGCCGGCGCTGCTGGCGCCGGGCAGCGGCGGCGCGACGCTGACGGCACGCTACCTGACGCCGCATGCCGTGCATCGCGCCATGGCCGTGACGGGCGGCATCACCCTGGCCATCGCGGCGCGGCTGCCCGGTACCGTCGCGGCACCGCTGGCCGCCGGCGAGGGCGAGGAGGTGCGGATCGCGCATCCCGCCGGGCAGCTTGCCATCGGCCTCTCCCTGGAGGGGGAGGTGGTGCACTGGGCCAGCGTGCTGCGCACGGCCCGCCGGATCTTCGAAGGCCATCTGCTGGTGCCGCAGACCGCCGCCCAGGCCGCCGCGCCGCTGGCCGCCGAATAGACTCACATCAAGAAACCAAAGGAAACGCCTCCAATGAACCGTCGTCACCTGCTGCAGATCCTGGCCGCAGCACCGCTCGCCACCCTGCCTTCCGCCCTGCGGGCCGAGGAAGCCTGGCCCAGCCGGCCGGTCCGCCTGCTGATCGCCTATGCGCCGGGCGGCGGCACCGACAACGTCGCCCGCGTGCTGGCAGCGCGGCTGCAGGCGGTGCTGGGCCAGCCTGTGGTGGTGGAGAACAAGCCGGGCGCAGGCGGCAACCTGGCCACTGACCAGGTCGCGGCCGCCAAGCCGGATGGCTATACGCTGCTGATGGGCAACCAGGGCCCGATGACGGTCAACCAGTCGCTCTTCCCCAATATGCGGTTCGATCCACTGAAGACGTTGGACCCCGTGGCGCTGGTGGCGGATGCGCCGCTGGTGGCGGTGGCCGGCCCCGGCAGCAAGGCGAAGACCCTGAAGGATCTGCTGGAGGAAGCCCGCCAGCAGAAGGGCCAGCTCAGCTATGCCTCGGCCTCCAACGGCTCGGCCAGCCATCTGGCGGCGGCGCTGCTGTTCCAGATGGCCGGGATCGAGGCGCAGCACCTGCCCTTCCGCGGTGCCGGCCCGGCGCTGAACGACGTGGTGGCCGGGCATATCCCCTTCATGGTGACCACGCTGCCTTCCGTCGTCTCGCTGATCCAGAGCGAGCTGGTGCGGCCGCTGGCGGTGACGGGCGCGAGCCGCATCGCCGCCCTGCCGGACGTGCCCACGGTGGCCGAGGCCGGGGTGCCCGGATACCACGCTTCCGCCTGGTACGGCATCCTGACGCCGAAGGGTACGCCGGAGGCCATCCGCCGCCGCCTGGAAGCCGCCATCGCCGACAGCCTGACCACGCCGGATGTGGAGAAGCGGCTGCAGGAGGAAGGCGCCGTGCCCTCCCGCATGGGCGGCGAGGCCTTCGGCCAGTTCATGGCGCAGGAGCGCACGCGCTGGGCCAAGCTGGTGGCCGATGCCGGGATCGCCGTGGACTGAGAGAGCGGGATATGCCGGGGAGGGGCATGACCTCGCCCCGGTGGCCAGCGGGATATCGGCCGCGCCAGACCCGCCTTTCAGCCAGAGCGGGGCTGGAGCGCGGGGGTGGCGGTTGCACCACCTGCCGCCCTGCGGCATCTTGCCGCCCCCATGACCAGCCGGCCCCTCAATCAGGATAGCGATCCCTGCCAGCCCCCGGCAGAGGATACACAGGCCGCGCGCCATGCCATGGCGCGCGCTGGCCGTGCTTCCGCCGTGCTGGAGGATTATGTCGAGCTGATCGACGACCTGCTGCGCGAGCATGGGGAGGCGCGGCCGACCGACCTCGCGCGCCGGCTCGGCGTCTCCCATGCCACGGCCATCAAGAGCATCTCCCGCCTGAAGGCGCTGGGGCTGGCGCATTCGCGGCCTTACCGCGGCGTCTTCCTGACCGCCGAGGGCCATGCGCTGGCCGATAAGGTCCGGGCGCGCCACCGGCTGGTGGTGGACCTGCTGCTGGCTGTCGGCGTGCCGCCCGAGGTGGCGGAGAGTGATGCCGAGGGGCTGGAGCACCATGTCAGCGACACCACGCTGGAGGCCTTCGCGGCCTTCCTGCGCGGCGCCAGGGCAACCTAGCCGAAGCGCAGCCCCAGAGCGGTGATGTCATCCGCCTGCGGCGCATCCCCGGCGAAGCGGGCGACGGCATCGAACACGCCTTCCACCACCGCGCGCGGCCGCGCCTCCCGTGCCGTCAGCGCCTCCAGCTCCGCCAGCAGGCGCGCGCGGCCGAAGAAGTCCTCGGCCGGGTCCTCGGCCTCCGTCACGCCGTCCGAATAGAGCAGCAGCCCCTGGCCGGGGGAGAGCGAGAAGGGCTGGCTGCGGTAGGAGATGCCCTCCATCGCCCCCAGCGGCGGCTGGCGCGGCAGGTCGGGCATGGGACGCGGCGGCTGGCCGGCAGCGTAGATCAGCGGGGCCTCGTGCGCCGCCACGGCGATGCGCCCGGTGCCCTCCCGCATATCCAGCACGCCCAGGGCGATGGTCACGAAGGTCGCCTCCTCATTCTCGTGCGACAGGTCGTCATTGGCGAGGCAGAGGATCTCGGCCGGGTCGGGCACGCCGTCCCGCGCCGTCAGCAGCCGGGCGGCGGCGCGGATCAGCCCGAGGGTGCGGGCCATGGTCAGCCCTGCCGGCGCGCCCTTGCCGGCCACATCGGCAACGGTGAAGAGCAGGGTGGAATCATCCAGCCGCATGGCGTCGTAGAGATCGCCGCCGACCTGCCGCGCCGGCACCATGGCGGCATGCAGGGCCAGCCGGTGGCCCTCCAGCGCCGCGAAATCGCGCGGCACCAGCGCCAGCTGCGCCAGCCGCGCGCTTTCCAGCTCCGCCTCCAGCAGTTGCAGGCGCTGGGCCGCCAAGTCGCGCAGCCGCTTCTTCTCCAGCACCGCCGAAAGGCGCGCGCGCAGCAGCGGCGGGTCGAAGGATTTCGGCAGGTAGTCCTCGGCGCCCAGCTCGATGCAGCGGACGATCGCGCTCATCTCCGTCAGGGCGGAGATGACGATGACCGGCGGCTCCCGCCGGCCGGAGGCATGCAGCCGCTCCAGCACGCCGATGCCGTCCAGCTCCGGCATCTCGATATCCAGCAGCACCACGTCGAAGGCCCCGGCCTCGATGGCGGCCAGGCCTTCCAGCCCGTTGGTCGCGGTGGTGATCCGGGTATAGCCCAGCTCGGCCAGCCGCTTGCCCAGCAGCAGGCGGTTGAAGGGGCTGTCATCCACCACCAGGATGGCGACGCCGCTCTCGGCCGTGCCGCTCATGCTTCTCTCCTCATTCTTCCGGCACGGCGATGCCGTCCGGCTCCAGAATCACCACCGGCTCGCCATTGCCGAGGACACCGACGCCACCGACCGCCGGCAGCGCGGCCAGGGCAGGCGGCAGGGGGCGCAGCAGCAGCTCGGTGCGCTGCCGCACCCGGTCCACGCCCAGCGCCAGCCGCCCGCCCGTGGCCTGCCGCAGCAGCACCGTCACGCCCGGGGCGCCGGGCGGCAGGCCCAGCAGGCCGGCCAGCGGCAGCGCATCCTCCGTGGCATCCGTCACCGCCTCCACCCGCGCGACGGGCAAGGCATAGGTATGGCCCGCCACCTCCACCAGCAGCACCGCCGCCATGGAGGCGGAGAGCGGCAGGTTCAGCGTGAAGCAGGTGCCCTGGCCGGGCGTGCTGGTCAGGTCCAGCGTGCCGCCGGCGCGGCGCACCGCCTCCTGCACCACATCCAGGCCGACGCCGCGCCCCGAGGTCTCGCTCACCCGCTCCCGCGTCGAGAAGCCCGGGCGGAAGAGCAGGCGGCGTGCGGCGGCATCGTCCATCTCCGCCGCTTTCCCGGCGCCGACCAGCCCGCGCGCGAGCGCCGCGCGCAGCACCGCCTCGCGATCGATGCCACGCCCATCGTCGGAAATCTCCACCCGCACCTGCCCGGTGCGGCGCTCGGCGCGCACGCGCAAAGTGGCGCGGGCGGGCTTGCCGGCGGCCAGCCGCGCCTCGGGCGGCTCGACGCCATGATCCACGGCGTTCCGCAGCAGATGCAGCAGCGGGTCCGCCAGCAACTCCACCAGCGCGCGGTCGATGCGGACCTCCTGGCCCTCCATCTCCAGCGCCACATCCTTGCCGGAGGATTGCGCCACGCTGCGGACGATGCGCGGCAGGCGCGCGAAGAGGGTGCCGATCGGCACCACGCGCAGTTCCATCACCGCTTCATCCAGCCGCCGCAGCGCCAGGGAGAGGCGGGAACGCGCGCGGGCTCGCGGCGGCATGGCATGGCCGAGCCTGGCCGAGAGCGCCGCCAGTTCCCGCGCCACGTCACCCCCGGCGCGGCGGGACAGGCTGGCCAGCAACTCGGGCAGGTCGTCGCCTTCCTCCTGCTCCAGCAACCCGTCCAGTGCCAGGACGGCGGCGTGCAGATCGGCCTCCAGGGTGATGATGGTATCGACCGCCTCCTGCCGCACGCGCAGGCTGGCGGGGGTGGCGGTCTCGCCCTCCCCGGCCGGTGCGGCGGTGGCGGTGCGGAGCGGCGACATGGCCAGCAGCAGCCGCCCGGCGGGATCGAAGGCGGCGCGGGCAGCGGCCAGGGCATCGGGCTCGGCCGGCGCCAGGAAGAGCATGTCCAGCGTCGGCGGCACGGTGTCCAGCAGGGTGCGGCTGGTCAGGGTCTCGGCCTGCTGCTGCTCCAGCCAGCCCTGCACCGCCGCTTCCTCCCCGGCATGGGAGGGCACGCCGAGCCGGGCACGGTAGAGGTTGAGGCCGGCGGCCAGCGCGGCTTCCACGCGACGGTGACCCTCGGTGCTCAACAGATGCGCCAGCTCCTCCGGCACCGCGTCGGCGGCGGGCGCCGGGCCGGCCGGCGGGGGCACGGCATGCCACGCGGTCCCGCCCTCCCGCAGGCCATGCTCGAGATGGGCCGCCAGCGCCGGGGCCAGGCCGGCCAGCCGGTCGGCGGCCTCGGGGTCGGTGGGCGCGCGGTCGGCCAGATCCTCGGCCAGCAGCATCCAGACTTCCAGCGCCTCATGGCCCAGGGCCGCCGCGGCCTCGCCGGCGGCACGGGCCGCCGGGGCTATCGCGCCACCCTCCGCCAGCAGGCCCGCCAGGGCGGAGAGGCGGGGCGGCAGCATGGCCTCGCCGCTCCCCCGCGCGGCGGCGGAGAGCGCTGCGCCACCCGCATCCTCCCCCGCGATCCCGGCCAGCGCATCCAACTGCCGCCGCAGCCGGCCCAGCAGCGGCAGCGCGTCCTCCGTGCCGATGCCCTTCAGGGTGGCGGCCAGGCGCTGCAGGCCCAGGCGCACCGCTTCCCCGGCCAGCGCCGATGCCTCGGCCGAGGGGCCGGCCATGGCCAGGGCGGCGCCGGCCAGCCCGGCGGCCTCCAGCCGCAGCATCATCGCCAGAGGCGCGAGTTCCGGCAGCCTTTCCGGCGCGGCGGAGGCCGGTGGGGCGGGCGGCGGGGCGGCGGGCGGGCCGCCTTCCAGCCCTTCCAGCCGTTGCAGCAGGCCGGGTGGCGGCGGCGCGTCGCCCCGGCCGCGCAGCACCGTGGCGCGCTGGCCGCGCAGCGCGTCCAGCGCCGCCAGCAGCCCGTCCATCAACGGCCGCGTCATGGCGAGCCTGCCCTGGCGCGCCAGCCCCAGCAGATCCTCGCAACGATGCGCCACGCGCGCCATGCCGGCGGCACCCAGCGCCGAGCTCATGCCCTTCAACGAATGGAAGGCACGGAACAGCGAGGCCACACCGGCCGCATCCGGCGGTGTGGCCAGCAGGCGTTCGACGGTGTCGAGATGCTCCTCGCTCTCCGCGCCGAATTCCTGCCAGAGCTCGTCCTCGAGATCACCGCCCAGCGACATGCGTCAGGCCGCCAGCCCGGCGGCGCGGCGGGCGGCCGCCAGCACGGCGGCCCCCCGCTTGTCCGCAAGGTCGAAGGAGAGGGCGCCGGTCGGCTTGCCCACCACGGCGGCCACGCCCAGCCGCCGCAGCGCAAGCGCCTGCTGCGACCCCGGCGGGACGGCGGAGGATACCACGACCACCGGGCCACGCCCCGACAGCGCCCAGTGGCGCAGGAAGCCGAAGCCATCCAGCACCGGCATTTCCAGGTCCAGCAGGATCAGCGCCGGGTCGTGCTCGCGCAGGGCGGCCAGGGCCTCCACGCCATCGGCGGCCTCGGCCACCACGGCGAAATCCGCATCGCCGGCCAGGATGCCGCGGATGATGCGGCGCATGGTGGGGGAATCATCCACCACCAGCACCGTGACCGGGGCGGGCGCGGCGGGTTCGGCCAGTTGGTTCAGCGCCTGCCGCAGCCGGCCGGCTGCGGCCCGCAGCGCCGGGGCATCGAAGGGATCGGCGGCGGCGGCGGCGGCCTCCAGCCCTGGTTCCAGCGGTGTCAGCCCCATGGCCGAGGCCATGGCGCGCAACCCGTCCAGCACGCGCCCCGCGGCCGGGGCGCCGTCGGCGGCCGTCAGCCGCGCCAGCCCCTCGGTGAATTCCGGGATGAAGGCGTCCAGCAGCTCGCGGTCGATCGGCGCGGGGGTCATGGCTTCAGCGTGGCATGGAAGACAGCAGGCCCGCCACCCCGGCACCCAGCGCCCGGGGCGGGGCGACCTGGCTGGCCAGCCCGGCCTGAATCACCGCGCCGGGCATGCCGCCCACCACGCAACTGGCCGGCGACTGGGCGAGGATGGGCATGCCGCGCGCAGCCATGGCGGCGGCGCCGGCCACGCCGTCCCGCCCCATGCCCGTCAGCACCACCCCCAGCGCGCCCTGCGCCACGGCGGCCGCCGAGCGGAACAGCACATCCACCGAGGGATGTGCCGGCGAGGCGGAGGCCAGCAGCCGCAGCGCCAGCCCGGTGGGGCGGCGGACCAGCGCGCCGTCATGGCCGCCGGGCAGGAGCGCCACCATGCCCGGCGCCAGCGCCAGCCCGTCGGCGGCCACTACCACCGCACGCCCCAGGCGCCGCCCGAGGGAGGCCGCCAGTTCCGGCGCCAGGCCCGCCGGCATGTGCTGCGCCACCACGCAGGGCAGCGGCAGCGGGCCGCAGCCTTCCAGGAAGCCGGCCAGCGCTTCCGGCCCGCCGGTGGAGGCGCCGACCACCACCACTTCGGGTGGTTTCGAGATGGTAATCGGGCCGCTGGGGGCGGGTGGGGACGCCGCCATGGGCAGGCTGCCGCGCTGGATGGCCCAGTGGCGCAGCAGCGGGCGCAATTCGCTGTCCAGGCGCGCGAGGTCGGGGCCGCCGAGGTCGGAATCCTTCCAGAGATAGTCCACCGCGCCTTCTTCCAGCGCCCGCAGCGCCTCGGCCGAGCCTTGCCGGGTATGGGCGCTGACCATCACCACGGCGGGCGGCGCGGGCAGGGCCATGATACGCCGCGTTGCCTCGATCCCGTCCATGCCGGGCATGGCGAGGTCCATCACCACCAGGTCGGGCCGCAGGCTGGCGGCGGCGCCGATGGCGGCCAGCCCGTCGGCGGCTTCCCCCACGACGCGCAGATCGGCATCCCGTTCGATGATCCGGCGCAGCGCCAGCCGCATGAAGGCGCTGTCATCCACCACCAGGATGCGGGCGGGGACGGTCATGCGATGAAGCCGGCGGCGCGGCAGAGGGGGACCGGCTGGCCCTCGATGGATGCCAAGCCGGCCACCAGCGGATCTCCGGTGACAGGGAAGATCCCGGCTTCCGGCACCTGGCGCAGGCCCAGCACCTCGGCCACGGCCAGGGCCCAGGGAGTATCACCAGCCAGGTGCAGCAGCGGCGGCGCCGGGGGCAGCCGGCCGTGGCCCAGCCGCCATCCCGCATCCAGCACCGGCAGCACCGCGCCGCGATGCGCGCAGGCACCCACCATGCCGGGGGTGGTGCCGGGCGGCAGCGGCAGCAGGCGCTGCGGTGGAATGACGGCCACGATCTCCTCCATCGGCAGGCAGAAGGGTGTGCTGCCAGCCTTGCAGAGCAGCAGGGGGCGGCGCGGTTGCCGTATGGGGGGCGGGGCCTCGGCGGGGCAGGGCGCCAGGGCGAGGATGCGGGCGCCTTCGGGCGTGCCGTCCAGCCGGGGCAGCAGCGGCGCGGCCTGGCCCGGAGCGGCGCCCTGGCAGGGCAGGCCGAGTTGCCGCCCCTGGTGCCGCAGCAGGGCCAGATGGCTGGGCGGCCCGGGATTCGCCACGCCGTAGCACCAGCCGGCTTCCAGCAGCAGGGCCGGGCCATCGGGCGTGGTGGCGTAGCCCAGCAGGCCGGGCGGGCTGCCGGGCACGGGCAGGATCTGCTCCGGCCAGGCGCGGATGCATCGCAGGGCGGCCATGGGCAGGCCCATCGTGGCGCCGCTGAGCCGCAGCACCACGATCGATGGGGGTGGCGGAAGGGAGGGGGGCGGCGGTGGCGCGGCGGCCGCGGCTGGCGCGGGGGGCGGAAGGGGTGGCGCCTCCGGCAGGCGCAGCAGCGGCGCCCCTGGCGGGGCGGGATGGAAGCCGCTGCCGCCGATCAGCCCGTCTTTCAGCAGCACCCAGGCCATGGGCGCGGCCTCGCCCGCCCAGGCCGGCAGCAGCCGTCCTTCCAGCAGCGCCACGCCCAGCATTTCAGGGGGCGCGCCGGGCAGCGGGCGCGGGGTAGGGGGCGGAACCGCGCGGGCACCGGGTGGCAGGCGGAAGACCTGCCCCGCCACCATCAGCCCATCCAGCGGTTCAGTGCCCGCGCTCATCAAGATTTTCTGCGCCAGATGGCGGTGGAACCGGGCTGCCAGGGCTCCAGCCCCAGGCCGGGTGGCGGTGAGTCAGTGGCACCCAGCACCAGCGCGCCGCCGGGCCGCAACGCCGCCACCAGCCCGGCCACCACCGCCGTGCGGGCTTCCGGCAGCATGTAGATCAGCACGTTGCGGCAGAGGATCAGGTCCGCATCCCGCAATGGCAGCGGGTCGAGCAGATTGGCGCGCCGGAAGCGCAGCGCCTGCCGCAAGGCGGGGCAGGGGCGCAGGGCGCCGCCCGACCGCTCCAGCAACGGGCGGTAGCGCGGCGGCACGTCCCGCGCCGGGTCCGGTGGGCCGGGCGGCCAACAGGGGGCCTCGGCGGCGGCCAGGCCGGGGCGGGCAATATCCAGCCCCAGCACCCGCGCCGGCAGTCCTGCGCCCAGCGTCAGCATGCCCAGGCTATAGGCTTCCTCGCCCGTGGCGCAGCCGGCGGAGACCAGTTGCAGCGGCCGGCTGGCCGCCTGCGCGCCCAGTACCGGCAGCACGGTCTCCGCCAAGCTTTCCAGCAGCGCCGGGTGACGGAAGAGGCGCGTCTCCGGCACGGTCACGGCATCGATCAACCTGGCCCAGGCAGGGTCGTCGATCGCGGGCGGGCGGTGCCGCAGCGCCGGCAGCAGCGCCGCCGACCGCGCCAGGCGTCCCCGCAGCACGGCGGAGGGCGCGAGGCCCAGCAGCTGGCCAAGCGCCGCCATCACCCCCGCTATGTCCGGCGGCGTCTCCGGCGGCGGGCCGGCGGGGGCGACGGCAGGCATGGCTAGGTCAGCCGAGGGCCGAGATGGCCTCGCCGCGGCTGGGGAAGATTGGGATGATCTGCAGGAAGCCGCCGATCTCGAAGACCTCCTGCACCGTCGGCTGCAACCCGCAGACGGCGAAGCCGCGCTTGCCCGACTTAGCGGCCTTGGCCAGCTTCAGCAGCACGCGCAGCCCGGCGCTACTGACGAAGCGCACGGCCGACATGTCCAGCACCAGGCCCTTGCCATCCATCAGCGGCAGCACCGCCTGTTCAATCTGCGGCGCCGTGGCGGTGTCCAGCCGTCCTTCCAGCGCCGCCAGCCTCAGTCCCTCGACGCCGGAATCCATCACCTGCATGCCTGTCCCCCTTCTCGAATTCGATACGCGTCAGCCCGGCGCGCCCAGCGTCAGGCTGACGCGGTTACGGCCATCCGCCCGCGCATAGCAAACCGTGCTCGCCAGGCGGCGCACCAGATGCAGGCCAAGCCCGCCGGGCTCGCGGTCATCCATCGGCGCCGCGGTGTCGGGCACGGGCGCGGAGAGCGGGTCGAATTCCGGCCCGTCATCCTCGATCACCACCCGCAGCCCCTCGCCATCCTGCCGCAGCGAGAAGGCCATGAAGCCCGCGCCGGCGGCGGCACCATGCCCGGCGATATTCGCCGCCAGTTCCTCGCAGACCAGCATCAGGTGGCTGGTCAGGCGGGGCGGCAGCTCCGCCTCCTCTGCCCAGGCTTCCAGCCGGTCCATCAGCTCTCCCACCGCCTCGGGCGTCGGGGGCAGGCGCAGCTCAAGCGCTTCCGGCATGTCCGTCTTCCCGCTGCTCCGCCGTCACATGCTCCACCGCCGCGCGCGTCTCGGCGGCGAGGCGGGAGAGATCGATCATGGTCACGGTGATTTCCTCGGCGGCGGTGGCGTTGGACTGGCCGATGCGCGTCAGCACCTCCACCCGCTCGGCGATGGAGGCGATGGTGGACTGCTGCTGTTCCATGGCGATGGCGGTGGCGCCGGAGAGGCGCGCGCTTTCCGCCACCAGCCGCTCCAGCTCATCCATCGCGCCGCCGACGGCGCTGGCGCTCTGCCCGCCCTCGCGCGCGCGCGCGCCGGCCTGCAGCACCACATCGCCGATTTCCTGTGCCAGCGCCTCGGTATTCACCGCCAGCGCCCGCACTTCCTCCGCCACCACCGCCAGCCCGCGCCCATGCTCGCCCGCGCGCGCGGCCTCGATGGCGGCATTGATGGCCAGGATATTCGTCTGCGTCGCCACCTTGCCGATGGTGGCGGCGATGCGCGTGACGCGCGCGGTATCCTCGCCCACCGCCTCCACCACCTCCAGGAGCGCCGCCAGCTTGCGAAGGCTCTCGGCCAGCAGCCGCTGCGCCGCCCCGGTCTGGTCGCGTGAACCCTGGGTGATGTGGCTGACGGCGCGGATCGCCTCGCTGGTCTGGCCCAGCGCATCGGCCACCTGCCGCAGTTCCGAAAGCTGCGTCATGGCACCTTCGGAAATCTGGCCGATGGCGTCCGAGGCCTGGTGCGTGGCGACGGCCGTGCGGCGCGCGCCGTCCAGCGCCTGCTCGCCCAGGCGGCGGCTGTTCACCAGGTTCTCGCGGAAGACCAGCACGGCCCGCGCCATGTCCCCCACCTGGTCGCCACGCGTGGCGCCGGGCACTGCGACATCGGCCTGCCCGCGTGAGAGGCCCTCCATCGCCCGCGCCAGGGCGGAGAGCGGGCGGGCGGTCAGCCGCACCAGCACCAGCCAGGTCAGCAGCAGCCCGACCAGCCCGAGCGCGAGGCCGCCCAGCGTCATCCACTGGCTCTGATCCGCCAGCCGGCGCGCCTCCGCCAGCTTGCGGTCGGCTTCCTCCTGCACCGCGCGGCGCGCCTCCCGCACCAGGCTGTTGAAGGTGACGGCATTGGTGCGCCAGCTTTCGCTCAGCACCTTCAGGCGCGCGCGGTCATCCTCCGCGAAGGCCTGCTGCATCTGCTGCCCCAGCACCGGCATGCGGCTCATCATGTCCCGTGTCGTGCTCAGCAGGATCGGGTCCAGCAGCGCGCCGGTGCGTTCCACGAGCTGGTCGTGGAACTGCGTCATCAGCTCGACCTGGCGCGGCACGCGGCGGGCGGCGACATTGGGCCGCAGCTCCCCCAGCACCACGCTGGTCAACAGCCCGGTATAGGAGAAGAGGCTGGTGGCGAAGTCGTCCACCGCCTCCGTCTGGCCACGCTGGCGGATGGCGAGGTCGTCGATGATCTGCGCCTGCCGCCGGTCGATCATGGCGGAGCCGCCGCCCAGCACCCCCAGCACCAGCAGCATCAGCAGCAGGATGCCGGCGGCACGGGTGGCGATGCGGCCGCTCCACCGGCGCATGCGCTCCCGTCTGTGGCCGCTTCGGGCTGTTGCGGCGGCCTCCGCCGACCCGGCCGCCTGGGCGGCATGATGAGACATGTCTTCGGGCACGCAGCCTGGTCGCCTTGCAGAATGAAAGGAGCCTAGCCTGCGCTGTACAGCAGCCGCAAGCGGCCCGGACGTGGCCCTGACACCACGCCCCGGCCGCATCCGCCACGGTGAGGATCATCACCCCTGGGCATTCCGGGCCGGATGAGGAATGATCCGCCCGCTGACCGGAGTAGCCTTTGACGTCGCCTCTCTTCCGCCCCCAGGCGATCGCCAGTGCCTCCGGCACCCAGGAAACCGACGAACCGCTGACCGTGCTGCGGCCGCGCCACCTGCTGGCGGGCGGGCTGCTGCTGCTGGGGCTGCTGGGCGGGATCGGCTGGGCCACGCAGGTGGATGTGCCGGTGAAGGTGCATGGCCGCGGTATCCTGCTGGCCCCCGCCGGCGTCACCGATCTCTTCGCGGATGGAGAGGGGCGGGTGGAGCGGCTGCTGGTGCAGCCGGGAGACCGCGTCTGGCCCGGGCACCCGGTGGCGGTGATCGACCAGAGCGACCTGCGCCTGCAACTGCGCGCCGCCGAGGGCGAGTTGGCCGATGCCGAGACGGCGCGGCAGGAACTGGCCCGCTTCCATGAGCGCGATGCCGCCGTCGCCGAGGCCTGGCGCGCCGCGCGCGATGCCGCGCTGGGCCAGAGCCTGGAGGCCGCCGGGGAACGCATCCGCCTGACCGCCGAGCGGGAGGCGGTGATGCGCCAGCTGGCCGGGCAGAACCTCGTCTCGCGCGACCGCGCCCTCTCCGCCCGCGTCGATCTCTTCACGGCGCGCGAGCAGGTCGAGCAGATGCGCAACGAGCGCCGTTCCCTGACGCTGGACGCCGCCATCAAGCGCACGCAGCGGGAGCGGGAACAACTGGCCGCCGAGCAGAAGGCGGCCGAGGCCCGCCGCGCCGTCCTCTCGCTGCGGGAGCGGCTGGAGCGGGTGGGCACCGTGCTCTCCCCCTATGCCGGGCGGGTGGTGGAGATGAAGGCGGCGGTGGGGCAGGCGGTGACGCGCGGCGCGCCCCTGCTCACCCTCTCGCGCGGCGAGGAGGGGCAGCCGGAAGTGCCGCTGGCACTGGTCTATGTCAGCGCCGAGGATGGCAAGAAACTGCGCCCGGGCATGGCGGCCGAGGTCTCCCCCTCCACCACGCGGCGGGAGGAGCACGGCTTCATCCGGGGCGAGGTGGAATGGGTGGCGGATACCGCCGCCAGCAGCGCGGGCATGCTGCGCACCCTGCAGAACGACCAGCTGGCGCGCGGCTTCACCCAGGCGCTGGGCACGCCCTTCGAGGTACGCATCCGCCTGCAGCCCGACCCGGCGGGGCCGCAGGGCCTCGCCTGGTCCTCCGGCCGGGGGCCGGGCTTCGGCATCGACAGCGGCACGCTGGCGGAGACGGCGGTGACGGTGCGGCGGATGCGGCTGGTGGCCCTGGCCGTCCCGGCCCTGCAGCGCTGGCTCTCCGACGAGCCCTGATGCCGCGCCGCCTCCGCACGCCCACCATCCTGCAGATGGAGGCCACCGAATGCGGCGCCGCGGCGCTGGGCATCGTGCTGGCGCATCACGGGCTCTGGCTGCCGCTGGAGGATCTGCGCATCCGCTGCGGCGTCTCCCGCGACGGCAGCCGGGCCAGCCATATCACCCGCGCCGCGCGGCAGCTGGGGATGGAGGTGCAGGCCTTCCGGGCGGAACCGGAGGCGCTGGGCGGCATGGCGCTGCCGGCCATCCTGCACTGGGGCATGGACCATTTCGTCGTGCTGGAAGGCGGTGGCGGCGACCAGTGGTTCATCAACGACCCTGCGCGCGGGCCGCGCCGTGTGGACGGCGCCGAATTCGCCCGGCAGTTCACGGGCATCGTGCTCAGCCTGAAGCCGGGGCCTGACTTCCGCCCCGCCGGCAGCGCGCCCAGCCTGCGGCGCGCGCTGGCGGCGCGGCTGGACGGCGCCTGGCCGGGCTTCTGGTTCCTGCTGGGCGTCAGCCTGCTGCTGCTGGTGCCGGGGCTGCTGCTGCCGGCGGCCTCCCAGGTCTTCATCGACCAGGTGCTGGTGGCGCAGTTGCAGTCCTGGCTGCCGGGGCTGCTGATGGCCATGGCAGGGCTGGCCGCGCTGATGGCCGGCCTGACCTGGCTGCAACTGCGCGTGCTGCTGCGGCTGGAGACCTATCTGGCCGTGGGTGGCGCCAACCGCTTCCTGCGGCATGTGCTGCGGCTGCCCGTCACCTTCTTCGCGCAGCGCCACTCCGGCGACATCGCGAGCCGCGTGCTACTGAACGACCGGCTGGCGGCACTGCTGGCGGGCGATATCGGCCGCGTCCTGCTGGCGATGATCGGCGCCGCCGTCTATCTCGCGGCCATGGCGGCCTATGACGGGCTGCTGGCCCTGGTGGTGCTGGGGCTATCCGCCATCAACCTGCTGGCGCTGCGTGTCCTCAGCCGCCGGCTGGCGGATGACAACCACCGCCTGCTGGTGGAGACCGGCCTTTCCAATGGCGAGGCCCGGCAGGGCCTGCAGATGCTGGACGCCTACAAGGCCTCCGGCAGCGAGGTGCTGTTGCTGCGGCGCATGATGGGCCGGCAGGCCCGCATCCTGAACCTGCGGCAGGGGCTGGCGATGCGCCGGGCGCTGACGGATTCCCTGCCCGCCGCCATCGGCGTCCTCAGCGCCGCCGCCGTGCTGGTGCTGGGCGGTCTGCGCGTCACGGCCGGCGAGATGACGGTGGGCGCGCTGGTGGCCTTCCAGGGACTGATGCTGGGCTTCGCCGTGCCGGTGCAGCAACTGACCGCGCTGGGCGCGCAGATCCAGGATGCCCGCGCCTATCTGGGCCTGCTGGACGATACGCTGCGCCACCCGCAGGCGCCTGAATTCGCCGCCGCCGGCGGCAGCGGCCCCATCCGCCGCCTGGAAGGGCGGATCGGACTGGAGGACATCCGCTTCGGCCATTCGCCACTGGCGCCGCCGCTGCTGGACGGGATCTCCCTGACGGTGCCGGTGGGCGGGCGCCTCGGCATCGTCGGCGCCTCCGGCTGCGGCAAATCCACCCTGGCCGGGCTGATCGCCGGGCTGCACCGCCCCTGGAGCGGCACGGTGCGGATCGACGGGCGCCCGCTGGACGAGATCCCGCGCGCGGCGCTGCGCGGCTCGGTGGCGGTGGTGGACCAGAACCTCGTGCTTTTCGACGGCACGATGCGGGACAATCTGGGCCTCTGGGATGCCACGCTCCCGGATGAGCGTTTGCAGGCGGCGGCACGCGACGCCGCCATCCATTCCGATATCATGGCGCGCGGCGGCTATGGAGCGCGCGTGGCGGAGGAGGGACGCAATCTCTCGGGCGGTCAGCGCGCGCGGCTGGAAATGGCCCGCGCCCTGGCGCAGGACCCGCGCATCCTGCTGCTGGACGAGGCGACGGCGGCGCTGGACCCGGTGACGGAGGCCGAGGTGCTGGCCAATCTGCGGCGCCGGGGCTGCACCATGGTGGTGGTGGCGCACCGGCCCTCGGCCGTGCGGGATTGCGACGAGATCATCGTGCTGGAGGGCGGTCGCATCGTGCAGCAGGGGGCGCCCGCCGCACTGGCGGCGCAGCCCGGACCCTACCGCCGGTTGTTGCAGGCGGCGGCATGAACGCCGATCCCCGCCGCACCCGCCCCCTGCCACCGGGGCAGCCGCTGGCGCTGCATGCCGGGGATGGTGCCTGGATGGTGCTGCGGGGTGAGGCGCAGGTCTTCGCCACCACCGCCAGCGGGCTGCGCTGGAGCCTGGGTGCCGTCGGCCCCGGCGGGTTGCTGCTGGGTGCCGGACTGCCGGAGGATGAGGAACCCATCGAGGCGCTGATCGCCACGGGCATGGCGGGGACGGAGCTGATGCCGCTGGACCCCGCCGCCCTGGCGGGGCTGGGGGCCGATGGGCTGGCGCTGATGGCCGAGGGCTGGGCGGCGCTGCTGGCTTCCGGGCTCGGCCGCGCGCTGGGGCCGCGCCCGGCGCTGGATGTGACGTTGCGCCCGGGGTCGGAGGCTCCGGTGCCGGAGGGTGCCAGGGCCGGCGGCATGGCCGGCGGGCTCTGGGCTGCGGTCGAGGAGGGAGAGGCGGCGCTGTTCGGCATGGTGCCGGTGCCGGCGCTGCTGCCGTTGCCGCCTCATGCCTGGCTGGTGGCGGAAACCCCGGTGCGGCTGCGCGGGCTGGACGCCACGGCCGCCATGGCGCGGCCGGGCTGGCTGGAGGCCCTGCGCGCGCTGACCGCCGCCTGCCTGGAAGCGATGCCGCTGATCCGCGGCCTGGCCGAGGCCGATGAGGCCAACCGCCTGCGCGCCCGTGCCGAGCTGGAGGAGGCCGCCGAGGCCGAGACCCGCGCCCGCATGGCGAAGATCCTGGGCGACCCGCCGCCGCCGGAGCGTGAGGCTGCGGGCACCACGGCGGATGACGGGCTGTTCCAGGCCATGTCGCTGGTCGCGCGCGCCGCCGGGCTGACCCTGCGCCGCCCGCCCCGGCTGCGGGAGGCCGATATGGACCGGCTGCCCGGCACGGATGAGATCGCCCGCGCCTCGGGCATCCGGCTGCGCCCCGTGCGGCTGGAAGGTGCCTGGTGGGGGCGGGAGATGGGGCCGTTGCTGGGTCGGCGCGGCGGCCGCGTGGTGGCGCTGCTGCCGGGACCCGGCGGCTACCGGCTGCTGGACCCGCTGGAGGGCGGCCAGCCCGTGACTCCGGCGGTGGCGGCGATGCTGGAGCCCATGGCCGAACTGCTGGTGGCGCCGCTGCCGGATGGCCCGGTGACACTGGGCAGGCTGCTGGGCTTCGGCCTGCGCGGCGCGGCGGCGGACCAGCTGACCATCGTGGCCGCGCTGCTGGCCGGCGCGCTGCTGGGGCAGCTCGTGCCGCTGGCCACGGGACTGGCCTTTTCCCTGCTGATCCCGGCGGGCCTGTCCGGCGCGCTGGTGCAACTGGGCGTCGCGCTGGGGCTGGTGGCGGGGGTGGGCTATGCGGTGCGGCTGGCCATGGAGGTGGCGCGGCAGCGTGTGGAAGCCCGCGCTGCCGGCGCCATGCAGGCCGCGATATGGGACCGGTTGCTGCGCCTGCCGCTGCGGCTGGTGCACCGCTTCACGGTGGCGGATCTCGCGCTGCGCGCCGATGCGCTGGCGGCGGTGCCGGCGGCGGCGCGGGGCTTCGCGGTGATGCTGGCAGGCGGGGGGGCCATGCTGCTCTCCTCCGCCGCCGTCATGCTGCTGCGCCATCCGGCGGCGGCCGGCGCCGCGCTGGGCATGGCGCTGCTGGTGCTGCTGGTGGCGCTTTTCGCCGCATGGCGGCAGGCGCGTGCCTTCGCGGATGGCGAGGCGCTGGAAGGCATGGCGGACAGCCTGGTGTTCCAGTTCATCACCGGCATCGCCAAGTTGCGGCTGGCGGGGGCCGAGGGCCGGGCGCTGCGCCGCTGGGCCGACCGCTTCGCCGCCATGCGTGCCCGCAGCGTGCGGGCGCGGGGGGTGGGCTATCTGCATGAAAGCTGGCTGGCGCTGTGGCAGGTGCTGGGGGTGGCGGCGATCTCTGCCATCCTGGCCCTGCTGGATGGCGCGGGCGAGGATGGCCTGCCGCGCACCAGCCTGGCCGATATGGTGGCCTTTCTCTCGGCCTACGGGCTGCATGCCAGCGCGGCAGGCGCGCTGGCGCGGGCGGTGCTGGCGGCGGGCATGCAGCTGCCGTCCTGGAAGTTCGCCAGGCCCCTGCTGCAACTGACGCCCGAGCCCGCCGCCGGCCGCACCGATCCGGGCCGGCTTTCCGGCGCCATCGAGGTGACGGGGCTGCGCTTCGGCTACGAGGGCGGGGAGGGGGATATCCTCACCGGCCTCTCGCTGAAGGTGGCGCCGGGTGAGTTCGTCGCCATCACCGGTCGCTCCGGCAGCGGCAAGACCACGCTGCTGCGGCTGCTGCTGGGGCTGGAAGTGCCGCTGGCCGGCAGTGTCTTCTATGACGGGCACGACCTGCGGAGCCTGGACCCCTCGGTGCTGCGGCAGCAGGTGGGCACGGTCCTGCAGCATGGCCGGGTGGCGCCCGGCAGCATCCTGGACGCGGTGCGCGGCCTGTCCGGCGCCAGCGAGCAGGAGGTCCGGCAGGCGCTGGAGGAAGCGGCCCTGGCCAGGGATGTCATGGCCATGCCCATGGGCCTGCACACGCTGTTGACGGATGCCAGCCGTACGCTCTCCGGCGGGCAGGTGCAGCGCCTGCTGATCGCCCGCGCGCTGGCGCAGCGTCCGGCCATCCTGCTGCTGGATGAGGCCACCAGCGCGCTGGACACGGCGACCGAGGCTGCGGTGACGGCTGCGCTGGCCCGCCTGCCGGCCACGCGCATCGTCATCGCGCACCGCCTTTCCACCATCCGCGATGCCGATCGCATCCTGTATCTCGAGAACGGGCGGGTCGTGGAGAGCGGCCCCTACGACGCGCTGGTGGCGAAGGGCGGCGCCTTCGCCAGGATGGTCGCCGCCGGCTGAGGCGTCAGGCGTCGCCCAGCGTGACGGTCTCGGTGCCACGGCCGCCGCAGGCGGGGCAGGTCTCGTTCTCCACCTTCCCGGTGCCGCCGCACTGGCGGCAGAGATGCTGGGCCGTCTGCGTCGCGCCAGGGGGCGTTTCGTCGTCGGGCGTGGTGCCGTCGGTCTCGGGCGTGCTGATCGGGGTCTGTCGGGTCATGGTCGCCTCCTCCGTCTCAACACGCGCGTGCCTGCACCGTTGCCGGCGGCCTCAACCCTTCATGGCGGGGCCGGCCTCCACCTCGTGCAGCGTAAGCCCGGGTGCCGTGTCTCCGGCTTCGGCCAGCCGGCGCAACGCTTCCCGCAAGGCGCGCCCGCCGCCCTCCCAGCGTTCGGCGATGCTGGCGCGGGAGAAGTCGAAGAGCTTGCCCGGCCCGGCCTCGTCCGGCGCGGCGCGATAGCCGATCCGAGCCACGGTCGCACGCTCCGGCCCGTCGGCTTCGGCCATCAGGGCGGCGGTTTCAGGATCGGCGCGACGATCCTCCGGCAGTTGCGCGGCGAGCCGCCGGACCGCGCCGCGCAGCCGCAATATGCGCGCATGACCATCAAGAATGCGCTGCGTCTGGTTGCCGAAGCCCAGATCCCCGGCGCGTGCGACGGCGGTGGACAGCGAATGGGGCGGCCCGCCGGGCGCGGCGAAGAGTTCCGCCACCAGGCAAAGCACCTCCTGCCCGCCGGGCTCGTCCAGGACCAGGTCCAGCGGCGTGTTGGACGCGAAGCCACCATCGCCCAGCAGCCGGCCCCCGATCTCGACCGGCTTGAAAAGTGGCAGCAGGGCGCAGGAGGCGGCGACATGTTCCGGCTCGATCCGCGCACCCCGGGCTGTGTCGAAGACCATGCGCTCGCCGCTGACGATATCGGTGGCGGCGAGGGTGACGCGAAGGTCGCCGCCGTTCAGGCGATCGAAATCCACCACGTCCGGCAGGCGCCGGCACAGCGGCGAGAGGTCGTAGAGCGCGGGCGCCTTGCCGACCAGCGCGCCCGGCGTCAGGCGGGGTGTGAAAAGGCCCGGGCGGCCCAGCAGCAGGGTCTGCAAGGCGGCGCTGCGGTTATAGGCGCGCCGCCAGGCCCCCGCGGCGGGCGGGCCGAAGAAGAGGGAAAGGCCGGGCAGCGGGTCGTCCGAGAGGGAATCCCAGAATTTCCGCAGGCGCGCGGCGCGCCGCTCCGGCGGATTGCCGGCGAAGATGACGGTATTGATGGCCCCGGCCGAGACGCCCACCACCCAGTCCGGGCGCGGCTGCCCGGCTTCCTCCAGCGCGGCGCAGAGCCCGGCCTCAAAGGCGCCCAGCGCGATGCCGCCCGAGAGCACCAGCGCGGTCCGGCGTAGCGGGGTTTCCGTCTCCATGGGCTAGCGCGACGCCCGGCCGGGCTTCCAGCCCGCCCGCATGCTTCTCGGCAGGTGAAAACCATCGGCGACGACGACAACTGGGCCTTGGCATTGCGGTATCATTCAGGATTCCGGCAGGTATGGACGGCATGACTGCGACCGCCCGTAGCGGCACCGCTTTTCAACCGCCGCAGATGCCGGCAGTTGCCCGCGTCCTCTATCCCGGTGGCGTCGCAATATCGTCATAGTTCCTGCAACAGAGAATGCGTTCTGGCGTTGACCGCAGGACCGGCCAAGTGGAGCGATCATGACAGGACCGTCATCCTCATCCCCCCATGGCATTGAGCCCCTGACCTCCGGCGCCGAGAAGCCCGGCGACGACGCTCCCGCCGGCACCCCCGGCACCGGTGACGACATCTGTCCGGATTGTCAGGGCAGCGGCCGTATCAGCGGCCGCACCTGCGAGACCTGCTCGGGCACCGGCGTCGTCACCAAGGGTGTTGGCGGCGCCTGACCCTTTAGGGGCCTGGGTTTCCTGATGGGCACGCCGTTGCCACGCCGCGGGCAATGGCAGGGCGGATGGAGGAACAGCTCGTGATACCCCGCAGCATACATGCGCTGATCGACTATGTCTTCGCCATCATCCTGATCGGCACGCCCTATGCCCTGGGCTTCTCCAATTTCGGTTATGAGCATCTGGTCTTCTGGGCCGTCGGCTTCTCCATCATCATCTACAGCCTGCTGACCAATTACCGGCTCGGCCTGGTGAAGGTGATCCCGTTCCGCATGCATCTGCTGCTGGATGTGGCCGGAGGCATGGTGCTGTTGATCTCGCCCTGGCTTTTCGGCTTTTCGGACCGTGCCTGGGTGGCGCCTTTCATCTTCGGCCTGCTGGAACTCGGTGTCGTGTCGATGACCAGCCGCAGCGACGACAGGCTACCCCAGGCGTTGCAGCATTGACGCCAGCGCTCCACCGCCGCATCGGCGGTGGACGCCTCAAGGACTGACCGCATGCCCGGCTTCGCCTTCGACAACAGCTATGCGCGCCTGCCCGAGCGTTTCTACGCCCGGACCCGCCCGACCCCGGTGCGGGCGCCGGCGCTGGTGCGGGTGAATGCCGCACTGGCCGAGACCCTGGGGTTGGACCCCGCCGCGCTCTCCAGCCCGGAGGGCGTCGAGATCCTGGCCGGCAACCGCATCCCCGATGGCGCGGAGCCCATCGCGCTCGCCTATGCCGGGCACCAGTTCGGGCAGTTCGTACCGCAGTTGGGGGATGGGCGCGCCATCCTGCTGGGCGAGGTGGTCGGGCGGGACGGACAGCGGCGCGACATCCAGCTCAAGGGCTCCGGCCCCACGCCCTTCTCACGCCGCGGCGACGGGCGCGCGGCGCTGGGGCCGGTGCTGCGCGAATATATCCTCAGCGAGGCCATGGCAGCCCTGGGCATCCCCACCACCCGCGCCCTGGCGGCGGTGACGACCGGGGAGACCGTGCAGCGCGAGACGGCCTTGCCTGGCGCCGTGCTGACGCGGGTCGCGGCAAGCCATCTCCGCGTCGGCACCTTCCAGTATTTCGCGGTGCGCGGCGACGTGGATGGCCTGCGGGTGCTGGCCGACTATGCCATCGCCCGCCACTACCCCGGTCTGGCGGGGCATGAGCGGCCCTATCGCGCGCTGCTGGAAGGCGTGGTGGCGCGGCAGGCGGAGCTGGTCGCCGGCTGGCTGATGGTGGGCTTCATCCATGGCGTGATGAACACCGACAATACTTCCATCTCCGGCGAGACGATCGACTACGGCCCCTGCGCCTTCATGGACCAGTACGACCCGGCCACGGTCTATAGCTCCATCGATTATTACGGCCGCTACGCATACGGCAACCAGCCGCCCATCGCGCAGTGGAACCTGGCGCGGCTGGCGGAGGCGATGCTGCCATTGCTGGCCGAGGACGAGGATGCGGCGGTGGCCGAGGCGAAGCAGGTGCTGGCGGGCTTCGTGCCGCGTTTCGAGGATGCCTGGATCGGTGGCATGCGCCGCAAGCTCGGCCTTTCCATGGAGCGGGAGGAGGATGCGGTGCTGGCGCAGGACCTGCTGGCGGTGATGTCCGCGCAGAAGGCCGATTACACGCTCACCTTCCGCGCGCTCTGCGACGCGGCGGCCGGAAAGGATGATGCCGTCCGGACGCTCTTCGCCGAGCCTGCCGCCTTCGATGAATGGTCCGCCCGCTGGCGGCAGCGGCTGGAGCGGGAGGAGATGGCGCCCGAGGCGCGCGCCGAAGCCATGCGCGCGGCGAACCCGCTCTACATCCCCCGCAACCATCAGGTGGAGGCGGCGCTGAACGCCGCCGTCTCCTATGGCGACTTCGCGCCGTTTGAGGCGCTGCTGGATGTCCTTTCCCGTCCCTTTGAGGAGCGCGAGGGGCTGGAGCGCTATACCCTGCCGCCCCAGCCGGAAGAGCGCGTGCAGCAGACCTTCTGCGGCACCTGACACCCGGCGCCGCATCGCGCGTTCTCCGCCAGAGCAACGGAAGGAACGGCGATGCCCCAGGGATGGCCCGAGCGGCTCTGGATCGTCCGGCACGGGCAGAGTGCCGGAAATGTCGCGCGCGCCGCCGCGCAGGCGGCGCGGCAGGCGCGGATCGACATCGCGGAACGCGATGTGGATGTGCCGCTCAGCCCGCTGGGGGAGGAGCAGTCCCGCGCGCTGGGGCGCTGGTTCGGCGCGATGCCGGACGGGGAGCAGCCGGAGATCGTCTTCAGCTCCCCCTATCGCCGCGCGCGCCACACGGCGGCGCTGATCCGCGAGGAAGCGGGCTTCCGGCACGGCTCCGGCACGATGGTGCTGGATGAGCGGCTGCGCGAGAAGGAATTCGGCGTGCTGGACCGCCTGACCAGCCAGGGCATTGCCGAGCATTACCCGGAGCAGGCCGAGTTCCGCCGTTCCCTCGGCAAGTTCTACCACCGGCCGCCGGGGGGCGAGAGCTGGTGCGACGTGATCCTGCGGCTGCGGAGCGCGCTGGACAGCATCTGCCTGCGCCATGGCGGGCGGCGCGTGCTCATCGTCGGGCATCAGGTGGTGGTGCTCTGCCTGCGCTACCTGCTGGAAGGGCTGACGGAGGAGGAAATCCTGGCCATCGACCGTGAGGGCGACGTCGCCAATTGCGGCGTGACGGAATATGCCTTCGATCCCGGCCTGGGGCTGGAGGGTGGGATGGTGCTGCGGCACTACAACCTGACCACACCGGTGGAGCGGGAGGGCACGCGCTCCACCACCCAGCCGCATGGCGGTGCGCCGCGATGAGCGGCGAGACCCCGGTCACCGAGGCGCTGCTGCGCGGCATGCCGCTGCCGCAGCATCATGACGGCGACGACAAGAACGCGCGCGGCGGCGTGCTGGTGGTGGGCGGCTGCCTGGAAGTGCCGGGCGCGGTCCTCCTGGCCGGGATCGCCGCGCTGCGGACGGGCGCGGGGCGGCTGCAGATGGCCAGCTGCGCCAGCCTGGCGCCCTCCATGGGCATCGCCCTGCCGGAGGCCCGCGTCTTCGGCCTGCCGGAGACGGAGGACGGGCAGATCGCCCCTGCCGCGGCTTCGCTGCTGGGGCGGCGCGGCGGGCGCGCCAGGGCGCTGGCGCTGGGCCCCGGCATGATGGAGGGGCCGGAAAGCGACGCGCTGACCGTTGGCCTGCTCCGCAGCCTCTCCGGCCCCGCGCTGGTGCTGGATGCCGCCGCCCTGGCCGCCTTGCCGCGGGAGCGGGAGGCGCTGCGCCGCCATGCCGGCCGCGTCGTCATCACGCCGCATGACGGGGAGATGGCGGGGCTGCTGGGCATCACGCGGGAGGAGGTGATGGCCGATCCGCTCTCCGCCGCGCGGCATGCCGCCGCCATGCTGCAGGTGGTGGTGGTGATGAAGGGCGGCTGCACCCGCATCGTCACGCCCCAGGGCGATGCATGGTCCTGCGACCAGGGCAATGTCGGGCTGGCGACCTCGGGCTCGGGCGATGTGCTCTCGGGCATCGTCGCCGGGCTGCTGGCGCAGGGCGCCACGCCGCTGCAGGCCGCGCTCTGGGGCGTCTATACCCATGGGGAGGCCGGGCGACGCCTGGCGGAGGCACAGGGGCTGGTCGGCTACCTGGCGCGGGAGCTGCCTGGCGAGGTGCCGAGCATCCTGGCGGACCTGGCCTGAGCGGGCGGCGCCCCGGCCTCGGGCCCGGGGGCTGCACCGTCAGGCCGGAGGCTTGCTGTCCATGCCGCCGTCACCGGCTGCGGTCGGTCCGGCCGTCTTGCCGGAGGAGGACTTATCGGCTCCGTTCATCGGCCGCCCTTCTTCACTGCGCCTGTCGGCGATCCGCCCGTGGGCGCACCCCCTGTGCCGATGCTGCCCAGCCCCGCGCCAGGACCGCCGCCTGGTGCCGTTCCGCCGGGGTTATGGCCGGATGCTATGCCTTGCGCGCCCGAGGTGCCTGTCGGGGCCGAGGGCTGCACTCCGGCAGTATCCTCGATCAGCCGGTCAGCGCCGGATGTGTCCTTCCTGTCTTCGGCTTCGGCCATCATAGCTGCTCCTTGCAGGTGAAAAGAGGAACTGCCCGCCGTGGCGGACACCTTTCCCCTGTTCCCATAACTCCGGTTCCGGAAGGGGGTTCCGCCTCGCCGGCACGGGCCGACTTTCTGCCGGTCCCGGCGTTATGCGGCTGCGGCCCCCAAGCCGGAGGGGCGCATGATGACCAGGAGCAAAGATGGATTCCGAGCCCGAGAGCCTGCTGGCCGCGCAACTGCTGGAACAGGCCACGGAGGCGGGGGAGGGAGGGCTGATCCATCTGGCACGCTCGGAAGCCCGCGCCGCCCGTCTGCACCGCGCCGCCCGCGCGCTGGCGGGGCCGGAGGTGGAGGTGCTTCTGCTGCCGGGCTGGGACTGCCTGCCCTATGACCGTGCCTCGCCCAGCCGTGCCGTGATGGGCAGCCGCATGGCGGTGCTGTCGTCCCTGGCGCGGGCGGCCACCGGCCCGCGGCTGGTGATCGCCGGCATCGCCGCCGCCACGCAGCGCCTGCCCCCGCCCGCCGCCTTCCGGAGCCTGGTACTGCGCCAAGGCGATGCGCTGGACCCCGGGAAGCTGGAGCAGGACCTGCTGCGCCTGGGCTACCGCCTGGATGCGCGGGTGGATGAGCCGGGCGAGGCCGCCCTGCACGGTGCCGTGCTGGACCTCTACCCCGCCGCCGAGGATGGGCAGCCCTGCCGCGTCGAGCACGCGGAAGGCCGCATCACCTGCATCCGCCGCTACGACCCCCTGACCCAGCGCAGCGTGGCGGAGGCCGAGGCGGTGATGCTGGGCCCGGCCTCGGAGATCATCGACCCCGGCGCAGAAGTGGAACTGCCGCTGCCCCCTGGCGCCGAGCATGGGCTGGCGGATTTCTATCCCGCGCTGGTGAGCCTTTTCGAATTGCTGCCGAAGGCCCGGCTGGTGCAGGAGGTCGAGGTGGAGGAACTGCGCGCGGCGCGGGAGCGCGAGGTGGCCGAGGCCTTCCGCACCCGTCTCGCCGTGCTGGCGGCGGAGGAGGAAGCGCCGCCGCTGAGCGAGCCGGCGGCGCTCTATCTCGATGCCGCTGCCTGGAAGGACGCGGTGGCCGGGCGTGCCGTGACCCTGCTGCCGGAAGCGCCGGAGGAACCGCCCGGGCGGCTTCCCAGCTTCTCGGAGGAGGGCGACCCCGAGGAAGCCTTCCTGGAATTCCTGGAGGATGAGCTGGAAGCCGGGCGCCGTGTCGCCCTGGCCGGTCCGCCGCGTGCCGCCCGCGCCCTGCTGCGGCTGGCCGAGGAACGGCTGGGCGAGGCCGCCACGCCGCTGCCGGGCTGGCTGGCGCTGCGCGCCGCCGCCGCCCGCTGCTTCGCCCGGCTCGATGGTGCCCTGGTGGCCGGCTTCCGCACGGCGGGCGCGGCGGTGGTGGCGCTGGCGGATGTGCGGCCCGCCTATGCGCGGGAAGGCGGGCAGCCCTCGGCCGGGCTGGCTTTCGGCGCGGGGCAGCTCCAGCCGGGGGATGCGGTGGTGCATCTGGACCACGGGCTGGGCGCGCTGCGGGGCGTGGAGGCCGTCACGATCGACGGCATCAGCGAGGACAGGCTGCGGCTGGAATACGCCGATGGCGCCACGAAGCTGGTGCCGGCGGATGAGACCGACCGCCTCTGGCGCTATGGCGCGGAGGCGGAGAGCGTGACCCTGGACCGGCTGGGCGGCGAGGCCTGGCCAAGGCGCCGCGCCGAGGTGGAGGCCGAGCTGGCCGAGACCGCCCAGGCCCTGCTGCGCCTGGCGCGGGAGCGGGAGGCGCGCACGGCCCCCGTGCTGCGTCCGCCGCGCCGGGCCATGGAACGCTTTGCCCAGGGCTTTCCCTATTCCCTGACCATCGACCAGGAGGTGGCGATATCCGCGACGCTGCGCGACCTCGCCGCCGGGCGGCCGATGGACCGGCTGATCTGCGGCGATGTCGGCTTCGGCAAGACCGAGGTGGCCATGCGGGCCGCCGCCGCCGCCGTGCTCGCGGGGTATCAGGTGGCGCTGCTGGCGCCGACCACCGTGCTGGTGCGCCAGCACCTGGAGAGTTTCCGCCGCCGCTTCGCCGCCCTGGGCACGCGGATCGAGCCGCTCTCCCGCCTCAGCCCGGCGGGCGAGGCGCGCGCCACCCGTGCGGGACTGGCCAGCGGCGAGATCGGCATCGCCATCGGCACGCAGGCGCTGGCCGCGAAGGGCGTGCGCTTCAAGAAGCTTGGCCTCGTCATCATCGATGAGGAGCAGCGCTTCGGCGCGCGGCAGAAGGCCATGCTGCGCCGGCTGGGCGAGGGCGTGCATAGCTTGGCGCTGACGGCGACACCCATCCCGCGCACGCTGCAATCGGCGCTGATCGGCCTGCAGGCGTTGAGCGTCATCGCCACCCCGCCCGCGCGCCGCCAGCCCATCCGCACCTTGCAGATCCCCGCCAGCGACGCGCTGCTGAAGGAGGCGCTGCAACGCGAGCGACAGCGCGGCGGGCAGAGCTTCATCGTCTGCCCGCGCATCGCCGACATCGCGCCGATGCGCGCGCGCCTCCGCCGCCTGATGCCGCGCCTGAAGCTGATCGAGGCGCATGGCGACATGCCGCCGGAGGAGATCGACGCCGCCATGGTGCGCTTCGCCGAGGGCGGGGCGGATGCGCTGCTCTCCACCAATATCGTCGAGACGGGGCTGGATGTGCCGCGCGCCAATACCATGCTGGTCTGGCACCCCGACCGCTTCGGGCTGGCGCAGCTGCACCAGCTGCGCGGCCGCGTCGGGCGCGGGCGGGTGCGCGGGCATATCCTGCTGCTGACCGACCCGGAAGACCCGCCCAGCGCCGCCGCCGCCCGCCGCCTGAAGACGCTGGAGGCCTTCGACCGCGTCGGCGCAGGCTTCGCCATCAGCGCGCGGGACATGGACCTGCGCGGCGCCGGTGACCTGCTGGGCGAGACCCAGGCGGGGCATGTGAAGCTGATCGGCATCGGGCTCTACCAGCACCTGCTGGACCGCGCCCTGCGCCAGGCGCGGGGGGAGCCGCTGCCAGAGGAGTGGTCCCCGAGCCTGGCCGTCGGCATCAGCGCCGGCATTCCCGAGGACTACATCGCCGATGACGCGCTGCGGGTGGAGACCCATGCCCGGCTGGGCGAGATCCTGCGGCAGGGCGATGCTGGCGCGCTGGCGGAACTGGCGGAGGAGATCGAGGACCGCTTCGGCCCGCCGCCCGAACCGGTGCGGCACTGGCTGGCCCTGGCGCGGCTGCGGCTGCACTGCCGCCGCCTGGGCGTGCGGCGGCTGGAGGCGGGGCCGCAGGGCGTGGCGGCGCAGCTGGAAGGCGAGCGGCTGATCCTGCGCCGCCCCAGCCGGACGCCGGCGGAGCGGCTGGCCCTGCTGACGCGCCTGCTGGACAATACGCGGCGGCACCTGAGGAAGCGCGCCGCCTGAGGCTCAGGCGGTGTGCGCCAGAGCCTCGGCGGGGTCCAGGCCGCAGCGCCGCAGGGCGGGCGCGGGCAGGCGGGTCAGGAGGGCCGCGACGGCCAGCAGCCGAGGTAGCGCGCGAGATGCCCCCATGATGAGCGCCTGCCCCCGCTCCGAGACCATCAGGCGGGAGAGCAGCGTGGCCCGGCCCACCAGCGCCGAGACATCGCGCGCCAGCAGGCGCTGATAAGCCGCCGCATCCTGCCCGCCGAGATGGCAGGCAGCCGCCAGCCGCGCGCTGTGCAGCGCGATGGACATGCCTTCCCCCGCGAAGGAAGGGATGACGGCGGCCTGATCCCCCAGCCGCCAGCAGCCGTCGCCCTGCCGCTGCACGAAGCCATAGGGAATGGCGGCGATGGCCAGGGGGCGCTGCCGCTCCGCGCCACAGCCTTCCAGCCGGTGCGCCAGATGTGGGCAATGCGCGGCGATATGGGCCAGCAGCGCCGGCCACTGCCGTCCCAGCCCCGCGAAAGTCTGTTGCCGCACCAGCAGGCAGAGATTGACGCGCCCGTTCTCCACCGGCTGCAACCCGGCATAGCCGCCGGGGAAGAGGCCGATCTCCACCGAGCGGCCCAGCGCCGCCGCCTGCCCGGGCCGGAGGCGGAGATGCAGCTTGAAGCCCAGCAGGTCCGGCTGCCGGCCGGGCGGGCGGCGCCAGCCGCGCAGGTCGTGCTTGCCGGTCGCGAGGAAGACCTCGCGTCCCTCCACCACGCCGCCATCCTCCAGCCGTGCCTGCCAGAGCGCGCCCTGCCGCCGAAGCTCCCGCGCGCCGGCGCCACGGCGCAGTGCCGCCCCGGCGCTGGCGGCATGGGTCAGCATGGCCTCGTCCAGCCGGCGGCGGGAGAGGCTGAGGGCTGGAAAGGGCAGGGAGTGATGCAGCGCCTCCCCATGCCGCGCCAGCGCCACCCCTTCCACCCGCAGGGCGCCGAGGGCCAGCGGGTCAAGGCCGAGCTGCCGGAGGTAGAAGGCCGCTTCTCCGCTGAGGAATTCACCGCAGACCTTGTCATGCTCCTGCTCCTGGCGCTCCACCAGCAGGACGTCCCGCCCGGCCGCCGCCAGCTGCCGCGCCAGGGCCGCCCCGGCGATGCCGCCGCCGATGACCAGCGCGTCATGCGGCCCCGGCATCAGCGCAGCCGGGCGACGCAGAGGCGGAAGGGAACCCACCAGCGGATGCTCGCCGCATCCTCCGGCACGCCCGCCGCTGCCAGAAGCCTCCGCCAGTCTGAAGCGACGAAGCCGCGGGCGATGGAGACCGGCCCGTCATGCTGCACGAAGCGGTGCATCCGCATCAGGCGGGAGGCATGGGTGAACGCACGGTGGGGCAGGGGATGGCGATGCAGGTCGTTGATGAACCAGCCCAGCCGCGCGGTGTCTTCCATCCAGCGCAGGAAGCGCAGGAGGGCCGCATCCTCCAGGTGATGGGCGAAGAGCGAGCTGATGACCACGTCCACCTCCTGCGCCGGGCGATGCGCCAGCACGTCGCCAGTTTCCCAGGCGATGGGCAGATGCGGCGGCGTCGCCGCGCGGGCGGCACGGGCGGACCAGGGATTGAGGTCGATGCCCGTCAGCCGCACGGGAATGCGGCGCCGCGCGGCCCAGTGCGCGATCCGTCGCAGCGTGTCGCCATGGCCGCTGCCGGCGTCCAGGATATGCAGGGGGCGCTGCCGCGGCAGGCGGCCCTCGCGCGCCAGCCCGTCCAGGAAGGCCAGGGTGGGGCGATAGGCCAGGGTCAGCCGGTTAACGCGGGCCAGATCCGTCAGGCAGCCCTGGAAGGTCTCGAAATCCCAGGCAGCGTCATCCATCAGCTCAGGCGTGGTGGCGCGGCGTGAGAAATCGGGGCGGCTCATGCCGCGCCGGCCCGGTGGAAGAGCATCGTCTCCGCCACCATGCCCGGCCCGAAGGCCATGGCGCAGCCACGCTGCCCCGGGCTGGAATTCCGCAGCATCTCCCGCAGCACGAAGAGCACGGTAGCCGAGGACATGTTGCCGTAGTCCCGCAGCACGGCACGGGATTCCCGCAGCGCCTCGGGCGGCAGCTCCAGCGCATTCTCGACCGCGTCGAGCACGGAGCGGCCACCGGGATGGATGGCCCAGAGGCCGATCTCCTCCTGCGCCGCGCCGCGCAGCACGGCCGCCGTACCCGTCCGCAGCCCCTGCGCCACGCCGGCTGGCACGCGGCCGGAGAGCACCATGTCGAAGCCCTGGTCGCCGATGCGCCAGCTGATATGCGGCTCCGTCTCCGGCACCAGCAGGGCCTGGAAGCTCTCGATGCCGATGCCCTCCGGCTCCGCCGTCACCAGGGCGGCGGCGCAGCCGTCGGCGAAGATGAGGAAGCTGAGCACCTGCTCCAGGTCATCGGATTCCTGGAGGTGCAGCGTGCAGAGTTCCAGGCTGACCAGCAGCACCCGCGCGCCGGGTTCCGAACGCACGATATGCCGCGCCAGCTTCAGGCCGTTGATGGCGGCGTGGCAGCCCATGAAGCCGACCATGCTGCGCTCGATGCCCGGATCCAGGCCAAAATGACGGATCAGCGCGAAGTCCACACCCGGCGCGGCGAAGCCGGTGCAGGAGATCGTGATCAGATGCGTCAGCCCCGCCGCCGTATCGCCCAGTTCCAGCGCTTCCACCGCGCGGATCGCCAGAGGCGCCGCCTCCCGCTCGAAGCGCTGCATCCGGGCGGCGGTGGAGGGGAACTGGCCCAGGCGGTAGAAGCCCTCGGTGTCGATAGCGGGGCCATCCCCGGCATTGCAGGCGAGGAAGGACCAGCGATGCGCGATATGGCTGCGCTCGGCCATGCGGTGGAACAAGGCCAGCCGGCGCGGCTCCCGCAGCAGCCTGCCGGCCTGGGCGATGAAGCCGTCATGCACGTCATGGGGCGGAACGGCGGTGGCGATCCTGTTGATATAGGCGGTGGCGGGCAAAAGGATCGCTCCGGTCTATGCTGTTCCTCGCCCTCAACGCGTGTGAAAGTTCCGGGTTTTCAGTGATCGGCATAGGCCGTGCCGTCCTCGGCGCGGCGGGGCGCATCCACGAAGCGGCCGCCATCCGGCACGGCCAGCGCGCCGAATTCGCGCGAGAGCCGGTGCAGCGCCTGCCGCATCTCCGCGCCTTTCATGGCATGGCCATGGCCTGCGATCACCAGCTCCGGCTCCAGCGGCGCCAGTCTGGCCACCGAGGCTTCCGCGGCCTGCCAGTCATGCGTGTAGTATTTCGGCGGGCCATGCATCTCCGGCTCCTGCACCGCGGTGGCATAGGCGGATTCGCTGGCGGTGGTGACGAAGGCATCCCCGGCGATCAACGTGCGGTCCGCTTCGCGCCAGAGCGAGATATGGCCCACCGAATGCCCGGGCGTATGCAGCCAGCGCCAGCCCGGCATCTCCGGCACGCTGCCGTCCTCGGGCAGCATGCGGAGGCGCGGGCCGACATCCACCGGGCCGCGCGGGTAGAGCGGTGAGAGCAGGGCCATGGCGCCGCCGCCGACCGTCGGGTCCGGGGGCGGATAGGCGCTGCTGCCGTCCAGGTAGGGTTTCTCCAGCGGATGCGCGTAGACCGGCACATCCCACTCCCGGGCGAGTTCCTCCAGCGCGCCGACATGGTCGAAATGGCCATGGGTCATGACAATGGCGGCCGGCGGCACACCCTCTCCGAAACGCTCGGCGGCGGCGCGGCGGATGCGTCCGGCCGTGCCGGGGATGCCGGCATCCACCAGCACCCAGCCCGGCTCGCCGGGCCGGCCATGGAAGACGATGTTGACGAAGACAAGCTGCTTGTAGGCCAGGTCGCCGGCGATCTGGATGGTGCCGTCATCCCGGGTCTCGCCGGCGATGTCCGACCGGCTCAGGGGAACCTGCTGGGCCACGCTTCCATACTCCGCTGCCATGGGAAGGCGCCGCGATGGTCACACGGCGGCTCTGCGCCATAACGCGGCACGCAGTGCCGGGTTCATCTCCCCCTCGGGCCATGCCGCCTGCAAGTCGCTCCTGACCTGGGCGTGAGCCAGCCTGCGGGCGGGCAATCAGCAGCGCGCGCTATCCCGTCAAGCTCAAGCTGCTTGCGACGGAATATTACGTGAAGGATCAAAAGGAAGATGGCGGGACCTTGTCATTTTCCGACGCTCTCTTCCTCCTTCGTCGTGCAGCGGCAACTATTGTTGCTTTTGCCCATTCTTTCTTGGCCAAGGCCATTGAGCACATCTGCCAGGGCCGTGCCGGCGCAAGCCGTGGCGCGACGTGGTGCCGCCCGTATGTAAGAAAAGAGGAACGGCCATGAGTTCAAGCTATCCACCCCCGGGAGGGCAGCCGCCGGCAGGACAGGCTGGCGGCATGTCCGGCAAGCCCGGTGAAGAATCGACCATCGACAAGACCCGCGCGACCCTGCAGGAGCAGGGTGCGGCCGTGAAGCAGGAGGCCCGGCGCGTTGCCGATGAGGTGAGCGCGGAGGGCAGCAAGGCGGTCGAGGATATCAAGGCCGTCGGCCAGGACCTGTCCTCCGCGGCCATGGAAAAGGCGGAGGATCTGGCCGAGCGCGGCAAGGAGATGGGCGCCGAGCGCGGCGCCGGCCTGGCGGAGGCGACGCGCCGGGTGGCCGATGACCTGGAGAGCTCCTCGCCGGAAATCGCGCGCCACGTGCGCTCCGCGGCCGATTCCATCGAAAGCGTGTCGGCATCCCTGCGGGAGCGCAGCGTGGGCGACCTGATGCGGGAGGCCAGCGGCTTCGCGCGGCGCCAGCCCACGGCCTTCTTCGGCGCCGCCGTGGTGGCGGGCTTCGCCCTCGCGCGCTTCGCCAAGAGTTCCTCGGATGGCCAGGCCGGCACGACCGGCACCCGGGGGCTGACGGGCCGGACCGGGATGCCAGGCGGCACGGGGATTGCGGGTGGCGCGGCGACGACGGACCGCGCGCCGGGTTGGGTGCCGGGTGGCACCGGAAGCGCCGCAGGCACTGCGCCGCTGCAGCCAGCGACCATGCCGGCCGCCACGCTGGGCGGCGCCGTCGCGCATAAGCCCGGCACGGCCGCGCCGGGCAGCATGCCGACGATCGACGAAACCGGGTCCGGCGGGAGGACGTCCTGATGTCGTCCGACACCAACAGGACCGTTCCCGACCTGCTGGGTGATCTGTTGCAGCAGACATCCTCGCTGGTCCGGAAGGAAGTTCAGCTGGCACGCGCCGAGCTGAACGAGAAGATCGGCCAGGTCGGCACCGCCGCGACATCCATCGGCATCGCCGCGGCACTGCTGATGGCGGCGGTGGTGATCCTGTTGCAGGCCGTGGTGGCCCTGCTGGTCACCTTCGGCCTCACCACCTGGCTTGCCGGCTTCATCGTCGGCATCGTCGTCGCCGGCATCGCCTATGTGCTTCTGCGTTCCGGCATGAACAAGATGAAGGCGGCCAACCTGACGCCGGAACGGACCGCGCATCAGGTTTCCCGCGACGCAACCCTGGCCAAGGAGGCCGTGCGATGAGCGACAGCAGCCATTCCGATACCCGTTCCGCCGCGGATATCGAGGCGGATGTCGAACAGACCCGCGCCCGGGTGACACAGACCATCGATGCGCTGCGTGATAGCATGTCGCCCGGCCAGATCATGGACCAGGTCGTCGATTACGCGCGCGGCTCGGGCGGCGCCGAATTCGTGCGGAACCTCGGGACTTCCGTGCGGGACAACCCGTTGCCGGTCCTGCTGATCGGCGCCGGTATCGGCTGGATGCTGCTCGGCAGCCAGAACCGCACTGCCCCGCATCAGCAGGCCGTGCCCCTGCAGCCGCAGCGGGCCCTGCCGCCGCCCTCGCCCTCGACCCGCATGCATGTCGTCCACCAGGCCTCCGGCCCGGGCATCACCGACCGGGTCTCGGATGCCACGGCTTCCCTGCGCGATGGTGCGGAAGGGGTGGCAAGCAGCGTCGGCAGCGCCATCGGCTCCGCGGCCAGCAGCGCACGCGACGCGCTCGGCGCGGCGGCTTCGGCGGCCAGCGACGCCGCCTCCTCGATGGCCGGCGCGGCTTCCGGCATGGCCGGCAGTGTCGGTGACGCGCTGGGCTCCGCCAACGACACGGCCCGTGCCTACCGGCATGACGCCACGCATATGGCCGGCCAGGGCTGGAATTCCGCGATGGGCAGTGCCAGCCAGTATGGCGGCCAGATGAGTCATGGCTTGAACCGTATGGCCAGTGAGCAGCCGCTGCTGCTGGGCGCGCTGGGCCTGGCCGTCGGCGCCGCGCTGGGTGCGCTGCTGCCGCGTACGCAGACCGAGGACCGCCTGATGGGCGATGCCAGCGATGCGATGACCAGCCAGCTCGGCGGCATGGCGCAGGAGCAGTATGAGCAGGCGAAGGAGGTTGTGACCGACCGGGTGCAGGAGGTGCGGAGCAAGCTGAGCGGCTCCGCGCCTTCGGCATCCTCCCTGGGGGATACGGTCGCGGATGTCGCGCGCGGCGTGCGGGAGACGGTGACGGACGCCGCCCGTGACCTGGGCGACACCGCCAAATCCGGTATCGACAAGGGTGCTGCCCAGGCGGGGCTGGAGAAGCAGGACAAGACCGACGACAAGGCGGCGCGTATCTGAACGCCACCTCTTAATCCCGGCGGCGGAGCAGCCCCGCCGCCGGGACCATGAAAAAGCCCGCGAAGGCCAGTGCCTTCGCGGGCTTTTCTGTGGGTGTGCCGGTCAGATGCCGGCCTTCTCGCCCTGCGCGCGCAGCGAGGCATATTTGCGCGTGATGGCGTCGAGGTTGTCTTCACACCACTGCGCCATCCGCTCCTCCTCGCTCAAGGAGAGCTTCAGCACGGACGGGGCCTGGGTATCGCCGGCCAGGTCGGCCAGGGTCAGCAGGGATTTATAGGAGGCGATCTCGAAATGCTCGAAAGCATAGTTGGCGAGAGAGTTCTTGATGATCTCATCCTGCATCGGCACATGGCCCATGGCGGCCATATTGCCCATCACCCCCGTGACGAAATCCTTGAAGCTGGAATGCGACGTGCCCTGCGCCTGCAGCAGCTGGTCCAGGCGGTCGCGCTGCTGCTCGGTCTCCGCAACATGTTTCCGCAACACGGATTCCACTTCCGGGTAGCTTTGCAGGCGATCAAGCTGGCGTGACATGAGTTCGATGGCCTGAACTTCCAGCGCGCGCGCGTTGACCAGACCGGTGATGTAGGTATCGCGGTAGCTTTCCTGCATGGATCAGGTCTCCTCAATGGGTTGGCGGACCTCGACTCAACGCATGTGGTGGCTGACCGATGCATGATGTGCTGCCATATCCGCCGCCATCGGCGTTCAGGACGTGCAGACCGTCACGACGCGAAGGGAGTGCCGCATGGAGATCGACATCCCGCCCATGGCCGAGCGGATCGTCAGCCGGCTGGACCGGCTCGGCATCGACCCGGCCGAGGCCTTCCGGCAGGCCGGGCTGCCGGAGGATTTCCTGGAGCGGCTGCGGGCGGGCAAGGCGCCGGTGCCGCGCGGGCAGCGCCTGGTACGGCTGGCGGAGGCGCTGGGCACCTCGGTCTCCTATCTCGTCGGGCTCGACCCGGATGTGCAGCCACCACAGGAGCTGCTGGAGGAGGAACAGGCCTCGCTGGGGCTGCTGGCGGGGGATGAGGAGGCGCTGCTCCGGGCCTACCGGCGGCTCGATGTGCCGGGACGGGCAGCGTTGTTGCAGGTGGTGACGCGGATGGCGGGACCGGAGCCCGACCAGCCTGCCCGTGCCCCGGCGCGCGGGCGGCGCATCGGCTGACCTCGGCGGCGCCGCTGCCACCATCCGGCGGCCCGGGCGTTCTGGCGGCATGGAGGACAGGATGATGGACACCCCGACCAAGAAGCCCGAGCCCCTCAGCGAGGAGACGCCGGAGGAACGCCTGCAACGCCTGGAGCGCCAGCGCGTCCGTCCGGAGGATGAGGAACGGAGATCCCCCGGCGGTCCAGCCTCGCAGATCAGCCCGGATGTGGAACCGGCTGGCAGCTGACCCGTGATCATCTTTCTCGACTTCGAGGCCAGCAGCCTGGGCAAGCACGGATTTCCCGTGGAAGTGGGCTAGGCTGCCGAGGATGGCACGGAGGAGAGCCACCTGATCCGCCCCGCGCCGGACTGGGAGGAATGGAGCGAGGAGGCGGAGCGGGTGCATGGCATTCCGCTGGAGCGGCTGCGGCGGGAGGGGGAGCCGCATGACCGCGTGGCCCGGCGCATGCTGGAGGCGCTGACG
Source organism: Roseomonas marmotae (assembly GCF_017654485.1). Taxonomy (NCBI): domain Bacteria; kingdom Pseudomonadati; phylum Pseudomonadota; class Alphaproteobacteria; order Acetobacterales; family Roseomonadaceae; genus Roseomonas; species Roseomonas marmotae. The sequence continues at coordinate 3,332,366 of NZ_CP061091.1, read as the reverse complement.
GGCCACGAGCTTTATGCCTCCGCGCCGTCCTGGGATGGGCAATGGAACAGCCGCCTGCTGCGTGCCGCCGGTTTGCCGCGCCACGCGCTGCGGCTGCGCGACACTGAGGAAGCGCAGCGTGACGCCATCCTGGCCGTGCTGCGGCGGGCCGGGCTGCCCGAGGCCGGGTGGCAGGCGGCTGTCGACAGGATCCGTTCCGCGGCGATGCGGGCAGAAGAGGCGGAAGGTCCGCCGGCGCATCGCGCGCTGGAGGATGCGCGCCGCGAACTGCGCCTGTGGCGCGACATGCACCGGTGGGCCGAGAAGGAGATCGCGGCGGGTTAGCGTCGCATCCCGCCGGCTGCGCTCAGGTGGATTCGCCCTCGATCAACTCGAAACCGAGATCGGAAATTGCCGGCATGGATTGGCCGCGTATGCGGGCGACGATGGCATCCGCTGCGGTGGCGCCCATCCGGTAACGCGGGATGGACAAGCTGGTCAGGCGGGGCGAGATGGCGCCGGCCACCGCATGGTCGTCGAAGCCCGCCACCGCCAGTTGCCGCGGTACGGAAATGCCGCGCCGCTGCGCCGCCAGAAGCATCCCCACGGCCAGTACGTCGCTGGCGCCGAAGATCGCATCTGGCCGGGGCGTGATGCGCCAGAGGCTGTCCAGCGCCACCTCCGCTTCCGGATAGCCCCCGGGCGTCTCGATGACCCGGTCTTCGTCGAAGGGCAGGCCGGCCGCCCGCAATGCGTCGCGATAGCCGGCCATGCGGAGCCGGCTGGAGGTGGAGGAGCGGAAGGGGATGCTGACGAAGGCGATGCGGCGGTAACCCCGCCCGATCAGATGCGTGGTGACGGCGCGCGCGGCGGCGCGGTTGGAAAAGCTGACGGCCATGTCGATCGGGTTGCGCGGCAGGTCGCCCAGTTCGACGATGGGAATGCCGGCATCCTGCAGCCGGGCGCGCGTTTCCGGCAGATGCTGGGTGTCGTGCAGCACGATGCCGCAGGGGCGCATGGCCAGGAACTCGCCCACCAGCCGCCGTTCCTCGGCGCGGGAGCGGCGGCTGATGCCCACGGACAGCGCCAGGGCATGGCTGTTGAGGCCATCGCCCAGGCCCTGCAGCATCTCCGCGAACAGAATGTTATGGATGTTCGGCATGATGGCGCCGACAAGATTGCCTGTCCCCGCCTTCAGCGCGCCTGCCGCCCGGTCCGGTACATAACCGATGGAGCGCGCGGCATCCTGCACCCTGCGCCTGGTTTCGGGCGTGACGGATTCAGAACCGCGCATGGTGCGGGAGACCGTCATGAGGGACACGCCCGCGAGGCGGGCGACATCATGGATGCGGGGCTTGTTTCCGCGAGGTCGGCTCGGGCTCATCCCGGGCAGCCTAACGCTGCCTGCGCCGTTCGTCAGCCGTTTAGATGAATATGTGGAATAATATTTGACGCCCAAGGCGAGGGGGCGGAGGCGCGGCGCGCGGTGCCGCGCGCCGCGCCTGGGGGAAGATTACCGGTGAACGAGGTTCATGCTGGCGGGGAGGGGGAGATAGGCTATGGAGCCTTCGGAGCCGCCGGAGAAGGTGGGGATGCCGCTGGGCTGGCGGGCAAAGGCGTTGTTCAGGTGGATGATGCGGAGGCTGTTGCCGTTGCCTTCGGTGCGGACGGCGCCGCCGCCAAGGATGTTGCCGGTGTGGTCAGCGGCGTATTGGACGGCGAAGGTCTCGCCCTGGCTCTGGACCGTGAGGGGGTTGGCGGAGGCGGCGGCGGCGGAGGTGGCGAGGAGGGCGGTGGCGGCGAGGAGGGTGCGGAAGGCGGTCATGATGTGTGATCCTGGGATGGCTGCGTGGGAAGATGTGTTGGGGCGTTTATAGTCCGCTACCTTATCGCGCGCGACTGTTCTTCCCGCATGGCAGTCATGCCTTACTGGCGCGCACGCCTCAATCGTGTGCGACCTATATGGGGAATATAATCCTTCTAGCCCTGAGGATGCCCCGTACCATGTCTTCTGCATGCCCTGACCTCGACGATCTGCTCTGCTTCGCCATCCATTCCACGGCCCACGCCATCCAGCGCGCCCAGAAGCCGATCCTGGACAAGCTTGGACTGACCTATCCGCAGTATCTCGTGATGCTGCTGCTCTGGGCCAGGGACGGCCGGACGGTCGGAGCGCTGGGCGAGAAGCTCTTCCTGGAATCCAGCACGCTGACCCCGTTGCTGAAGCGGCTGGAGACGGCCGGGCTGGTCCAGCGCGCGCGCGATGCCGCCGATGAGCGGCAGGTGCGGGTGACGCTGACGGAGGAGGGGCGGCAACTTTACGCCAAGGCCCGCAGCCTGCCCGGCTGGTGGGAGCGCACCCCGATCACTCGCCCGGAGGAAGTGGAGGCCCTGCGCGAGGGCGTCCTCCGCCTGCGGGACAGCCTGGCGCCGAAGCGGGACTAAGCCTGCCTCCGGGGGGTATGGGTTCCGCCTTGGCCGCGGCCGTGCGAGCATCCTGTCGGATACTGCTAGAGGAGGCCCGGGCGATGCGCGCCAGGATTCGCGGAACCGAGATCTATTTCGACGTGGAGGGCATGGGGCTGGTGCCCGACGGCCCGCGGATGCGGGAGCGCCCGGTGGCCTTCGTCCTGCATGGCGGCCCGGGCGGCGACCATTCCGGCTTCAAGCCGGGCTTCTCGCCGCTCGCTGAAGAGATGCAGCTTGTCTATATCGACCATCGCGGCCAGGGGCGCTCCGCGAAGGGCGACCCGGAGAGCTATACGCTCGACGAGAATGTCGAGGACCTGGAGGCGTTGCGCCAGTATCTCGGCCTCGGTCCCATCGTCTCAATCGGCACGAGCTATGGCGGCATGGTGGCCCTGGCCCATGCGGCACGCTATCCGGCTTCCGTCTCGCATCTCGTCGCCGTCGTCACCGCCGCGCATTCCGGCTTCGTTGCGCGCGCGCAGGAGATCGTGCGGGAACGCGGCACGCCGGAACAGCAGCGCGTCTCCCAGAAACTCTGGGATGGTGAGCTGCTGACCGTGGAGGATCTGCGGGAATACTACGCCGTCATGGGGCCGCTCTATTCCACCACCCATGACCCCAAGGCCAGCCAGAACGGGCGCAGCCGCACGCTCTATGAGCCACTGGCCCTCGACCGCGCGTTCCGTCCAGGCGGTTTCCTGCGGAATTTCGACCTGCGGCCGGAACTCTCGCGCATCACCGCCAGGACACTGGTCCTGGCTGGCCGGCACGACTGGATCTGCGCACCGGAATTCTCCGAGGAGATCCACCGCCTGATCCCCGGTTCCGCGCTGCGGATCTTCGAGAACAGCAGCCACTCCATCCGCGCCGATGAGCCGGAGGCGATGATGGGCGCGATCAAGGGCTTCGTCGCCGGGTAACGCCTCAGGCCCTGCTGCGCGTGGAGCCCCGCACCGTCAGGGTACCGCGCAGCAGGGTGATCTCATCCGGCATGGACGGGTCCCGCATGCGGGCCAGCAGCAGCTCCAGCCCGCGCCGCACCATCGGGACCAGGGGCTGGGACATGGTGGTCAACATATAGGTCGGGCGCGCGCCTTCCTCGATGTCGTCGAAGCCGGTGACGGAAATATCCTCCGGCACCCGCAACCCGGCACGGCGCAGCGCGTCGATGACGCCAAGCGCCATCACATCACTGACGGCGAAGATGGCATCCGGGCGCTGTTCCGCCGGCAGGCCGGCGATCCGCTCCCCCGCGATGAAGCCGCCCGTCCAGCTGGATGTGCCGCCGCTGACGCGTACCGCTTCAAGCCCCGCAGCGGCCAACCCGCGTTGGAAGCCATCCTCGCGTTCCAGCGCCGTGGAACTGGCGCTGTCGGTGGCCACCAGGGCGAAGCGCCGATGCCCTTCGGCCAGCAGGAAGCCCGCCATGTCGGCGGCGCCGCTGAGATTGTCGCAGGAGACGGAGGACGCGCGCAGCCGCGTCACGCGGTTCAGCATGACGACGGGCACGCCGCGCTGCCCGCAGATGCTGGCGATGTGGGAGGAAAGCTGCGCCGATGTCACGAGGCAGCCATCCACGCGGTATTGCAGCAGGGCGCGGGCGGTCTCCTCCTCCAGCGCACCGGCGCCGAGATGCAGGATCAGCAGCCGCACCCCCAGCGTGGCGGCCTGCGCCACCACCTCCTGCAGCAGCGCCACGTAGAAGGGGTTTTCCACCGGCCCCAGCACCAGTCCGATCAGGCCGCTGCGCCCGCCGGAAAGGGTGCGCGCCAGCGGGTCCGGCATATAGCCCAGGTCCAGGGCAATGCCGGCGATCCGTTCCCGCGTGGCGGCGGAGATGCGCGTATCGCCATTCAGCGCGCGGGATACGGTGGAACTCGCAACGCCCGCGCGCTGGGCGATGGTGATGACGGTGACACGTTGGTCAAGGCGCGGCGCGCCGTTGCCGGATGGGGGCATGGACGGATCCTACGGCCGCGGTCACTGGTGCGAAAGGCCGCGCACACGGATGCGCATACTCGGGCGTATGGGCGTGATGGCCTTCTGATCCACTGGTTGGCAACGGGGAAAACGGGAGCAACAGACGAGCAAATCGAGCTTTCCTGACTGCTGGTCATGCGCGGCAATGTGCACACGTATGCACAATTCGGTGGACAGAGGCTGTGCCGGCCTTTAGCTTCCGCCGGGAAAGGCCGGCAGGGATGACTGGCCATATTGGAGAAACGTCTCATGCGCGCTCCCCTGACGCGCCGCAGCGCCCTCGTGGCTGCCGGCGCCGGCCTCTTCGCATCTGCGGCGCTGAAGCGCCCCGCCCTGGCCCAGACCACGCTGCTGCGCGTCGGCGGCACGCCGAATTACGGCCCGGTGCTGCCTGTTCATGCCGCCAACAAGCTCGGCTTGTTCGAGAAGCTGGGCCTGAAGGTCGAGTTCACCGGCTTCGCCGGCGGCTCCGCTGCCATGGAGGCCGTGGCGGCGGGCGAGGCCGATATGATCAACTACTTCCCGCCCGGGGTGGCGCTGGCGAAGCAGCGTGGTGTCGCCGCCACCATCATCGGCGCGGGCACGCTGACGCCGCGCGGCTGGAAGATCATGGCGAAGAAGGACAGCCCGCTCTCTGGCGTGAAGGACCTGGCGCGCAAGAAGATCGGCGTCAGCGCCAATGGCTCGACCACGGATTTCTTCGCCCTCTGGGCGGCGCAGCAATCGGGCAGCATGGTCTCCCGCATTCCGCTGGGCGGCGGCGGCCTGATCCCGGGGCTGCTGGCTGGCAATGTCGATGCCATCGTTGCCTATCCGCCGCTTTCGTATCAGCTGGAATCCTCGGGCGACGCGAAGGTGGTGGTCGATCTCGGCACCGCCATGCAGCCCAACCTGCCGGATGTCTGGGTCGCCGCCGACAAGGTGCTGACGCAGAAGAAGGACGCCATCCAGAAGGCGCTGGTCGGCATCTATTCCGCCACGCGCTACATGAAGAAGAACCCGGACTGGACGGTGAACTTCATCCAGGAGCAGAGCAAGTTCTCCCCCGCCGTGGCGAAGCTGGAATTCGAGAATACCATCATGGGCCTCTCGGATGACGGCACGATCAAGGAGGAATGGGTCGAGAACTCGCTCGCCCTCGGCCGGCTGGCCGGGCTGCAGGAACTGCCCTCGGCGAAGTCGATGTTCTCGACGGAATTCTTCCCCGTCACCGCGATCGACGCCTGACCATGGCGGCGCGTGGACGTGGCGCCGTCCTGCTCGCGCAGGCGGCGGTGATCCTGGCGCTGTTCCTGGCCTGGGAAGTGGCGAGTCAGTCGGGCCTGGCCGATGCCCGGCTGCTGCCGCCGCCCAGCCTGGTGGTTCCACGCGCCTTTTCCCTGATGGCGGATGAAAGCTTCCGCCGCCATCTCTGGGTCACGATCCAGGAAGTGTCGCTGGCGGTGGTCATCGCCGCGCCGCTGGGCGTCGGCATCGGGCTGGTGCTGGCCGAGAGTCCCTATCTCGGCCGCGCCTTCAAGCCATTCTTCCATTTTATCGCGGCGGTGCCGAAATCGGTCTTCCTGCCGGTCTTCATCCTGCTCTTCGGCATCGGCTTCGGGCAGAAGGTCGCCTTCGGGGTCTTCCAGGCGCTCTTCGTCCTGGTCATCGCGACATCGGCGGCGGTCGCCGCTGTGCCGCGTGACCTGCTGCGCCTCGCTCATGCGAATGGCGCCACGCGACGGCAGATATGGACCGAGATCTATTGGAACGCGATGCTGCCGCTGATCCTGGAAGGCCTGCGGCTCGGCATGATCTTCAACATCGCCGGCGTGATCTTCGCGGAGATGTATGTCTCCCGCGCCGGGCTGGGCCAGCGTTTCACCACCTGGGGAGAGACTTTCCAGATGCCCGAGCTTTTCGCGGGCGTCCTGATTGCCGCCGCCCTCAGCATCATCGTCAACGAGACGCTGCGCGCGCTGGAGCGCCGCGCCGGCGCCTGGAGAACCGCATGAGCCTGCATCTGGCCGAGCGTCCCGACCACCTGCATGGCGCCGGGGCGCAGCAATCCGAAATCCTGGTCGAGGGGCTCACGCATCGCTACGAGACCGGCCGCGGTTCGGTTCTGGCGCTGCGTGACATCGGGCTTTCCATCGCGCCCGGCCGCTTCGTCGGGCTGGTGGGACCTTCCGGCTGCGGCAAATCCTCGCTGCTGATGATGATGGCGGGGCTGGTGAAGCCCAGCGAGGGGCGCATCACCGTGCGCGGCGCGCCCGTCACCGGCCCCGCGCCGGACCGCATCGGCGTCGTCTTCCAGGAAGCGAGCCTTCTGCCCTGGCGCACGGCGCTGGAGAATGTGGCCTTCCCGCTGAAGCTGCGCGGCGTGCCGCGTGCCGAACGGGAGGCCAAAGCCGAGCAACTGCTGCATCTGGTGGGCCTGAAGGGCTTCGAGAACCGCCACCCGCACGAGCTTTCGGGCGGCATGAAGCAGCGTGTGGCCATCGCGCGCGGCTTCTGCCAGGACCCGCCGGTCCTGCTGATGGACGAGCCCTTCGCGGCGCTGGACGAGCAGACCCGCATGACGCTGGGCGATGAGCTGCTGCGCATCTGGGACCAGCACCGCAAGACCGTGGTCTTCGTCACCCATGGCCTGACCGAGGCCGTCTATCTCTGCGACGAGGTCGTGGTCCTCAGCGGCCGCCCGGGCGAGGTGCTGGCGCGCATCGAGATCGACCTGCCGCGCCCCCGCACCTGGGAGATGATGGCGACCGAGCATTTCGGCAAGCTGCGCGAGCAGATCTGGAGCCTGATCCGGAGGCAGTCGTGAGCACCACGACCCTGCCGGCCCCCACGGGCGCGAAGGCGGGCGGCTGGCGCCTCTCCCCGGTGGCGTTGCGCTGGCTGTGCCTGGCGGTCCTGCTGGCACTGTGGGAAATTGCCCCGCGCGCCGGCTGGGTACCGCCGGTCATCCTGGCGACGCCCAGCGCCACGCTGATAGAGGGCTTCGCGGAGTGGGATTTCTTCGCCAGCGCCCTGGCCTTCACCTTCGGCGAGATCCTGGTCTCACTGATCTTCGCCTATGGGCTGGGCAGCCTGATCGGGCTGGCGGTGGGCCTTTCCCCCTTCGGCCGCGCTGTGGCGCTGCCGCTGGTCTCATCGTTCTACGCGCTGCCGCTGATCGTGATCTATCCCGTCATGACGGCATGGTTCGGCATCGGACCCGCCAGCAAGGTCTGGTTCGCCAGCCTCTACGGCGTCTTCCCGGTGATCCTGTCCACGGCCGCCGGCGTGCAGCTGGTGGACCGCAATCTCATCACCATGGCCCGCGCCCAGGGCGCGCGCTTCTGGCCGATGATGGTCGAGGTCGTGATCCCCGCCGCGCTGCCGGCCATCGTCTCCGGCCTGCGTGTCGGCGGCGCGTTAGTCACGGTGGGCGTGGTGGTGGCGGAGATGCTGGCCTCCACCGATGGCATCGGATTCCTCATCACCCAGAACCGGACCATGTTCCGCACCCCGCAGGTCTATTTCGGCATCCTGCTGGTGCTGGTGCTGGCCGGCGGCCTGGACATGCTCATCAGCCGCCTGGAGCGCCGCGCGTCGCGCTGGCGGCCGGAAACAGGACAGCAGTCATGACTGACCGTATCGACCATCTGTCGCCGCGCGAGGGCGCCATGCCGGCCATGCCCGCGCTGGACGCCCTGCTGCACGGGGCGGTCGACCTGCACCACCACGGCTTCCCCGAATTCACCTTCGCTCATCCGACCCGCCAGAGCGATGCGGAGGAGCTGCGCCAGGCCGCCGCCGCCGGCATGGCCGGCATCGTCATGAAGTCGCATTTCTTCCCGACCACCACCATCTCCTGGCATCTGAACCAGATGGGGCTGGGGGCGGAGGCCTTCCCCTCCATCACGATGAATCCCTGCGCCGGCGGCTTCCTGCCCGTGGCGGTGGAAGCGGCGGCGCGGCAGGGCGCGCGTGTCCTTTTCATGCCGACCTGGGGCGCCGAGGCCGACCAGCGTCGTGGCGGCATGAGCCGCTATCTCGGTGGCTACCTGGAGAGCGCGAAGAAGTTCTTACCCGAGGATGGGCTGACGGTCCTGGATTCCGCCGGCCGTATCCGTCCGGAGGTGACGGACTGCCTGGCCATCGCGGCCGCGTTCGGCATGATGGTGGCCACCGGCCATATTTCTCCGCGTGAGAGCGTGGCGGTCGTGACGGAAGCCAGGCGCCTGGGCGTGCGGGAGGTGATGTTCCAGCACCCCGACAGCCATTCCATCGGCGCGACGCGGGAGGATATCCGCGCCATCGTCGCCGCCGGCGGCACGGTGGAGTTCTGCGCCATCGGCTTCACGCCCGCCTTCCAGCGCCTGCCCATGGCGGAATGCCTGGAGATCATCCGTGAGGTCGGGGCGGAGAATGTGGTGCTGACGACGGATTGCTTCTTTGGCTGGATGCCGCCGGCGCCGGAGCTGCTGCGGATGACGCTGGGCAGCATGCTGCATCACGGCCTCTCCCACACCGATGCCGCGCTGCTGGTGCGGGACAATCCGCGCCGCCTGCTGGGCCTCCCCGCCTGGGCGGAAGCCGCCCGCGCGCCGGAGCTGGCGGCCGCGCAGTAAGGCGGCCGGGACGCGACCGGGTCAGCCGCGCGCCGGATGCTCCGGCCGCGGCAGGCCCAGGTGCTCGCGCAGGGTCCGGCCCTCGTATTCGCTGCGGAACAGCCCGCGCCGCACCAGGATCGGCACCACCTGGTCCACGAATTCCTCGAAGGGGCCGGGATAATGGGTGGTCTTGATCATGAAGCCATCTGCGGCACCGCTGCGGAACCAGGCTTCAAGGTCGTCGGCGATCATCTCCGGCGTGCCGAGGACCAGGCGGTGGCCTGAGCTGGCCGACGTGAAATCGCGCAGTTCCCGGATGGTCATCTGGTGCTTGCGGGCGATGGCGGTGAGGGTGACGGCATGGCCCTGCATCATGCCGGAGGGCGGCAGTTCCGGCAGCGGTCCGTCCAGCGGATAGCCGGAGAGGTCGTGGCCCAGCCGGTCGGACAGCACGCGCATCGCCGCCTGCGGATCGGCCAGCGCCGCCAGTTCGGTAATCTTCGCCTTCGCCTCGGCCTCGCTGCGGCCGATGATGGGGCAGACGCCCGGCAGGATGCGGATGGCATCGCGCGGCCGCCCGGCCCGCTCGCAGCGGTCGCGCAGGTCCTGCGCGAAGGCCAGCGCGCCCTCCATCTCCTGCTGCACGGTGAAGACCACCTCGGCGGTGGCGGCGGCAAGGTTTCGCCCGGCCTCCGAGGCGCCGGCCTGCAGGATCACCGGATAGCCCTGCGGCGGGCGGGTGATGTTGAGCGGACCCTTGACCCGGTAGTACTGCCCTTCGTGGTTCAGCACATGCAGCTTGGCGGGATCGGCGAAGATGCCGCGCTGCTTGTCGCCGACGATCGCATCCTCCTCCCAGCTGTCCCACAGCCCCTTGACCACCTGCAGGTATTCGGCGGCCATGGCATAGCGCTCGGCATGCGGCGGGTGCTGGTCGCGGCTGAAATTGGCCGCCGCATCGGGGCTGGAGCCGGTGACGACGTTCCAGCCGATGCGCCCGCCGCTGAGATGGTCGAGCGAGGCCAGGGCACGGGCGAGGTTGTAGGGCTCGGAATAGGTGGTGGAGACAGTGGCGCCCAGGCCGATGCGCTCGGTGCCCATGGCGAGTGCCGCGAGCAGGGTCAGCGGCTCGAAGCGCACCATCATGCCGGGATGGGCGTCGATGCCGGTGTTCACCGCATCGGCGAAGAACAGCATGTCGAACCTGCCACGCTCGGCGATCCGCGCGATCCGCTGTAGCAGCGGCAGGTTCTGCGAACCGAATTCCGCATCCGGCATCCGCCAGCCCGCGACGTGGTTGCCGGCGCCCAGGACAAGAAGGCCGAGATGTATCATCCTGCGGCTCATGCCGGGGCTCCTTCTCCGGTGGCGCGGGCGCATTCCTCGTCCGTCGTTACCACCGTCAGCTGCGGGGCGCGGGCGGCCATGATGGCCAGCGCATTGTCATGGACGTCCGGCGACTTTGCCGCGCAGGCATCCTCCACCAGCCGCACCTGCGCGCCGCCATCCACTGCCGCCAGCGCCGTCGCCAGCACGCAGCAATCGGTGGAGACGCCGCAGAGCACGACGCCGGGCTCGGGTCCGAAGCGCTCATAGGCTTCCGGCAGCCATTTGGAGAAAGTATGGCTGGCGAAGCTGGCGCGGTCCTGCCAGGGCGCGTCCACGGCCCAGAGCCAGTCGGAGGAAGGCTGCCGGGCGAAGGGCCATTTCTCGTAGTAGCGCGACCAGCTGCCGCTCAGTCGCGTGGGGGGGACGAAACGGGTGAAAAGCACGCGCTCCCCGAATAGTGGCACCAGCCGCGCGATACGGCCGGAGATCTCGGGGAAGGAAGGGGTGAACCAGGGGCTATCGGGATGGGAGAAGGCGGGCTGGTGGTCGATGACCATCAGCCAGTCACGGGTATGGGCCATGGCTTCAGGCGAGCTCCCGCAGCGAACGGGCCAGGAAGGACTGCACGCGCGGGTCGCGCGGATGCGCCAGCACCTGCGAGGGCGGGCCGGCTTCGGCGATCACGCCATCCACCATGATGGCCACCGTATCCGCCACCTCGCGGGCGAACTGCACCTCATGCGTCACGATGATCATGGTCATGCCCGTGGCGGCCAAGTCCTTGATGACCTCCAGCACCTCGCCCACCAGATGCGGGTCCAGCGCCGAGGTCGGCTCGTCAAAGAGCATCAGCTTGGGCGTCATGGCAAGCGCGCGGGCGATGGCAATGCGCTGCTGCTGCCCGCCGGAGAGCTGGCGGGGATAGGCATGGACCTTCTCCGAAAGCCCGACCCGCGCCAGCAGGTCATGCGCGCGTTCCGTCGCCGCGCTGCGCTTCTCCCCTCTCACGCGGATGGGCGCGTCGATGATGTTGTCGAGCACGGACATATGCGGGAAGAGATTGAAGTTCTGGAACACCATGCCGATCTCGGCGCGCTGGCGGCTCAATCTGCGCTCCGGCATCCGGTAAAAGGCGCCGTTGCGCTCCTCGCAGCCGATGGCCACGCCATCAATATAGACGATGCCGCGGTCGCAGGCCTCCAGGGCATTGATGCAGCGGAGCAAGGTGCTCTTGCCAGCACCGGAGGGCCCCAGCAGGCAGACCACCTGCCCGCGCATGGCCTGCATATGGACGCCCTTCAGCACCATGTTGCGGCCGCGCTGCTTCCAGACATCGACGATGCGGACCAGCGGCGCCCCTTCTTCGATGACAGCCATGTCCATCATCCTCTCTCCGGACCGGCGGCGGTGTCAGTGCGCATGGTCGAAATCTGAGGCGCCGCGCGCGTAGTGGCGCTCGATGAAATACTGGAAGACGGAGAGGATGCTGACCATGATGAGATACCAGAGCGCCGCGACGATCAGCAGCGGAATGGTCTCGAAGGTGCGGGAATAGATATTCTCCACGGAATGCATCAGCTCCCCCAGCGCCACGACGCTGGCGATGGAGGTGTATTTCAGCATGCCGATCACCTGGTTGCCGGTGGGCGGCACGATGGCCTTCATGGCCTGCGGCAGCACGACGACACGGAAGGTCTGCCAGGGGCGGTGGCCCAGCGCCTTGGAGGCCTCCTTCTGGCCAGGATCGACCGAGAGCATGCCGGCGCGCACGATCTCCGCCATATAGGCGGCCTCGTTCAGCCCCAGGCCGAGCATGGCAGCGGTGAAGGAGGAGATGGCGACCGTGGCGGAGATCTCGAAGAATTTCGGCCCGCCGAAAGGAATGCCGAGGGACAGTTCGGGGAAGAGGGAGGCGAGGTTGTACCAGAAGACCAGCTGCACCAGAACCGGCGTGCCACGGAAGAACCAGACGAAGGCATGGGCGCAGAAACCCAGCACCGGGTCGCCGGAGAGGCGCATCAGCGCGATGGCGATGCCGATGATGGTGCCCATCACCATCACCAGCGCTGTCAGCTGCAGCGTCATGGCCACGCCGGCCAGCACATCCGCATGGAGCATGTAGCGGCCGACGATCTGCCACTGGAAGCCAGGGTTGACCATGACCTGATAGGCGATCCAGGTGGCGACCAGCAGGATCAGCGCCACGCCGAACCATCGCCCGGTGCGCGGTGCGGGCAGGATCTGCGGCGCCGCTGAGAGAGGCCCGGCCGCCGCCTGCGGGTTGAAAGCTGTCGCCATCCGTCTTCCCTGTCGTCCTTGCATCCTGTCCGGGGCGGGGCCTGGCGGTCCCGCGCACCGGGTTTCCGGGCTCAGGCCGGTGGTGGGTTGCGGATCTGCTCGACCGTCACCGCGCCATCCGGCACGCCGAATTCCTCCAGCAGCCTGACGTAGCTGCCGTCCTGTACGGCGCTTTCCAGCGCCATCTGGATGGCCTTCTCCAGCGCCGCGTTGTTCTTGGCAATGACGATGCCGGAGAGGGTGGAGCGGTCGGGCAGGGTGCTCTCGGTCATCTGCAGCTTCGGGTTGCCCTTGGCGATATAGATGCCGACGGCCTTCGCCGTCAGGAAGCCATCGCCGCGCCCGTTGGAGAGCGCCAGATAGGTATCGGCGCTATTGGGAAAGAACAGGAAGGCGATCTTTTCCTTGCCGGCCGCCACGCAATCGGCCGAAAGCTGCTCCGCCACCTGGATCTGCGCGCTGCCCTGGGTCAGCACCAGCGTGCGGCCGCAGAGATTGTTCACATCGACATCCGTCGTGCCCTGGCGCACCAGCAGGCCATAGCCGGAATTGAAGTAGGGCAGCAGGTTGACGACCCGCAGCCGCTCGGCCGTGCGGCCGATCTGGTTGATGCCAACATTGTAGCGGCCATTCACCACGCCCGGGATGATGGTCGGGAACTTGATGTCCTCGAATTCGGCCTTCAGTCCCAGCTTCCCGGCCAGCAGCTGCATCAGGCGGATATCGATGCCGTCAGGGCCGCCGGCCTCCGCCTTGAAGGCGAAGGGCGGCCATTGCAGCGAGGTGGCGACCTTCAGCACGCCGGCATTGCGGGTCGCTTCCGGCAGGGCGGCGCGCGCCTCGGCATTCAGTTCGGCGGCGCGGGGTGCCAGAGGATGCGCCAGCAGCAGGCCGAGCCCCAGCAACGCGGCGCCAAGACGCGCCCGGAATGCCCTGTGAGGGGAAGCTGTCATGATGACTTTCCGATTCAAGTGCGTGGCATGGCCGGCTCACCGCCGCCATGGGAGAGTGGAGACCTTCATGGAGCGCTGCCTTGGCCTGCCGCGGGGCGAGCTCGGCCTTGGCTTGCGTCGCCGCTATCTTGCAGGTTTTCGCGCGGCGTTCGACCCGGATACCGGCTCCTCGCCTCATTCCCGGCGCTTGAGCCCTGGCAGGCGTCTCGCCTGTGCCTGTGAGTTGGTCGTCCTCGATCCCTGTCTGCACTCTAATCCGGCAGTTATGAGCGGCCAGGTCCGATGACAATGCCGACCTTCGGATGGGGCCACGGCTTTGGCCCCGCTGTTGCAGGGACACCAGGAAATCCGGGGGAGAGGATTGGGCGTCATGTACGAATCGGCGGGGGCCGCCGCCGCATCGGGCGCCGTAATGCGTGGGTTGCGTCCCGCTTTCCTTCCGCCGACGCCGCAGGAGTGTCGCGGGCCACAAATGCCGCTCCGGCACAACTGCGGTTTTCCGCATCAATAAGCGGTGTTCTTGGGCTGTGTTCTCTCGAAAACCGCAACTATTACGCCGTGAGGGCGGAATGAGGCAAGGCCGTGTCAAAATGCCTGAAAGCGGCTTCGACAGGGGCGTTGACGATTTCGTGACTCTCTCGTGGTGCCTCAACTATTTGTTTTTGAAGGGGCCGTTTCTGCCACAACATATACGGGGGTGCGGAGTCCGTGAATTCCGAACGGGAATTTCACGGAAATTTGCTTCAATTCTATGACATGGCTGAACTGTTGATGATGCATAGCTAGGTGCCCGGCCAGGAAGGGCGAAGCTCCGCAGAGCCGGCGAAGGTTGGCATTCAGGAGGTTAGGTCGAATGAGCAGCGAGACGTTGTCCCTGCGGTCCAGAATCTCGGGCGCGTATGAGAACAGGCGCGAGGTCGAGATGACCCTCGATGAATATCTGGATCTCTGCCGTAGGGACCGGGGGGCCTATGCCAGTGCCGCCGAGCGCATGCTGAAAGCGATCGGCGAGCCGGAAATGGTCGATACCGCGAAGGACCCCCGCCTGGGCCGGATCTTCCTGAACCGGACGATCCGCCGTTATCCCGCCTTCTCGGAATTTCATGGAATGGAAGAGGCGATCGAGCGGATCGTCGCCTTTTTCCGGCATTCGGCCCAGGGGCTGGAGGAGAGCAAGCAGATCCTCTACCTGCTGGGCCCCGTGGGCGGTGGCAAGTCTTCCCTGGCCGAGCGCCTCAAGGCGCTGATGGAGCAGGAGCCGATCTACGCGCTCAAGGCGGGTAGGGAGATAAGCCCTGTCTTCGAAAGCCCCCTCGCGCTGTTCGACCGGGATACGGTGGGGGAGCAGGTGGAGGCGGAATACGGCATCTCCAGGCGCCTGGTCGGCGGCGTGATGAGCCCCTGGGCGCAGAAGCGGCTGGAGGAATTCGGCGGCGACGTCTTCAAGTTCAGCGTTGTGCGCCTGATGCCTTCCCGCGCCCGGCAGGTCGCCATCGCCAAGGTTGAGCCGGGGGACGAGAACAACCAGGATATCTCCACCCTCGTGGGCAAGGTGGATATCCGGCTGCTGGAGGCTTTCAGCCAGAAGGACGCAGATGCCTATGGCTTCTCAGGCGGCCTGAACCGGGCCAATCAGGGGCTCCTTGAATTCGTCGAGATGTTCAAGGCGCCGATCAAGATGCTGCATCCGCTGCTGACGGCGACGCAGGAGCGGAACTACGTCGGCACCGAGCCCATTGGCGCCATTCCATTCAACGGCATCATCCTGGCCCATTCCAACGAGTCGGAATGGGCGACCTTCCGGAACAACAAGAACAACGAGGCCTTTCTGGACCGCGTCTGCACCATACAGGTGCCATATTGCCTGCGCGTGACGGAAGAAGCGAAGATCTACGGGAAGCTGATCGGCAATTCCGAGTTGGCGACCGCGCCATGCGCGCCCGGCACGCTGGAGATGCTGGCCCGCTTCTCCGTCATGACGCGGTTGCGGGCGCATGAGAACAGCAACCTCTTCAGCAAGATGCGGGTCTATGACGGCGAGAGCCTGAAGGACACCGACCCCCGCGCCCGCTCTACCCAGGAATATCGGGACGGAGCCGGGCAGAACGAGGGTATGGACGGCATGTCCACACGCTTCGCCTTCAAGGTGCTCTCCGCCACCTTTAACCACGACCCCACCGAGGTCGCGGCCGACCCGGTCCATCTCATGTATGTGCTGGAGAATGCCGTCCGCCGGGAGCAGCTGCCGGCGGAGACGGAGGAACGCTACCTGGGCCTTGTCAAAAAGGAGATCGCGCCCCGCTATGCCGAGTTCGTCGGCAAGGAGATCCAGAAAGCCTATCTGGAAAGCTATGGTGATTATGGCCAGAACCTGTTCGAGCGTTACGTGGACTGGGCCGATGCCTGGATCGAGGACATTGATTTCAAAGATCCCGACACCGGCGCGATGATGAGCCGCGAGGCGCTGAACGCAGAGCTGACCAAAATCGAGAAGCCGGCCGGCATCGCCAACCCTAAGGATTTCCGCAACGAGATCGTCAAATTTGCGTTGCGGGCAAAGGGTAATAATGGCGGCCGCATGCCGCGCTGGACCAGCTACGAGAAGATCCGCGAGGTTATCGAGAAGCGTATGTTCTCGCAGGTCGAGGACCTGCTGCCCGTGATCTCCTTCGGCGCCAAGAAGGATGGGGAAACTGAGCGTAAGCACCACGACTTCGTGGAGCGGATGGTCGAGCGCGGCTACACTGCCCGGCAGGTCCGCCGCCTGGTGGAATGGTACATGCGGGTGAAGCAGGCGGGGTGAACCGGGGCGAGTGGGACGAGGAGTAGGCGACTCGTGAACATTGTGGACCGCAGGCCCAACCCCAAGGGCAAGATCCTCTCGGACCGGCAGCGGTTCCTGCAGCGGGCACGTGAGCAGGTGAGGAAGGCGGTAGCGGACAGTATTGCCAGCCGCCGGGTGGCTGATATCGGGTCGAGCGACTCCAAGGACCAGGTGAAGGTCAGGAGTTCCGGCACGGCCGAGCCTTTCCTGCGGCACGGCCCGGGGGGGCGGCGTGATATCGTGGTGCCGGGCAATGAGCGCTTCGTGCCCGGCGACCGCATCCCCTCCAGCGGCGGCGCGGGTGGCCGTGGCAACCGCGCCTCCGATTCCGGGGAGGGGCAGGATGCTTTCGAATTCGCGCTCACCAGGGCAGAGTTCCTGGATATCTTCTTCGGAGACCTGGAACTGCCGGAACTGGTGAGGCGCGAGATCGGCGACATGAGCGAGCCTCGCCCCCGGCGGGCGGGTATCTCGGTCTCGGGCGCGCCGACCTCGCTGAATCTGACACGGACCATGCGTAACAGCATGGGACGGCGAGTGGCGCTTCACCGCCCCGGCCCAAGCGCCATGAACGCGCTGCAGGAAGCCGTGGACCGGGCCGTGGAGAGCGGCGACCCCGAGGAGATCAGCAAGGCGCGGGAGGCGCTGCAGGCGGCCGCGCGCCGTGCCGCGGCAGTGCCGTTCATCGACCCCGTGGATCTCCGTTACAATCGCTTCGAACCATCGCCCCATCCGCGTACCCAGGCCGTGATGTTCTGCCTGATGGATGTCTCTGGCTCCATGACCGAGCACATGAAGGATCTCGCGAAGCGCTTCTTCATGCTGCTGCATCTCTTCCTGGAGCGGAAATACGAGAAAGTGGCAGTCGTTTTCATCCGCCATACGGAGAAGGCGCAGGAGGTGGATGAGGAGACCTTCTTCCGGGGTCGCGAGACAGGCGGTACCGTCGTCTCCTCTGCCCTAGATGAGATGCTGCGGATCGCGACGGCACGCTATCCGGCCTCGGCCTGGAATATCTATGCGGCCCAGGCCTCGGACGGCGATAATTACGGCTCGGACAACGCCCGCACCGTGGCGCTGATGCGGGATTCCGTGCTGCCGATGGTGCAGTATTTTGCCTACATCGAAACCCGGGACGGGCTCGGCATCGGGCGGGAGAGCGACCTCTGGAGTGCCTATCATGAGATTGGCACCGATGGGGCCGGCAGACGTCTGGCGAGGCGGCAGGTGACCGCGCCCGGCGAGATCTGGGGTGTTTTCGCCGACCTGTTCCGGCGCGGCAGCACGCAGGCTTCGGAGGCCGCGCGATAGGCGGGAGGGCTGAGCAATGTCCCTGCTCTACAAGGGCGCTGACTGGGATTTCGGCACGCTGAAGACCGTCCACGACGCGATCGAGGACATCGCGCTGAACGAGCTTGGGCTTGACGTTTATCCAAACCAGATCGAGGTGATCACCTCAGAGCAGATGCTGGAGCGCTACAGCTCCACCGGCCTGCCGCTGATGTACAGCCACTGGTCATTCGGCAAGCACTTCGCGCGCGACCACGCGCTTTACCGTGCCGGTGCCCAGGGCCTCGCCTATGAGATCGTTATCAATTCGAGTCCGTGCATCTCCTACATCATGGAGGAGAACACGATGACCATGCAGGCCCTGGTCGTGGCGCACGCCGCCTTCGGTCACAATCATTTCTTCAAGAACAACCACATGTTCCAGCAATGGACGGATGCGGAGGGGATTCTTGAGTATCTCGAATTCGCGACCGCCTATGTGGCGAAATGCGAGGCGCGTTATGGCCTGCCGGCGGTCGAGCGCATCCTGGATGCCGCCCACGCACTGCAATCCCAGGGCGTGAACCGCTACCGCCGCCGGGTCAAGCAGTTGCGGGAGGAGCAACGGCGGGCCGAAGCTCGGCGCGAGTATGAGGAAACCACCTACAACCCGCTCTGGAGCACCGTGCCGGGGGTTGATGTGCTGGACTCCATGAACATGGACGAGCGTGCCCGGGCGGCGGCCGAGATGCGCGCGCGGCTGAACCTGCCGGAGGAGAACCTCCTCTATTTCATCGAGAAGAACGCGCCGGCGCTGCGGGGCTGGGAGCGGGAGCTGATCCGCATCGTCCGGACGATCGGCCAGTATTTCTACCCGCAGAAGCAGACCAAGGTAATGAATGAAGGCTGCGCCACCTTCACGCATTACGAGATCATGCAGCGGATGCATGACCGCGGCCAGATTTCCGACGGTAACTTCCAGGAGTTCTTGCATTCACATACCGCGGTGATCTTCCAGCCGGGTTGGGACGACCCACGTTTTTCCGGCTGGAATCCCTATGCGCTTGGCTTCGCCATGATGAACGATATCAAGCGCATCTGCACCGAACCGACATCAGAGGACCGGTACTGGTTCCCGGAGATCGCGGGCAATGGCGACCCCTACGGGACGCTGCGCTCCATCTGGGCCACGCATCGGGATGAGAGCTTCGTGTTGCAATATCTCTCGCCCAAGGTCATCCGGGATTTCCGCATGTTCCATGTCTCCGCCACGGCGGGGGAGGGACATGCGGAGGTGCGCAGCATCCACAACGAGGATGGCTACCGCGCCGTGCGGCGGGAGCTGTCGCGGAGCTATGACCTTTCGGTCCATGAGCCCGATATCAACGTGGTGGATGTCGAGCTGCTGGGCGACCGGCGGCTGATCCTCTCCCACGCCGTCTATGACGGGCGGCTGCTGGAGTCGGGCTCTGCCTCGGCCTGCCTGTCCTATATCCGCGACCTCTGGGGCTATCCCGTGCGGTTACAGGAACATGACGCCAGTACCGACCGCCTGCTGAACACGGTCGAGCTGAAGTAGCTGCCCTCCGGCAGTGCGGAATGCCGCCTGCCTCAGCGCCGGGCGGTAGTCCGCAGGCAGACCAGCCTTGGGCGGTTGCTGGCAGGGGGCACCGGTACCGCCCTGCTGGCGCGGCGTGCTTCGGGTGTCATGAAGCGCCTTGCCTCCCTGGCGCCGCCGAGAAGCAGCATGGGCGTCAGGCCAGGGGCGCAGATGTTCTGGACCACGCGTGGCGGCAGCGGCACGCCGCCGCCACGGCCCCAGGCCGCGCCCATCCGCGCCAGCGCCACGCGGCTGCTGTAGGCGGCGCCGCGCGCCTCCTCGCCAGAGTGGTAGCGGGCAATGGCCTGGCCCCAATCCCCGGTTCGTGCCCGTAGCTCCCTCAGGAAGCGCGCGGCGTAGCGCAGATTGGCCTGGGGATCGAAGGCCTCCTCCAGATTGGCGAAGGCAGTGGGATGATGCATCAGGTTCACCTGCATGCAGCCCACGTCGATGGACCGCACGCCCCGCGCCAGCAGGGCCGAGACCTCGGCGATGGCAGTGGCCTTGGTGGAGGCGGTATGGCTCTCTCCGGCGGCGTTATAGGACCAGGGCCAGGGAGTGGGCGCGCCGGTCAGGGGATTGCGCTGGCCGCTCTCCACCAGCGCGATGGCGCCCAGCAGGCCCGGCGGCACGCCGGAACCGGGCTCAGTCGCGGCGATGGCACGACGGCAGCGGCTCCAATCCTCCGCGCTGCCGCGCTGAGCGGCGGCGGGAAGTGACAGGAGGCAGAGGGTGGCCAGGAGGAGAAGGGCGGGCAGGGCAACGCGCGGCATGGGCCCTACTTGGTTCTGAAGCCGCCACGATCCAGCCCCGGCGGGTGGATCGTCGAGCCCAGGCGAGAGAGCCTTGGGAGCGGCGCCTGGTGTTGCGCGCGCCGCGCCCGGGGTGGTGTGTTCAGCGGCTGGCGAGGGCGGGGTTGGGGGGGAGGAGATAGGCGATGGAGCCTTCGGAGCCGCCGGAGAAGGTGGGGATGCCGCTGGGCTGGCGGGCGAAGGCGTTGTTCAGGTGGATGATGCGGAGGCTGTTGCCGTTGCCTTCGGTGCGGACGGCGCCGCCGCCAAGGATGTTGCCGGTGTGGTCAGCGGCGTATTGGACGGCGAAGGTCTCGCCCTGGCTCTGAACGGTGAGGGGGTTGGCGGAAACGGTGGCGGCGGAGGTGGCGAGGAGGGCGGTGGCGGCGAGGAGGGTGCGGAAGGCGGTCATGGTGTTTTGCTCCGGGGTTGGGGTGTCGCTGGTTTCTGCGTTGGGCTTGTTATGCCGCGCGATAATATCGCACGCGACCATTATTTCCGCATGGCAGCCATGCCCTTCCTACGTACGCGCCTAAATCGTTCGCGACCTTTTTGGGAGTAAGCCGCCCCCACGGGGGCGGGCCGCCTAGCTCCGTGCTTCGCGGATCATGTTGCGGGCGATCACCAACTGCTGGATCTGCGTCGTCCCCTCATAGATGCGGAACAGGCGCACATCACGGTAGAAGCGTTCGACGCCGTAATCGGCCACATAGCCGGCGCCGCCGTGGATCTGCACGGCCTTGTCGGCCACGCGGCCCACCATCTCGCTGGCGAACATCTTGCAGCAGGCTGCCTCGGTCGAGACGTTGGCGCCGGCATCCTTGCGGCGCGCCGTCTCCTCCACCATGCAACGGGCAGCGAAGGCCTCGGCCTTCATATCCGCCAGCATCGCCTGGACCAGCTGGAACTCGGCAATGGGCTGGCCGAACTGCCTGCGATCCATGGCATAACGCAGGCTATCGGCGATCAGCCGTTCCGCCACGCCGACGCAGACGGCGCTGATATGCAGGCGGCCGCGGTCCAGCACCTTCATGGCCGTCTTGAAGCCCCGGCCCAGCCGCGCCTCGCCACCAATGATGTTCAACGCCGGCACGCGCACCTCGTCGAAATTCACGTCGCAGGTATGGGTGCCCCTCTGGCCCATCTTGCGATCCCGCGCGCCGAGCGAGACGCCGGGCCGGTCGGCCTCCACCAGGAAGGCAGAGACGCCGCGCGCATCGCGGCTTTCGGGATCGGTGCGGGCGAAGACGGTGAAAAGCCCGGCCTCCGGCGCGTTGGTGATGAAGCGCTTGGTGCCGTTGATGACGAAGTCGTCGCCATCCCGCCGCGCGCTGGTGCGGAGCGAGCCGGCATCGGAACCCGCCTCGGGCTCGGTCAGGCAGAAGGAGGCCAGGATCTCGCCGGAGGCGAGGCGCGGCAGCCAGGCCTGGCGCTGCTCCTCCGTGCCGTCGATGATGATACCCTGGGAGCCGATGCCGTTATTCGTGCCGATCAGGGAGCGGAAAGCGGGTGAAGTGCCGCCGAGCCGGAAGGCGACCTGTGCCTCCTCTGACATGCTGAGGCCGAGGCCACCATATTCCTCGGGGATGGAGAGGCCGAAGAGGCCGAGATCGCGCATCTCCGCCACGACATCTGCGGGAATCTCGTCATCTTCCGCGATCTTGTCTTCCAGTGGCCGCAGGCGCTCCCCGACGAAACGCTCGACGGTGCCGAGAAGCTGCTGCAACGTTTCCTGATCGAGTGCCATCGTATATCCGCGTGCCAGGCTGTTATTCTGCTCGTGCTGTCACGGGCTCTGGCATGCGGGTCTGGTGGCGTCAAGAAAGGCGGAAGCCCCTCTCCTCGGGCAGGTCGCCGGCCTCCGCTCAGGTTGCGGAAAGGCCGGCCTTGATGGCATCCGCGAAGGAGCGGTCGAGTACATCCTCGGCCTTGATGGCGGAGCGCACCAGACGGGCGCGGGTATAGAGATCGATGTTCTTCTGCTCGTCCGCCACCACGCTGTCGTCGATCGGCACGACGCGGGTGCGGGCGCGGCGGAACCAGAGCTCGGCCACCGGCTCCGGGATATTCATCAGTTGCGACCAGCTCCTGGCATAGCCTGGGATATTCTCATTGGCCCAGGCCCGCGCCACCGCCAGGCGGCGGACGAAATCCGCCAGCTCCGGCCGGCGGGAGGCGATGGCGCTTTCCCGCGCCACCAGGAAGCTGAGGCCGGGGGTGATGCCGTTGCCGTCCACCACGCGCCGCGCGCCCGAGAGCACCTCCTCCTGCGCCACATAAGGTTCCCAGGTGGACCAGGCATCCACGGAACCCCGGCTGAAGGCGGCCTTGGCATCAGCGGGCAGCAGGAAGGTGAGCTGCACGCTCTCCGCCGGCAGGCCGGCATTCTCCAGTGCCGCCAGCACCAGCTGATGCCCGATGGAGCCCCGGCCGGTGGCGATGCGCTTGCCCTTCAGATCCGCGAGGCTCTGGATGGGGCTGTCCTTGGGCACCAGGATGGCCAGGCCGTCCTGGTTCTGCCGCGTGGCGGCAATGGCCTTGATCGGCACGCCCGCGGCGACGCCGAAGGTGAAGGGCGCATCACCCACCAGTCCGGCGTCGATGGCATCGGCGTTCAGCGCCTCCACCAGCGGCGCGGCGGCGGGGAATTCGCTCCAGGCAATCTTACCTTCCAGGCCCTTCAGCACGCCGGCGGCATCCATCACCGCGCGGGCATTGCCGCGCTGGTCGCCGACGCGCAGCGGCGCACCGCTCCACGCGCCCTGGGCGCGCAGCAGCAGAGGCGCGGAGAGGGAGGCGACGAGAGCCGCCCCACCCAGGAGGATATGACGACGTTGCATGTTCACTCCGCGGCCACCGGCACGTTCCGGCCCTGGCGCTCGGCCAGCAGGCGCTTGGTCAGGGGAAGCAGCTCACGCCCGTATTCCACCGCATCCTCCAGCGGATCGAAGCCGCGGATCAGGAAGGTGGTGACGCCGAGCGCATAATATTCGAGGAAGGCCTCCGCCACCTGCCGGGGCGTGCCGACCAGGGCGGTGGTATTGCCCCGCGCGCCCGTCTCCCGCGCGATGGCCGTATAGAGGCGCCCTTCCGGACGGTCCCCCAGGGCCGCGGCGTCCAGCAGGCGTTGGGAGCCGGCATTCCGCGGCGCGGCATTGTTGGGGCCCAGGATGGCCTGGCCACGTATCTCGCGCAGCCGCGCCAGAATCCGCTCGGCCTTGGCCCAGGCTGCTTCCTCCGTCTCTGCCAGGATGGGGCGGAAGCTCAGGGAGAAGCGGACATCCTTCTCCCGCCCGTGCTTGGCGGCTTCCTCCCGCACGCGGGCGACGATCTCCCGCACCTGCGCCTGGGTCTCGCCCCAGAGGGCATAGACATCGGCATGGCGGCCGGCCACGCGCAGCGCGGCATCGGAGGCACCGCCGAAATAGATGGGGATGCGCGGCTTCTGCACGCTCCGCACCTCGGGCGAGGCGCCCTTGATGCGGTAGTAGGTGCCCTCGTGGTCCACCGGCTTATCGGCCGCCCAGATGGACTTCAGGATGGAGACGTATTCGTCCGTGCGCGCGTAGCGCGCGTCCTTGTCCAGCCAGTCCCCGTCGCGCGCCTGGTCGGTATCGTCGCCGCCGGAGATGACATGGATGGCAGCGCGGCCGCTCGTCAGCTGGTCCAGCGTGTTGAAGCTGCGCGCGGCCGTGGTCGGTGCCTGGAAGCCCGGGCGGTGCGCCACCAGCATGCCGACGCGCTTCGTATGCGCGCCCACATGCGCCGCGATCTGCAACCCGTCCGGCCCGTTGCTGTACCAGCCGATCAGCATGCGGTCGAAGCCGCCCTCGTCATGCGCCTGCGCCGAGGCGCGCAGGTAATCGAGGTCGATGGCCTCGCCACTGGCCGGATGGATCTCCGACTGCTGGCGCGGCTGGATCATGCCGATGAATTCGATGTCCTGCTTCTGGGGCACGGTGTCCTCCTCTTCTCCCCTGACGGGATGCGTTTTGTCGGTGGCCGTCATCAGGCGGCCCTGCTTGGCACGGCCTCGTCCACCCCCAGTTCCGCGAGCAGGCGGCGGCGCAGCGCGGCGAAGCCGGCCTCGCCATGGGCGCGGGGGCGCGGCATCTCCACCCGGATATCGGCGGCAATGCGCCCGGCATCGAGCACCAGCACGCGGTCCGCCAGCAGGATCGCCTCATCCACGTCATGCGTGACGAGCAGCGTGGTGGGGCCATGGGCGCGCCAGAGGTCCAGCACCAGCGCATGCATGCGGATGCGGGTCAGCGCGTCCAGCGCGGCGAAAGGCTCATCCAGCAGCAGTAGCTGCGGCTCCCGTACCAGGGCACGGGCGAGGGCCACGCGCTGCGCCTCCCCACCCGAGAGGGTGGCGGGCCAGGCATCGGCATGCCGCGTCAGCCCTACCTCGGCCAGGGCAGCCAGTGCGCGGTCCCGGGCGCCGGCGCCAGGCAGGCCCAGCGCCACATTCTGCCAGACGGCCTTCCAGGGCAGCAGGCGCGGCTCCTGGAAGGCGGCGGCGACGGCGGCGGGCAGGGTCAGCCGCGCATCGGCCGGCGCCGGGTCCAGCCCCGCCAGAGTACGCAGCAGCGTGGTCTTGCCGGAGCCGCTGCGGCCCAGCAGGGCGGTGAAGGAGCCGGGCTCCAGCCGCAGGTCCAGGTTGTGCAGCACCGTGGCCTGGCCGAAGCGCCGCGTCAGGCCCTGGACGATGACATCGCGGGAGGAATTCTCGGTCATGACGGTCAGGCCTTCAGCAGGCTGGGGCGCCAGGCCAGCAGGCGGCGCTCCAGGGCGCGCATCACCCCGTCGGCGCTCAGGCCCAGCAGCGCATAGACCAGCAGCCCCACCACGATGATGTCGGTACGCAGGAAGTCGCGGGCGTCGTTGATCAAGAAGCCGATGCCTGAGGTGGCGTTGATCTGCTCGGCGATCACCAGGCTCAGCCAGGCCGTGCCCAGGGCATAGCGCAGCCCCACCAGACCGGAGGGCAGCGCGCCCGGCAGGATGACGTGCCGCACCAGCCCGCGGCGATCCAGGCCGAAGATGCGCCCGGCTTCCGCCAGCTTGGGGTCCACGCCCCGGATGCCGGCGAAGAGGGTCAGATAGACCGGGAAGCTGGTGCCGAGCGCCACCAGGGCGATCTTCGGCGTCTCGCCGATGCCGAACCACAGGATGAACAGCGGCACCAGCGCCAGGAAGGGCAGGGTCCGCAGCATCTGCAGCGGCGCGTCCACAATCTCCTCCCCAAGGCGGGAGAGGCCGGCGACAAGCGCGAAGCCCGTGCCGAGCGTGACGCCGATGGACAGCCCCAGCGCCACCCGGCCCAGCGAGACCAGCAGGTGGTGCTGCAACTCGCCGGAGAGCAGCAGCTCCCAGGCAGCGCCGATGACGGTGACGGGAGAGGCGAGGGTGCGGGGCGAAATCAGCCCAAGGCTGGAGGCCGCCTGCCAGAGCAGCACCAGCACGATGGGGGAGATGAAGCGGCGCAGCTTGCGGAAATCGGGGCGCACCGGAAGGGCGAGGGTGCCGCCTGACAGGGCATGGAGGCGGTTGGAGCTGCTGATGGCTCGCGTGTCGGACATGCGGGCTCCTTCGCGGCCTGGGCCACGGTGGGAACGGATGAAAGGCGGAGGAGGAGCGGTTGGGCCGGGGACTAGCGGCGACAGCGGCCAGCCGGGGGGCCACACCGGTCCCGCCACATTCGGATGGTCCTGACCATGGGGTTCCCGTTGCGGTAATGCTTCGGGTCTGAAATTAAGCTGTATCCGGCACTAAATAAATGGATGCTTCTCCTGAAGTTCGGAGGCACCGGAGCAAAGCCATGCTGCGCGGAATGGCAGGAGGAGAAAATTATTCTTCCCCACCCTCATCCGGCTGGCTGCGGTCCCGGAAGGCGGAGCGGTGCAGGGGGTAGGAGGTGGTGTGCTTGATCCGCTCCATGGCGAAGCGCGAGGTGACGTTGCGAATCGGCACTGCCGCGATCAGGCGCTTATAGAACAGGTCGAAATCCGCCATATCGGCCACGGCCACGCGCAGCATGTAGTCGACCTCTCCTGCCATGCGGTAAACCTCCATCACCTCGGGCATGGCGGTCACGGCCTGGGCGAAGCGTTCCAGCCATTCCGGCGTATGGTCCCCGGCCTCGATCGCCACGAAGACGCTGAGGCCCACGCCGACCTTCTCAGGTGCCAGGAGCGCCACGCGCCGCGTGATGACGCCGCTGGCTTCCAGTTTCTGGATGCGCTTCCAGCAGGGCGTGGCCGAGAGGCCAACGCGGTCGGCGATCTGCGCGATGGAGAGGGTCACGCTCTCCTGCAGAATGGCGAGCAACTTCCGGTCGATTTCATCCATGCTGTTCTGCTGTCCCGGTTCAGCCGGCTGGCCGGCGCGGGCGCGCCGGGAGCGGGTCGGTCGAGGTTGCACGCGGCGCCCGCGGCAGGGAAGCCATCCTGGCCGCACTGTCTGGAGCTTCCCCCCGCCGCTGGCAGCCCTGTCATGCGGTCCAGGCCTCGAAACCCGCGGCTTTCCTTGCTATTGTTCTCTCACCGAAGGGTTGATGAGCGAGAGCGATCATGGCACGGCCGCGCGAGTTCGATCCGGACCAGGCACTGCATGCGGCGCTGCTGCAGTTCTGGCAGAAAGGCTATGAGGGCACGAGCATCGCCGACCTGACGGAGGCGATGGGCATCAACAAACCCAGCCTCTATGCCTGCTTCGGCAACAAGGAGGAGCTGTTCCGCAAGGCGCTGGACAGCTACCAGGCACGCTACCTCACCTTCTTCACCGAAGCGCTGGCTGAGCCTTCCGCCCGGAGCGCGGTCGAAGGGCTGCTCCGCAGCTATGCCGAGTTGCTGACCTCCCAGGATCTGCCGCATGGCTGCCTGGCGCTGAACGGAGCCATGGCCTGTTCGGCGGAGGGCGAGGCCGTGCGGCAGGAGTTGATCCGCCGGCGCTGCGCCGCCGAGGCGGCACTGGCCCGGCGGCTGGAGCAGGCGCGGGATGAGGACGACCTGCCGGCCGGTGCCGACCCCGCCGCTCTGGCGCGCTACCTGATGACCGTGGCACAGGGGCTGGCGGTGCAGGCCACGGCTGGCGCCACCCGTGCCATGCTGGATGAGGTGATCGACATGGCGCTGGCCTGCTGGCCCGGCGGCAGCCGTGGGAAGGCCGGACAGATGACGGCGGAACCCGCCGCGTAGATCCTCGATCCAAGGCGCAGGCGTTGCCGTGGCTCCGCAACCATAGCAATCTGCGCGGCAGGGAGGATTCGTCATGCCGCATATGCTGCCCGGGTTTACACGTAGAGCCGCTCTCGCCATGGGGGGCGGCCTGCTGGCATCCGGTCTCGGGCGGCCGGCTGTGGCACAGGGGAGCGCGCGCACCTTGCGCTTCGTGCCGCATGCCAACCTCACCTCGCTGGACCCGCTATGGTCCACGGCGCTGATCTCCTATTGCGCGGCCACGATGATCTGGGACCGGCTCTACGGGCTGGATAACAGCCTGACGCCGCGCCCGCAGATGGTCGCGGGGCATGAGCTTTCGGACGACCGCCTGCACTGGATCTTCACGCTGCGGGAGGGCCTGCTCTGGCATGACGGGGAGAAGGTGACGGCCAGGGACTGCGTCGCCTCCATCCTGCGCTGGGCGCAGAGGGATGGCTTCGGCGTGCGGATGAAGGCGCAGGCCGAGGATATCCGCGCCCTCGACGACCGCCGGTTCGAGATCCGGCTGAAGCGTCCTTTCCCGCAGATGCAATTCGCCCTGGGTGCCACGGCCTGTTTTATGATGCCGGAGCGGGTGGCGAGCAGCACGCCCGCCTCGGTGAGCGTGAGCGACTATACCGGCAGCGGCCCCTTCATCTTCCGCAAGGATGAATGGGTGGCCGGCGCCCGCGCCGTGTTCGAGCGCAACCCCCGCTACGTCTCGCGGGAAGAGAAGCCGGAATTCTGGGCCGGCGGGCGCCCCGTGCATTTCGACCGCATCGAATGGCATGTCATGCCTGATCCCGGCACGGCTGCTTCCGCCCTGCAGGCGGGGGAGGTGGACTGGGTCGAGCGCCCGCTGACCGATCTGGTGCCGATGCTTCAACGCAACCGGAACCTGAAGGTGGATGTGCTGGACCCGCTGGGCTCCTGGGGTCAGCTGCGCTTCAACACGGAAGTGCCGCCCTTCAACAATCCGAAGGTGGCCCGCGCGCTGCTGCCGGCCTTGCAGCAGGAGGACTTCATGCAGTCCCTGCTGGGGGATCAGCCGGAGCTGATGAACACCGAATGCGGCGTCTTCCTGCCCGGCACGCCGATGGCGAATGACGCGGGGATGGAGGCCCTGACCGGCCCGCGCGATCTCGAACTCGCGCGCAAGATGCTGCGGGAATCCGGTTACGCCGGTGAGCCGGTCATCATGATGGAAGCCTCGGACCTCGCGACCTCGGCCGCCTTCTCACCGGTCGCGCGGCAGCTTCTGACGGATGTTGGATTCAAGCTGGACTACCAGACCATGGACTGGGGCAGCCTGCTTGGCCGCGTCAATACCAGGGGCGGTGTCGGCGCGTGGCATTGTTATGCGAGCTCCTGGGCGGGCCTCTGGATCACCAATCCCGCGATGCATGCGCATCTCTACAGATCGACGCCCACGCGCTTTGACGAATTGCGCGACAGCTGGTTCGATGCACCCGACCTGCCGGCGCAGCGCGCGGTGGCCGAGCAGATCCAGCGTCAGGCTTTCGCGGAACCGCCCTTCCTGCCCTGTGGCCAGTTCTTCAACCGGCAGGCCTTCAGCACGAAGCTCTCGGGATTCGTGAAATCCCCTGTGGCCGTCTTCTGGAACGTGCAGAAGGCCTGAATCTGAAGGCTAGGCCGGCACCGCGATGCCGGCCCGCTTCACAGCCGGCAGAGCCAGATGCAGTATGGCTGTGCCCGCGCGTTCCAGCATCCGCGCGGCTTCGTCATTGCCCAGATAGGGCGCGGCGGAAAAAGCTCCCTCGATCAGCAGCAGGATGCTGTCTCCCAGCCCTCGCGGATCGGCCGCGCCGGCCTCCGTGCAGATCTGGCACAGGCGTTCACGCGTCTTCTGCTTGTAGGCATCCGCGACCTTGCGGGCAGGGTGCTCGGGGTCCGGAAATTCGACGATAGCCATGCCGACGGGGCAGCCACGGAAGCCGGATTGGCGCAGGCTGGCTGCCGCCCTTGCCAGGACCGCGGCGGGCCGCGCCTGCGCCGGCACGGCATCGCTCATCACCTCTTCCAGCAGGCCGTTCTTTTCCTCGCAATCCTCGCGCAGGATGGCAGCGACCAATTCGTCCTTGGAGGGAAAAGCCCGGTAGAGGCTGATCTTGGTGGTGCCGGCCACGCGGCATAGCTCTTCCACCCCCGTCGCCCGGATGCCTTGCCGGTAGAACAGATCCTTGGCCACCTCGCACAGGCGCTGGGCTGCCGGGCTGCGCGCCTTGGTCCTCGGGGCCTTGATCACGGTGCTCTCCCTCGCATGTGATTGCGCAACTGAAAAGGCACGGCTTGATTCTGTACCGTTCGGTATGTATTCCTGATACGAACCGGTCGGTATCACCCGGCCACGGAGATAGGCAATGCCGATCCCATTCCGCAAGAGCATTCTTCCCCTGGCGGTTCTTTTCGCCTTTCCCGCTGCGCCGCTGCTGGCGCAGCCCGCCCCGCCATCCGTGACCGTGGCTGAGCCTCTGCGCCGTGACGTGACGGAGTGGGAGGAGCATATCGCCCGCCTCGAACCCTCGGCCCGTGTGGAGCTGCGCCCGCGTGTCTCCGGACTGGTGGAGCAGGTGCATTTCCGCGACGGCCAGGTCGTCAAGGCAGGCGACCTGCTCTTCAGCATCGACCGGCGGCCCTTCGAGATCGCGGTGCTCAGCACTCAGGCCGAACTGGACCGCGCCCAGGCCAGGCTGGATCTGGCGCGGCAGGACACGCGCCGCACGGCGCCGCTGGTACAGGGCAGCTACGCCCCTCAGGCGCAGTTGGACTCCCGCCGCGCCGCGGAGCGGGAGGCGGAGGCCCAGGTGGCCGACGCCCGTGCCCGGCTGGAGCAGGCGCGGCTGGACCTGAGCTGGACGGAGGTTCGCGCGCCGCAATCGGGCCGCGCCTCCGACCGCCGCGTGGACCCCGGCAACCTCGTGCAGGCCGGGCAGACGCTGCTGACCACCATCCTGGCCCTGGACCCCATCTATGCCAGCTTCGACATGAGCGAGGCGGATTACCTGCGCCTGGCCCGTGACGGTGGCGCGAAGGCGGGGGCCGAAGCGCTGGCGGTGCAGCTGCGGCTGGCCGATGAGATGCAGTGGAAGCGTGAGGGCAAGCTCGACTTCCTCGACAGCGAGCTGCGGGCCCGCTCCGGTACGCTGCGGGCCCGCGCGCTGCTGCCGAACCCCGACATGTTCCTGACCCCTGGCGTCTTCGCGCGGCTGCGCCTGCCTGTCGGCAGCGGTGATGCCCTGCTGGTGCCGGATGCCGCCATCGCGGCCGATCAGGCCTCCCGCGTGGTGCTGACCGTCGCCGCGGATGGCACGGTGGTCGCCAAGCCTGTGACGCTGGGTCCGGTTGTGGACGGGCTTCGCGTCGTCCGCAGCGGCCTTGGCCCCACGGATCAGGTGATTGTCGCCGGGCTGCACCTGGCGCGGCCGGGCACGCGCGTCACGGCCCAGGCCAAGCCGCTTGACGGCCGCCTGGCCGAGGCGCGGTGAGGGGGGCGACATGCGCTTTGCACAGTTCTTCGTCGGGAGACCGGTCTTCGCGGCCGTCATCTCCATCGCGATCGTGCTGATCGGCGCGATCGCCGCCACCCGGCTGCCGATCAGCGAATATCCGGAGATCGCGCCGCCCACCGTCACGATCACCGCGAATTACCCCGGTGCCTCCGCCTCGGTGATCGCCGAGACCGTCGCCACGCCCATCGAGCAGGAGATCAATGGCGTGGAGGGGATGCTCTACGTCACCTCCCAGGCCACGGGCGACGGGCGGCTGACGGTCAATGTCGTCTTCCGTCAGGGCATCGATGTCGATGAGGCGCAGGTTCTCGTGCAGAACCGCGTCTCGGTCGCCGAGGCGCGGCTGCCGGAAGAGGTGCGCCGCCTCGGCCTCGTCGTCCGCAAGGCCTCGCCCGACATCATGATGGTGATCCATCTGGTCTCGCCCGATGGCTCGCGCGACGACCAGTATCTCTCCAACTACGCCACGCTGAATATCCGCGACCGCCTGGCGCGGCTGGATGGCGTCGGCGACATCCAGGTCTTCGGCGGGCGCGACTATGCCATGCGGATCTGGCTCGACCCCGCCCGCATCGCCGCGCGCGGCCTGACGGCCGGCGAGGTGGTGGAGGCGCTGCGCCGCGCCAATGTTCAGGTGGCCGCCGGCGGGCTGAACCAGCCCCCGAGCAATGCCGTGACGGGCGAGGCCTTCCAGCTCAACATCCAGGCCCTGGGCCGACTGCGGAGTGTCGAGGAATTCTCGGAGATCGTCGTGGCGGTGGGCGAGGGCGGCGCGCCGCTGCGCCTGCGCGACGTGGCGCGGGTGGAACTCGGCAGCCAGGACTACACCGTCAATGCCTACCTGGGCATGGACAAGGCCGTGGCCATCCCGGTCTTCCAGCGCCCGGGCTCCAATGCCCTGGCGACGGCGGCGGCCCTGCGCGCGACGCTGGAGGATGCGAAGCGCAGCTTCCCGCCCGGCGTCGATTACCGCGTCGTCTATGACACCACGCAGTTCATCGAGCAGTCGATGGAGGCGGTGGTGCATACCTTCATCGAGGCCATCCTGCTGGTGGTCCTGGTGGTCATCCTCTTCCTGCAATCCTGGCGCGCCTCCATCATTCCGCTGGTGGCCATCCCGGTCTCTATCATCGGCACGCTGGCCTTCATGGGCGCGCTGGGGATCTCGCTGAACAGCCTGTCGATGTTCGGCCTGATCCTGGCCATCGGCATCGTGGTCGACGACGCCATCGTGGTGGTGGAGAATGTGGAGCGGCATCTGGCCAATGGCCTGGACCCCGTTGCCGCGACGCGCCGCACCATGGACGAGGTGGGCTTCGCGCTGATCGCCATCGCGCTGGTGCTCTGCGCCGTCTTCGTGCCGACCGCCTTCATCCAGGGCCTGGCCGGCGCCTTCTACCAGCAGTTCGCCGTGACCATCGCCGTCGCGACCCTGCTTTCGGCGCTGGTCTCGCTCACTCTCTCTCCGGCGCTGGCGGCGCTGCTGCTGCGCCCGCATACGCATGAGAAGCTGACCGGCTGGCGGGCCGTGCTGGCCGCGCCCTTCGGGCTGTTCTTCCGCGGCTTCAACCGGCTCTTCGATGCGCTGTCCGTCGGCTATGGCGCGCTGACGCGGCGGCTGGTGCGGATGACGGCGGTGGTGATGATCATCTTCGCCGGACTGCTGGTGATGACGGGGCAGATGGTGCGGAGCACGCCCACCGGGCTGATCCCGCCGCTGGACCGTGGCTACCTGATCGCCGCCTTCCAGCTGCCGCCGGGCGCGTCCCTGGCGCGCACGGACGCGGTGATGCGGCAAGCCTCGGCCGATCTGCTGAAGGTGCCCGGCGTGGCCAATACCGTGGTCTTCACGGGCTTTGACGGCGCGACCTTCACAAATGCGCCGAACAGCGGCGTGATCTTCGTGACCCTGGATTCCTTCGAGAAGCGGGGGGCCGAGCAGCATTCCTACCCCGCCATCATCGGCGCGGTGCAGGCCGCTGTCTCGACCCAGCAGGAGGCGCTGGCGCTGGTCATCCCGCCGCCTTCCGTCTCCGGCATCGGCACGGGCGGCGGCTTCAAGCTATTTGTTCAGGACAAGGGTGACCACGGGTCGCGGGAGCTGGAGGCGGTGACCAACCGAATCGTCGCCGCCGCCAACCAGCGGCCCGAGATCGCCATGGCCTTCACCCTGTTCAATACCGCCACCCCCAGCCTGCGGGCGGAGGTGGACCGCAGCAAGGCGGAGATGCTGGGCGTGCCGCTCTCCCGCGTGTCGGAGACGCTGTCGGTCTATCTGGGCTCGGCCTTCGTCAACGACTTCAACATCCTCGGCCGCACCTACCGCGTCACGGCCCAGGCGGATGAGGAGCAGCGCCGCACGCCGCGCGACGTGGCCCTGCTGCGCACGCGCAACGATGCCGGGGACATGGTGCCCATCGGTTCCCTGGCGCAGCTGGTGCCGGATACCGGCCCCTACCGCGTGCCGCGCTACAACCTCTTCCCGGCGGCCGAGGTGCAGGGTGCCGCGGCACCGGGCGTCTCCACCGGCCAGGCCATCGCGGCCATGGAGCAGTTGCTGGCGAAAGAACTGCCGCCCGGCTACGGCTTCGAATGGACGGAGATCGCGCTGCAGGAAACCACGCAGGGCAATACGGCGCCCATCGCCTTCGGGCTGGCGGTGATCTTCGTCTTCCTGCTGCTGGCGGCGCTGTATGAAAGCTGGCTGCTGCCGATGGCGGTGGTGCTGATCGCGCCGATGTCGGTGCTGGCGGCGCTGGCCGGCGTGGCGGGGCGCGGGCTGGAAAATAACGTGCTGGTGCAGATCGGGCTGGTGGTGCTGATCGGCCTGGCCGCCAAGAACGCCATCCTGATCGTCGAATTCGCCCGCGCGGCGGAGGCTGAGGGGATGAGCCGCTGGCAGGCGGCGGAGGCTGCCGCGCGTACGCGGTTGCGGCCGATCCTGATGACCTCCCTGGCCTTCATCCTGGGCGTGCTGCCGCTGGCGGTGGCGACAGGGGCGGGGGCGGAGATGCGGCAAAGCCTGGGCACGGCGGTCTTCGCCGGAATGCTGGGGGTGACCGTCTTCGGGCTGGTCTTCACCCCGGTCTTCTATGCCGTCGCCCGCGCGATGGCGCGGCGGGAACGACGGGAGGCCTCACCGGTTCCAGGTTAAGCGGAACTTTCCCGGCGCGGGGCCTCAACCTCCGGTGGGGTTGTGGCTCCGCCGCCTGGCGGGATGCGATATATAGGGCTGTCGCCGGGTGGTCGCGTGCAATATGGATCGCCGGGCTGTTCCCGCTCCAGCCCGCAACCCTGCCAGGACCGCGCCATGTCCCAGAACTACCTGGACCTCGACAACTTCCTCTGCTTCGCCATCCATTCCACGGCCCATGCCATCCAGCGGGCCAATAAGCCGCTGATGGATGAACTCGGCCTGACCTATCCGCAGTATCTCGTCATGGTCGTGCTCTGGGCCGAGGACAACCAGACCGTCAGCGGCATCGGTGAGCGGCTCTTCCTGGAATCCAGCACCCTGACGCCGCTGCTCAAGCGGCTGGAGGCCGCCGGCCTGGTCCATCGCACCCGTGATACGGCCGATGAGCGCCAGGTACGCGTGCGGCTGACGGAGCAGGGCCGGGCGCTCTATGAGAAGGCCAACCGCATTCCCGGCTGGTTCGAGAAGACCTTCGGTGAGAAGTCCGATGAGGCCAAGGCATTGCGGGACAGCGTGACGAAGCTGCGCGACTGCCTGATGCGGGACCGGCGCTGACCGGCGCCTCCAGGCGCGGCCTCCGGCCGGGCGAAGAGGGGTGGCAGGGCGCGACAGCCCGCTGCGGGCCATTGCTGCTGCGCCATGTCCAGAAAAAATGTTAAGGAATTATGCGCACGTTGCTTCGCGCCCCGTCATCGCAGGACAGAGTGAGACATATGGGCCTGATCGTCCGCCTGATCCTGATCCTGGGAGGCAGCCTCGCCTCCCTGCTGGTGGCCCGGGAATCAGCGAATTTCCCCATAGTTCAGGCGATGTTCGGCATCCTCGCGGTTGTCATCCTGGTCCTCGGCGTCGTGCTGTTGCGCTGGCGCCGCTGACGGCTGTTTCGTGGGAAAGCAGGGAACGATGGGGATGAGGATATGCGAAGGCCGGGCCTGTCGGGTTGCTGCCGTCGGGTTTCGCCCAGGCTGGGGTACCGGCCCCATTTCCGGCGGTCCAGCCTGAACGGCTGCTGACGCGGCTGGAAAGGGGAATGGCGGACCCGATACGATTCGAACGTACGACCTTTGCCTTCGGAGGGCCGAAGATAATGGTTTTCCCGAGCTTTCCCGGAGCGGCGCGGAGCGGATAAGCTGCTGGAAATATACAAAAAATTCCGCTTCGCTAAACCCGAGCCATTTCGCGGAAACGCCCGGATTTGCTTCCGGCTGCTTCCGTGGTGCTTCCGGGAACCAGCGGAGAGCCTAGCTTGCCGAAGATCACTAAGCGCCTCGTTGACGCCGCAGAGCCAAGGGCGGCCGAGTATTTCCTGTGGTGCGATGAACTGCCAGGCTTTGGTCTTAGGGTCTATCCGTCAGGTAGAAAAGGTTACCTAGTCCAGTACCGCAGCGCTGGGCGGAGCCGCCGGGCCAACATCGGCCTGCATGGGCGCGTAACCCCAGATGAAGCCCGCAAGGAAGCCATGTCGCTTCTGGGGCAGGTGGCCAGAGGCGGAGATCCGGCGGAGGAGCGCGCAACCCGCCGCAAGACCATGACCATCGAGCAGTTGTGCGAGCGCTACCTGGAGGCGGCCGACAAAGGCCTGATCCTGGGTAAGCGGGGCGAGGCGAAGAAGGCCAGCACCTTGGTGGCCGATCGGAGCCGGATCGGAGCCCATATCCTGCCGCTTCTGGGTAACAAAAAAGTGGCGGAACTGACCCGGGCGGACGTGACCCGCTTCATGCGGGATGTGGCTGCCGGGAAGGCGGCAAGGACAGCAAAGACCGACAAGCTCCGGGGCAAGTCCATCGTAGAAGGAGGGAAGGGGGCCGCCACTCGGACCATGGGCCTGCTGGGCGGTATCCTCTCCTTCGCGCTGTCGGAGGGGGTAATCGAGGCCAACCCGGTGCACGGGGTAAAGCGCCCGGCTGATAGCCGGCGGAAGACCAGGCTAACCCCGGAGACCTACGCCCAGCTCGGCCAGACTTTGCGGAAGTGGGAGACAGAGGGCGGCAGCTCTGCCGCCATCCTGGCTATTCGGCTGCTGGCTCTGACTGGCTGCCGCAGGGGTGAGGTGGAAAACCTGAAGTGGTCGGAGGTGGACGCCGCCGGCAACGCTCTGCGGCTGGAGGACAGCAAGGAGGGTGCGTCTGTGCGGCCGATCGGCAGGGCCGTTCTGGCTCTGCTGGAGACGGCAGCGCCGATCGAAGAAGGGCAAGTGTATGTCGTGACTGGTCGCGACCCGATGAAGCCCTATGGCGGCCTACCAGGCGCATGGGACCGGCTGGCCAAAGATGCCGGGCTGGTGGGGATTACCCTTCACACCCTGCGGCACAGCTTCGCCTCCACAGCCGCGGATCTCGGCTACAGCGAGCCGACTATTGCCGCGATGATCGGACACTCCTCCGGGACCATTACTGGGCGGTACGTCCACCACCTCGATGCGGTGCTGATCGCCGCAGCGGATCGGGTGGCCGCTGAGATCCGTAGGCAAATGGCTGGGGAGGCAGGGGCCTCGGAGCCGCAGGCCTGAAATCTCTCACGCGACTTACTGTTTTGGCGTGGCACAGGTGGCACAGGTGGCACAGCAACAGAGAAGATTAATAAAATCAGCGCTCTGCAGGCTGTGCCATGCTGTGCCACCTGGGTGGCACAGAGGTGGCACAGGTGGCACAGGGGAGGGCGTGCTTGCCTGCAGCTGGTAGAGGAGGCATCACCTACCGGCTCGGCTACAAGGCTGTGGAAATGGGTGAGAGAACAGTTCTGCTGCCGCGGAATATGGACGCCACTGGGATGTATGCGCTTCTGAGGCAGATGTTCACAGAAGCCGGACAGCCACTTGCGACGGCCTATCGGCTTGATTTCTCTAGCCTGCGCTTCATTGAGCCGGTCGGCGTTACGAGCCTTTCCAATGCCTTGGAGCTTGCGTTGGCAAACGGCTGCCAACTTGCGCTGGAAGGTGCGCACACTGAGAGTGCGCCCATCCGCTACCTTGATGATTCGGGGTTTTTCGAACTCTACGGTGGTCAGCCCCTTTCACCCTTTGCTCAGGTTCGAGAGACTACGGTTCCCCTTCAACGGGTGATCCACCTGGAAAGCCATGGCTGGCTGGACTGTAACTTCCTGCCGTGGCTGGCCTCTCGTCTGAATATGCCGATGCCTGCATTGGCCAGCATGAAAATGTGCATGCAGGAAATATTCAATAATATTCAAGATCATTCTGGGAGGGATATAGGCTGTATTTATATGCAGCACTATCCGAATAAGAACGAGATCATCATCTCTATTTCTGATTTCGGTGTGGGTATTCCTGGCTCAATGAAAAAGGTTCAAGCGGCAGGCCGAGACGCCGAAATCATCAGGCGTGCCTGTGAGGAGGGAGTTACCTCCCGAAGCACGCAAGGCAACCGCGGCATCGGGCTGGACCTTCTGATTCGCCGGGTGGTAAGAACAAACCAGGGGCGGGTTTATATCAGGTCCGGCCGAGGGTGTGTGTCGTGCTTTCCTCGAGGAGAGGAAATTGGGATGGCCGATTTCGAAGCGATCGGGCACTATCCCGGGACGTTGATCGAAGTGAAACTAAGGACGGATACACTGGTTCCCGACGAGATGGAACGGGAGGATCTCGAATGGTGATCACCGTCATCGATCATGCGCCAAACTGCCAAACCTATGCTGACGGGCTTATCATTGCCCAGCTGATCAGCGACTCCCTTCGACGCGGAGAGATGGTCACGCTGAGCTTCCGAGGCGTCTATGCCGTGCCGTCCTCTTTCGTAAACGCGGCCTTTGTCAGCCTGTTGAACTCCTATCCGGCGGACGTAATCCGTAGGCTGGTCAAAATCACGGACTCAACGCGGCAGATTAATGCCTTGATCAAGGAACGCGTGGCGAAGGAAGCTGAACTTCTCCGCCCACTCTGCGCTTGACGGAGAAGCAGTTACCAGCCCGCCCGGCCCTGCCGCGGCGGGCTTTGTTATGAGCTTCCCAGGCCCAGAAGCCGCTCCATCTTCTGCTTTGCGTACCCTTCGGCCAATTGCTTCGCCACGCTCGCAAGTGTGCTGATGCTGGCATCCCTGAAACTGGTCTTGATAGTGGTCCAAACCTCCTTGTTGCGGAGGTTTTCGGCGAACTCGTGGCCCGCAGCTGTGAGGCGGAGAGGTAAGACCGACCATTGAATCGACCCGTCCGCTCCGCGCTGTAGTCCGATACCGGCCTTCCTGTCGTC
Organism: Roseomonas marmotae; assembly: GCF_017654485.1. Classification (NCBI taxonomy): domain Bacteria; kingdom Pseudomonadati; phylum Pseudomonadota; class Alphaproteobacteria; order Acetobacterales; family Roseomonadaceae; genus Roseomonas; species Roseomonas marmotae. The sequence continues at coordinate 3,294,159 of NZ_CP061091.1, read as the reverse complement.
TCGGGTGAGGAAGCCTTGATCAGCTAAAATCTCAGCATGGAAGATAAAGGCGTCGGTTCGATAGTCGAGGCCAGACGCCTGGAGCTGCTGAATGTCTGTGACCGGTCCAGGGGCGCTCTCGAAGGCATCCAGTAGATGTTTCAGGTAATCCTGGTCGATCTTCACTTTGGCTGTTTCCCTTACCCTGGCAGAACAACCGCCTTGTTGTCCGTCACCCAACGGTGCCACGCAGTCAATGTGCACGAGCGAACATCCGTCTCCTCCCCGCGGCGGAACAACACAAGGGGCGTGTTGGAGCTGTTGAAGCCCAGCCGCACCACCACGCGCTGTGGAGATCCACCAACGGCCGGCGCCCATATCGACCCGATGGCAGGCGGCTGCCTTTCCGACCTGGGAGGCATGTCAGTGCTCGCTCTCGCTGGCCTTCCTCAACCTTACCCCCGCGCCCCCGCCATTCTCCGGAATGAACTCCACACCGGCGGCTTCGAGGGCCGCGCGGATGGCGGTGAGATTGTTCGGATAGGGGGTTCGGGCTCCTCGCTCGAAGTCCACCACCGTCTGGCGAGCTACCTGGGCAGCCTCAGCCAACTGAGCCTGATTCCAGCCGAGCATAGCCCGAGCACCGCGACATTGAGCGGCAGATATCGTGAGTGAGGCCAAGTTCAATCTTTCTGATTGACGTTACGGATTATGCCAATCATAATAATTGAGGTTGGACACCACTCCAACTGAAAACGGCCGAGCAAGGAGCACCACCTCCAAGCCCGGCCTGACCACAACCGTTCGGTGGAGAACTGCCGTGGCTACCTGCGCCTATAGCTCAACTGCGCCCACTTTTAGAAGAAGACCGGCTGCCTCTGTTCAGCCGACGCAGCTTCAGGTTTGCCTGGCCTATGTGGCCACCGGCTCGCTGCCTCCGCTCTCTGCCTTCGCACCGCCGAAGCCGCTCGCCTGGCGCGGCGGCCCTTGCCCTGGCGCCCCTGCGCTGCCGGGCGGGTTCCCGAAGCCTGACAGCATCCCCGCCCCCACCTGCGGCGAGCGGGCCGCTTTCAGCTTCCTCTTCGCTCTCGGGTTCTTCTCCGGCGGCGTCTGGGTCGCGGGGGTGTTGCTGTGATGGAGAGGCTCCGCACCCAGGAGGAGACGGCCGCCCTGGTGGCCACTATCCCGCTCGAAGAACGGCTTCCTTCCATCAACATGGTCGCGCGCGCGCTCTGTGACGAGCGGACCGGGCTTACCGAAATCGGCCTGCACAATGGCGTGCTGATGATCGCGTGCCTGGCCACGTCCATCCTGGAGGCGATCAGGGCATGACTCGTCTGTCGAGAAGATCCGCCATGTCCATCGTCCTGCCCGTCGTGGCTGCGCCTGCCCTGTCCGCCAGCGCCGCGGCCATCTCTCCGATGCCGACTGATCGCCCTCTGCCGGCGCTTTCTCGCCATCGAGAGCGAGACCAACGCCCTGATGGAAGAGATGTTCGAGGCCGCGGATGCCGGGGACAAGGACGAGGAAGAACGCCTCTTCCAGGCCCAGCGAGCGCGCGTGCCGGACCTTCATGCCGTCCTGGCCAAGTTGCTGGAACTGCCGGCGCGTACGGCCGAGGGCATGCGCCTCAAGGCGCAGGTGGCTCTCGCGCGCGTTCAGGAGAATCTGAAAGGCCAGCCGTTGAGCGACCAGGACCACGTCATGCGGTCGCTTGCCCGCGACATCCTGGCACATGCCGGAGGTGCGGCATGACCCGGCGCCCCCGCCTCCTCTGGCTCCGCCTGAAGTACGTCTGGAAGCGCTGGCAATGCGCCTGCCTAGTGGCCGAGCTGGAGCGGCTGGAGAACCTGCCAGCCGGCACCCTGCGCACGCTGGAGGGCCTGGATCGCTACCTCGCCTGGCAGGCCACCCGCCGGCGCTGGCAGGCTGCTCAGAGCGCCGCGGCATGAGCGAGTACCCGCTTCTCCTAGCGCTAGACGAGATCCCAGGTAGCCAGAGGAGCGGCACCATACACTACCTGCTGAATGCGCAGAAGAGGCTTCACCAAGACGCCAACGTCGCCATGCAGAAGGTATGGGCAGCAGCGCGCGAGGTTCACGCATGACCCGCCTCCGCTTGGAGTTAAAGGGCTGGTGGCTTCAGGCCCGGCTCCGGCTGGCCCGGTGGCTGCTGGAGGGGGTGAGGCGGGATCTAGGCCAAGCTTAACCTGAGCAAAGCCGAGCGAACTCGGGCGAACCAATGAGCCGCGAGGGAAAACGTGGCGCTTGCCACGGTTTCCTAAATCGTGGCATATACCACGCATGAATGCTGTTCTGACCCTTACGAGCTTCACTCCTGGTGAGGCTGAACGCATCACCGGCGTCAGTACCGCTCAGCAGCGGGATTGGCGCCGTCGTGGTTTCCTCCCGAGCAATGAGGGACATGCACGCTTCGATTTATTCTCGATGGCTGAGATGTGGGTTCTCAAGCTGATGGCGGACCGAGGCATTGGCCCACAGGCAGTTAAGGAAGTCGCGGGCACTTGCGCCACCGGTATTGCGTGGCATGCCCTTGCCTGGGGTGATGCCTACGAGGGTGATCATGAACGCACCTTGGAATGGCAGCCCAGCGTCTTCAAGGTCATCGTTGAGAACCTGCGGCGCGGGAAGGAAGCCATGGCGCAGTACGAGGCTGACCCTAAGCCGGAAAATCTGATCGCCGCACTGGACGCCAGCAACGGTCCAAGCTGGGGCGAACAGGCGAACTGGCTTCGCAGGAAGGTTCTCAAGGATCGCGGAATTCCGCTGGCTATCCCCGGTAAGTATTTCATCTGGTGGGCTGATGGCCGGGAGTACTGGCACGAAAGCCTAGACGAGGCCTTCAAGTCCATGTCTTCCACAGATGATCGGGTTGCCGGGCCGGTTGTGGTCCTGGATCTAAGTGGGCTTGCCTCAGCCATGATCCATCGCGCTGAGCGAGCGCTGGTCCACGTTGAGATCGAGGCCGACACGTCCTGATGGACGTTCTTCCTCCACCCATCCTGACCTGATCAAAGGACAATCGAGATGACCACCGAAACGCGCCCAGAGGCGCGCACGCCCGAGCTTTGCCTGCCACCTGCTCTGCGCAAGCCGCGCCTGCGGCGCTGGGAAGCGGCCGAATACCTGAAGCTCATTCACGGCATCGAGGTGGCGCCGGCCACGCTGTCGAAGTGGGCGACCATCGGCGGCGGCCCCGTGTTCCAGAAGATCAACCGCACGCCCGTCTATCCGAAGGACGGCGAGAACGGCCTGGATGATTGGGCGATCCGCAAGTTGGGCGTTCCCCGTAGCAGCACCAGCGAGGTGGCATAATGGACGCTGCCCGATACGCCATGCAGTCGGACCCTGAGTGCAACCGCCAGTTCCGCCGGCGCTGGTCCGATGAAGAGATCCCGGCCTGGCATATGCCTGCCGAGCCACCGACGACGCTGGAGGATATCTCGATGCAGACCCTCATCGCCTAGCGCCGGGAAGCGCCGAGGCGGAACACCTGACAGAAGGATAGGCAGGGGAGGGAAGGCGGCAGCACTAGGCTGCGAAGGCGGACTGGACATTCGCCGTGTAGCCAATGTTGTTGCTGCTGCCAAGCCCTTTGCTGCCATCGCGAGATGGGAGATTGGCATGGGTAAGATCACCTTCGCGGTCTCATCACCGCAGCGCCTCGACTTCGCCGCCATTAACGCCGCGGCGCGTTCCTCGCTGCCGGCTCTGCTGGGGCGCTGGCTGCCGGATGGGCATCGCCGCGGCCATGAGTGGGTGGCGCGCAATCCGCGCCGGGCTGACCGCAATGCTGGCAGCTTCTCCGTCAACATGCGCACCGGCGCATGGGGTGACTTCGCAACAGGCGACAAGGGCGGCGACCCGATCTCGCTGGCCGCTTTTCTGGCCAGCACCAACCAAGCCGATGCCGCGCGTGGTCTCGCGCGCATGCTGGGGATTGAATGACAGTGGCAGATGGAATGTTCGAACCCCTGACGCCGCAGGAAGTGGCGGCTGCCGGAGCGACGCCGAGAAGAGACAAGACGCCGATCATCCCGGTGCCGGCCGATGCGCCGCCAATGACGTTCCAGCATCCGCGCTATGGCAGCCCCAGCAAGGTCTGGCCCTACCATTCGGCTGATGGTGCGCTAGTCGGTTTCGCCGCGCGCTTCGACTTTACGGCTGAGGACGGCACGCCCGATAAGGACGTGCTGCCCATCACGTTCTGCGATCTCGGCAATGGCAAGCGCGGCTGGCGCTCTAAGGGCATTCCCAATCCTCGCCCGCTCTACCGCCTGCCGGAGATCCTGCAGAAGCCTGCGGCCTGGGTGATCGTGGCCGAGGGCGAGAAGTCGGCGGATGCCGCCGCGCTGCTGTTCCCGGAGATGGTGGCCACCACGCCGATGCACGGCGCCAAGTCGCCCCACAAGACAGACTGGAGCGTGCTGGCCAGGCGCACGGTGGTGATTGCCACCGACCACGACCAAGCCGGGCAGGACTTTGGCGACAAGGTGCATGACCTGCTGGTGGAGGCCGGCATGGGTGAGCCGGAAGGCGCGCCCCGCATCCTGCACCTGCACCCCGATCGGCTGGCCGCCTGGACCTGGCAGGACGGACAGAAGGTGCTGCGTGAGGGTGAGATCCCGCAGGGCTGGGACATTGCCGACGCGCAGGCCGAAGGCTGGACCGCCGAGCGCGTGGCCGAGCTGCGGAGTGATCCGGCATTCCTGCCGCCCTACCTGAACGCTGAGGCCCGCGAGGAGATCGAGGAAGCGGTGAAAGGCGCAGCCGGCGCCAAACTGGCGGCGGCTGAGAAGCGCCGGGAATGGCCCTTCCGCCTGGTGGCCAATGGCGTCGAGAAGAAGGTGGAGCGCACCGACAAGGAGACAGGCGAGACCACCACGGAATGGAAGTGGTTCTGTTCGCACCTAGAGGTGTCCGCCGAGACCCGTGACAGCCAGGGCGGCGAGTGGGGCCGCCTGCTGGTGGTGGTGGATCGCGACAAGACGCCGAAGGAATGGGCCATGCCCATGGCGATGCTGGCTGGCGATGGCACGGCATACCGCGAGCGGCTGCTGTCCATGGGGCTGGAGATCGCCCCTGGCCGTTTCGCCCGGGAAGCCCTGCACGAATACATCAGCACCGCCCGCCCGAAGCATAAGGCGCGCTGCGTCAGCCGCATCGGGTGGCACGGCAAGTCCTTCGTGCTGCCGGATGGTGCGATCGGCGCCAAGGACGGGGAGACTGTGATCCTGCAGACTGCGGGCGCGCTGGACCACGCCTTCCGGGTGGGCGGCACGCTGGAGGGCTGGCAGCAGGAGGTGGCACGCTATGCCGCCGGCAATTCCCGCCTGGGCCTAGCGATCTCGGCCGCCTTTGCCGCGCCCCTGCTGCAACTGACGGGCGCCGAGAGCGGCGGCTTCCATCTGCGTGGTGCGTCCAGCACCGGCAAGTCCACTGCGCTGGTGGTGGCTGGATCCGCCTGGGGCGGCGGCGGGCTGAAGGGCTACGTGAAGCAGTGGCGGGCCACCGATAACGGCCTGGAGGCTGTGGCTGCCGGGCATTCCGATGCGCTGCTGTGCCTCGACGAGTTGTCGCAGATTGCGCCGGCGGCGGCCGGTGCGGCGGCCTACATGATCGCCAACGGTTCGGGGAAGGTCCGTGCTGGGCGGAGCGGCGAGGGCAGGGCGGCGGCTGAGTGGCGGTCGCTGTTCCTGTCCAGCGGCGAGATCAGCATTGCCGACAAGCTGGCAGAGGACGGCAAGGGGCGGCGGGCTGCGGCTGGTCAGCAGGTGCGCGTTGTAGATATCCCGGCCGACGCTGGCGCCCGCCTGGGCTTGTTTGAGAACCTGCACGGCTTCGTCAGCGCCGAGGCCTTCGCCCGTCACCTTAAGGCGGCGGCAACCGAGCACTACGGCCATGCGGCCCGCAGCTTCCTGGAAGCCTTGGCTGCTGCCCCTGAGGCGGCGGCGCAGGCGGTGGCACAGTTCCGCGGCGAGTTCCTTGCGGAGCACTGCCCAAAGGGTGCTGACGGCCAGATTGAGCGTGTGGCTGGCCGGTTCGCGCTGGCTGCTGCTGCCGGCGAGATGGCTACCGCCTTCGGTGTGCTGCCGTGGCAGCCGGGCGAGGCGACTAAGGCGGCGGCGAAGTGCCTGGCCGCCTGGCTGGACGTGCGCGGCGGCATCGAGAGCAGCGAAGCGCGGGATGCTATTGCCGCAGTGCGCCGGTTCATTGAACTCCATGGCGCGTCTCGCTTCGAGCGCATGTGGGAAGAAGAGGGCAAGCTGGTCAGCGCGCAGGATGAGCGGATCATCAACCGGGCCGGCTACCGGCGGAAGGATGCTCAGGGCGGCGTGGAGTACCTGATCCTGCCTGAGACCTGGAAGGCTGAAGTTTGCGCCGGCATGGACGCTACTTCTGTGGCGCAGACGCTGAAGGCCAAGGGGCTGCTGATCCCGGCCAGCGATGGCAAGTTGCAGGATCGGGCCCGGCTGCCGGGCTCCACCCATCCGGTGCGGCACTATCACCTGACCTCCGGAATCCTGGGCGATGCCTGATTTCAGCCGGTTTGCCAGCCTTGCCGTGTCGATCGGGCGTGCTGTGCCACCTGTGCCACCTGCCCTGATGGGAGGTGGCACAGCCCCCATCGAGCCGAAACCCGCAGAAAATCGCCACTTTTCGGAGGGTGTGCCACCTGTGCCACCTGTGCCACCTGAAAACAGCGTGTCTGTGCAAGAAGAGGAAGCGGCGGAGCGCGAGGCCATCCAGGCCGAGCCCTCTGCCCGCCTGCCGGTTCAGGAGCACCGCCGGCTAGTCAGCGGCTACCTGGCAGCCGGGCTTCAGCGCCCAACGTCCTGGGCCAATGCCTCTGCGGTGCCGACCCGCGGATCATGGTGCGGCTGTTGCGGCCGGCATGAGCAGGCCGGCGGACGGTGGTGGCGAGAGGCAGTAAACCCATCCGGCTGGAGTTGCTGGACTTGCCATCCGCCCCATCATCTGCCGCCCGATGCTGTGGTGGAGCGGAGAACTTAGCGATGGACCGCGCAGGCGCGCGGTTCCGCGCTTTTCCAAGCTATATTCAATAACTTAGAGCAATCCAATCCGCTCGTCGGAGTGGCGCTGTAAGTGGTAGCGCTGCCAGACATGGCGCGCACCATTCCCCTGCTGGGTAGCATCAAAGCCCTGTTCTCCGCCCCCGAAAGTCGGGCGGCTTCCGGCACTCTGAAGGACGCATGGACCGCGCTGCTGCTGGGCAGCGGCGGCCCTACGGCAGCGGGTGTCTCTGTCTCCCCCGAAACCGCGATGCGCAGCACGGCCGTGTTTGGTGCCGTCAAGGTGCTTGCCGAGACCGTCTCTCAGCTTCCCATCCATGTGTACCGCCAGAACGCCGATGGTGGCCGCGAGCGCGCAAGCGACCATCCGGTGGAAGCGCTGCTGTCCGACGCGGCCAATCCCTGGACGCCGGCCAGCGAGTTTCGGCTGATCATGGAGACCCAGCTTGCTCTGCATGGGAACGCCTATGCCTGGATCGGGCGGGGCGCTGCAGGCGTGGAGGAACTGATCCCGCTGGAAAGCCAGCGCGTGGCTGTGGAAGCCGACGCTGTGACCATGGAGCCCAGCTACACGGTCACTGATGCCAATGGCCATCAGCGCACCTATGGCCGCACTGAGATCCTGCATATCCGCGGCGTTGGCGCTGGGCTTTACAAGGGCGACAGCCCAGTTGTGCTGGCGCGTGAGGCTATCGCGCTGTCGATGGTGCTGGAGAAGCACGGCGCCGGCCTGTTCGGTCGTGGCGCACGTCCTGCTGGCATCCTGGAGACGCCCAACTTCCTGACGGCTGAGCAGCGCGCCGCCCTCAGCGCCAGTTGGAACGGCCAGCACCAGGGCGGATCGAACGCCGGCAAGACGGCCATCCTGGAGAGCGGCCTGAAGTTCGTCCCGCTGCAGCTTTCCTCTGTGGATGCGCAGTTCCTGGAGATGCGGAAGTTCCAGTTGCAGGAGATCGCCCGCGTCTGGCGCGTGCCCCTGCACCTGCTGGCAGACCTGGACCGCGTGACGCACAGCAATGCCGAAGAGCTGGGCCGCCAGTTCCTGACCTTCACGCTGCTGCCGATCCTGCGTGCCTGGCAGGATGCCCTGCGGCTGACGCTGCTGACGCCGGAGGAGCGCCGCGCCGGTCTCTACATCGAATTTCTGGTGGACGACTTGGCCCGCGCCGACCTGTCCGCCCGCTTCACGTCCTACAGCCAGGCGGTGGCCGCCGGCATCTACAACCCGAACGAGATCCGCGCCATGGAGAACCGTAGCCCATACGCTGGCGGCGAGGTCTACACCCGCCCCGTGAATACGGCCGCTGTTGATAAGCCGGCGGGGGGCGACACCGATGCTTGAGAAAACCGCTGGCGTCGAGACGCGCTTTGCGCCGGAAGAGACCGGCACCATCAGCGGCTATGCGGCCGTGTGGGGCAAGCGGGATCTCTATGGCGATGTTGTACAGCGCGGGGCCTTTGCGAAGTCGCTAGCTGCGCATCAGGCTTCCGGCACTCGTCCGCTGATGCTGTGGGCGCACGATCCTTCGCGCCCTGTCGGCGTGTGGAGCGATATCCGCGAGGACGCCACGGGCCTGCATGTCACCGGCACGCTGGTGATGGACAGCACCGCCGGCCGCGATGTGCACGCCATGCTGAAGGCGCAGGCCATCGACGGTCTGTCCATTGGTTTCAAGACGGTTCGGGCTGCCCCCACTGCGGGCGGCCGGATCGTCCATGAGATGGAGCTTATCGAAATCAGCTTGGTCTCTCGCCCGGCACAGTCCGCGGCGCGTGTGGCTAGCGTTCGCTCTGCTCCCTTCCAGCCCGAGGCGGCCGGGCTTGCCGCTTTCATCCGCCAGTGCGCTGGCAAGCTGAGGAACAAGTGATGCACGACTTTGCATCTCCGGGCGTCAATCCGCGCACCGGCTGGGAAACTCGCGATGCGCCCGAGGGTGACGAGCACGGCTCTGCCAATGAACTGGCCGAGATCCGTTCTGCCGTTGAGGGCCTGACTGCCAGCGCCGACGAGCGCCTGGGCAGCCTCGACACCGCCCTGACTGAACTGCGTTCCCGTCTGGACCGCACCGAGACGGTGCTGCGCCGTCCGGGTGGTGGGCAGGATCAGCGGCAGGGTGCTGAAGTGGAAACCCGCGCCTTCGCCACCTTCCTGCGCCGCGGCCGGGAAGCCCTTGGTGCGCCTGAAGTGCGCGTCCTGCGCGTCTCCGATGACACTGCCGGCGGCTACCTGGCTCCGGACCAGTTCATTGCCGACATTCAGCGCAACCTGGTGCCGTTCTCGCCGGTCCGCTCGGTGGCCCGCGTGACCAACGTTTCCGTGGGTGCCGTGACGCTGCCGAAGCGTACCGGCGGCATGACGGCGCAGTGGGTGGGTGAGATCCAGCCGCGGCCTGAGACCACGGTAACGTTCGGGCAGAACCGCTTCGAGGTGCGCGAGATCGCGTGCTGGGTGGACGTGTCCAACGTGCTGCTGGAAGACGCCGCCGTGGATATCGCTGCTGAACTGGCTTTCGAGTTCGCGGAAGAGTTCGGCCGGGCCGAAGGCGCCGCCTTCGTCAATGGCGACGGCGCGCTGCGTCCGATGGGCTTCATGGCTGATCAGACCATCCCTGTCAGCGTGTCGGGTAGCGCCTCCGCTTTCACGGCCGACAACCTGATGGACCTGTATGGCTCCGTCCCGGCTGCCTACCGCGCTAATGCGGTGTGGGCGATGAACAGCAACACGCTGGCCACCGCTCGCAAGATGAAGGACACGGCCGGGACCTACCTGCTACAGCCGGCTGGCTTGGCTGGTGCGCCCGCCACCACCCTGCTGGGCCGCCCCGTGGTGGAGATGCCGGACATGCCGGATCCTGTCGCTGGTGCCACGCCGATCGTCTTCGGTGACTTCAACCAGGGCTATCGCATCTTCGACCGCATTGCGCTGTCCATCCTGCGTGACCCGTACAGCCAGGCGACCAACGGCATGACGCGCTTCCATGGCCGCCGCCGCGTGGCTGGTGGCGTGGCCAAGTCCGAAGCCCTGCGCAAGCTCAAGATCGCAGCGTCCTGAGAGGAGAACGACCATGCGGGACCTTGCTCGTAACCTCAGCCCGGTGCTTCCCCTGCCGCCGGCTGCCCGTATCGCCAACACCAATGGCAATGCCGTGGATCTGCTGGGCTTCGGCACTGCTGCGGTGTTCGTGACCTTCGGCGCCTGGACCGATGGCACTCACACGCCCAAGCTACAGGAGAGCGACAACGGCAGCACGGGCTGGACCGATGTGGCCGCCATCGACATGGCGGGCAGCTTCTCGGCTGTGTCCTCTGCTGCCGGGCAGAACGCTGTGCAGCGCGCCAGCTACATCGGCAACAAGCGGTTCATCCGCCCTGTGCTGACTGTGGCCAGCGCCACCACTGGCGCGATCGTCGGCGTGCATGTGGTGCGTGGTAACCCCACCGCCGCGCCGGTGCTCTAACCATGCCTTGGGCAGCGCCGCGCTATTGTTCGAAGCCGGGCCATCCCGCCTTCACCGGGCGGCGCTGCCCTGAGTGCGAGAAGATCTGGGACAAGGCTGCGGGGAGCGCTTCTTCCCGTGGCTACGACCGGGACTGGCGCAAGCTGCGGGAGCATGTGCTGGCAGAGGAACCCCTGTGCCGCATCTGCACCAAGGAAGGCCGCGTCACCCCCGCCACTGAGGTGGACCACATCCAGCCACTGCGGTTCCGGCCTGAACTGCGCTTGGTCCGTTCCAACGTCCGCCCGCTGTGCTCCCCCTGCCACCGTGCGGTCACGGCCCGGTTCAACCGCTCCAAGGGGATAAGGGGGGCAAAGTCTAAGGCCTCAGCCTCGGAGACCGCGCCCCCAGCACCGCGCGCGACGCCGCCGAAATTGGGATTTCCCGGGAAATGAGGTTCTGAGATGAAGGGCAGGAAGCCGAAACTGGCTGTCGTCACTGGCGATGTAGCCCCCTCCGGATGTCCCGGAGCCCCGTCCTGGCTGGCCACGCACGCCCGTGCAGAGTGGAGCCGTGCCGCCCCCGAGCTTCACCAGCGCGGCCTGCTGTCTCGCGACGTGCAGGCATCCCTGGAAAGCTACTGCGTGGCTGTCGGGACCGTCCGCGAGTGCGAGGAAGCCATGCAGCAGGACGGCCGCTTCATCCAGACGGAGAAGGGGCCGACCATGCACCCTGCCTTTCGCATCCAGTCTGCCGCCATGCGGGAAGCCCGCCTGCTGGCCAGTGAGCTAGGGCTGACCCCGCATCGCCATGGCGGCAAGCAGCCGGAAGCCCAGGCCGCTGATCCCTGGGAAGGAATGCTGGGTTGATCCCCGCCGGCTGCCTCGCTGGGTCTCGCTTCCTGGAAAGCGAGATCCCCGACCCGCTGGGCCATGGTGAGCGCGCTGTGCGCTTCGTGGAGAAGCTGCGTCACACTGAGGGACCGCTCGCCGGCCAGCCCTTCACCTTGCACCCGTGGCAGGCCCGCATCATCCGCAAGGTGTTCGGTGACGTGCATCCGGAGACCGGCCTGCGGAAGGTGCGCACCGTCTTCATGTTGCTGCCGCGAGGCTCCGGCAAAACAACCCTGACTAGCGCTCTGGCGCTTCTGGGCCTGATGGGGCCGGAGCGTGACGCTGCCGGCCAGGTGATCAGTGCCGCGGCCGATCGGGAACAGGCCAGCATCGCCTACAACGGCGCCGCCCGCATGATCCGTGCCGATCCGCACCTGACAGCCGCCACGCGCATTGTGGACAGCCGCAAGCTGATCAGCCACCCGCGGTCTGAGAGCACCTATCGGGCCATCAGCCATGAGGCCTACAGCAAGCACGGCCTAAGCGTGTCCATGCTGCTGGCCGACGAGGTGCATGCCTGGCCGACGCGCGAGCTGTGGGAGGTTCTGATCTCCTCCATGGGCAAGCGGCTGTGCCCGCTATCTGTCGTCACCACCACGGCCGGCCATGGCCGCGGCGATCTGGCCTGGGAACTGTACGAGTACGCCCTGAAGGTCGAGCGCGGAGAGGTGGAGGACGAGACCTTCCTCCCGGTGCTCTATCAGGCGCCGCACAACTGCGACTGGCAGGATGAGGCCGTCTGGCAGGCGGTGAACCCCGCCCTGGCCGCTGGCTTCCGCAGCCTGGACGAGATGCGCATGACGGCCCGCCGGGCGGCTGAGATCCCCAGCCAACGGGAGATGTTCAAGCGGCTCTATCTGAACATCTGGGGCGATAGTGCCGCCGTCACCTGGGTGGACATGGCCGTCTATGACCAGGGCGACAGCAAGCCGGTGGAGCTGTCCGACTTGGCAGGGAAGCCGGTCTATATCGGCGTGGACCTGGCCAGCGTGTCGGATCTGGCGGCCATCTACGCTGTGGCTTCGGATGGGGAAGGGGGCTGGCTGGTCTGGGGGCGGCAGTATTGCCCATCTGAGCAGTTCCGCCGGCGCGTGGCCGATAACCAGCCCTATGCCGAGTTCCAGGCTTCAGGCCGGCTAGTGGTCACCGAGGGCAACAGCATCGATCAGGATCAGATCCTGCGGGATCTGGTGGACCTGTGCGGCGAGCTATCGGTGCAGGAGATCGCGGTGGACCGCTGGGGCGCCCTGAACTTCCTTCAGCGCCTCCAGGAGCATCAGCTTCCGGTGGCGCAGTTCGGCCAGGGCTTCGCCTCCATGTCGGCGCCCTGCAAGGAGATCGAGCGGGCCATCCTGGGGCGCCAGTTCCATGCCGGGCGTGACCCGGTGCTGCGGTGGAACTTCGCCAACGTCCGGGTGGAGCAGGATGCGGCCGGGAACATCAAGTTCAGCAAAGCCAAGGCCATGGGGAAGATCGACGGGGCCGCCGCGGTCGCGATGGCGATCGGCCGGGCTCTGGCCAACCAGTCGGGGCCGATGATCTATCAGGTGGAAGGGGCGCGACCGGAAGGGCTGCTGTTCGTCTAGCGCCTATGAATTTCCTGAACCGGGGGGATTACAGGAATACTGAATTTGATTCTGCTGACGGTACTTTGCTCAGCACTTTTGCTAGCACCCCCGCCAATTTCGAGGCTCCAGACCTTAAGCCCTGCCTTTCCCTCGCCGCTCGTCCTGTCCGAAACGGTTATAGCCACATCGAACTCGACCATCTGGCGGAGCTTGTCGCCGTAAGCGTAGGTGTCCGGCGTAAGAAACACAGGGTTAATTGCGCCCGCCGCATCTGCAACACCCGAACGGCGTGCGATTGCGTCCTGAACACCCTCCTGGATCTGCACGATAGTCTCTGTGATGAACTCTTTCAGATCCATGGCTTCCGACCTCTAGGGGAGCAGCTGCTTCCGCAGCGCTTCCGGGAAGTCATTAGCGGGCAGCCAATGGGCTACTAAACATCTGAAAAGATTGGCGGACCCGATACGATTCGAACGTACGACCTTTGCCTTCGGAGGGCAACGCTCTATCCAGCTGAGCTACGGGTCCTCGCCAGGCCCCTCCTTTAGCGGGTCATGCGGCGGGGGGGAAGCCCCCCGGCCGCATCTCCCGTGAAAACTATACGGCCAGCGCCTTTTCCACCGCCGCCGCGGCGGCAACGAGGGCGGCATCCCCGTCATGTTCGCCCGTCAGCATCAGGCCCACCGGGGCCTCGCCAGGGGCATGGCAGGGCAGGCTGATGCTGCAGCGGTCCAGGAAGTTGAAGGCGGCCGTGTTCCGCAGCAGCATCAGGTTGATGCGGTTGTAATCGGCTTCATCCTCGACCTCCGCCACGGCGGGCGGCGTCAGCGCTGCGGTGGGGCAGAGCACGGCGTCGAAGGGCGCGGTGCGCGGCGCCGTGGCGGCGATGATGCGCGCGCGCTCCTTCTGCAGGGCGATGTAATCCGCCGCGCCCATGCTGGCGCCGCGCCGGATGCGCGCCAGGATGCGCGGGTCGTATTGATCCGCCGCCCGCTCCAGCAGGGGGCGGTGCCAGGCATAGGATTCCGCCGCCGCGAAGCCGCCGGTGGCATTGGCCACGGGGATATCCGCCAGCTCCGGCAGCGAGAAGCGCTCGATCCGCGCCCCGGCGGCGGAGAGGCGGTCCAGGGCACGCTGGAAGGCGGCGGCCACGGCGGGCTCCAGGCCCTCGAACAGGAAGGTGCCCTCCGGCACGCCGAAGCGCATCCCGGCCACCGGGCGCGGCGCGGGCGGGGTGGCGCTCTCGGCGCCCGCCATCAGCTCATGCAGCACGGCGCAGCAGCCCACGGTATTCGCCAGCGGCCCGATGCTGTCGAGGCTGAAGGAGAGCGGCAGCACCCCATCCAGCGGCACCCGCTTCGCGGTGGGCTTGTAGCCGACGATGCCGCACATCGCCGCCGGCACGCGGCAGGACCCGCCGGTATCCGAGCCCAGCCCGGCGAAGCCCATGCCATCGGCCACCGCCACGGCGGCGCCGGAGGAGGAGCCGCCCGGCAGCCGCCCGGTGGCGCGGTCATAGGGGGAGAGGGGGGTGCCGTAATGCGGGTTCACGCCCAGCCCGCTGAAGGCGAATTCCACCATATTGGTGCGCCCCAGCACGACGAAGCCCGCGCGCTGCAGCCGTGCCACCACGGGTGCGGTGGCCTTGGCCGGGGGGGCGCCGCGCAGGGCGATGGAGCCCGCGAGCGTCGGCACGCCCTCCTGGTCGAACAGGTCCTTGATGGAGATGGGGATGCCGGCCCAGGGGCTTGGCGCCCGGCCGGCCGCGCGCATCGCATCCATGGCGCGGGCGCTGGCCAGGGCCTGCTCCGCCTGCACCGCCACGAAAGCGCGCGCGCCTTCGCCGGCCGGGTCGGCTATCCGCGCCAGGGCAGCCTCGGTCAGCGCCACTGCCGTGGTGCGGCCGGCCGCCAGATCCGCGGCGGCGGAGGCGAGGGAGGGGAGGGCATCAGGCATGGGGCAGCAATCCTGGATGGCTGGCGGAAGGGGGTGATGCTGCGGTCAGCGCGGGCACACCGCAACCCCGGGTGCTCTTGTTCCGCATCCTCGCCCTGGGCAAGCTAGGGGTTCGGCGGGCTGCCGGCGCGACTCCGCGCCTCCCACAGCCATGGCCCTGTCTTGAACGCGCGCCCCTGTTTTGAACGCCAAGGAATGCGAGAGTGATGCCCAAGCAATCGAAGCCCGTCCTGCTCACCGGTGCCTCCGGCAATCTCGGGCGCGTGCTGGCGCGGGAACTGGCGGCACAGGGCCATGTGCTGCGCCTGACCGACATCACCCCCTTCCCGGACCCGTTGCCGGAAGGCGCCAGCTTCACCAGGGCCGACCTGAACGACGGCGTCACCATCCTGCAACTGGCCGAAGGCTGCCAGGCCATCCTGCATTTCGGCGGCGCCTCCACGGACCTCTCGTTCGAGACGGTCATAGGCCCGAATATCCGTGGCCTCTACCACATCTACGAGGCCGCGCGCCGGGAAGGGGCGCGGGTGCTCTTCGCCAGTTCCAACCACAGCATCGGCTTCCATGAGCGGCCGCAGGGCAATGCCGCGAAGCTGGAAGCCGATTGCGAGTTCCGCCCGGACAGCTTCTACGGCCTCTCCAAGGCCTATGGCGAACTGATGGGCCGCCTCTACTGGGACAAGCACGGGATCGAGAACCTGAATGTCCGCATCGGCAGCAGCTTCCCCGAGCCGGTGGATGCGCGGATGCTCTCCACCTGGCTGTCCTATGCCGACCTGGCGCGGCTCTGCGCGGCCTTCCTGACGGCGCCCAAGGTCGGGCATGCCGTGGTCTGGGGTGCCAGCAAGAATACCGCCAGCTTCTGGGGCGGCGACCATCGCGACCGCATCGGCTGGGAGCCGCAGGACAGCGCCGATGCCTTCCGGGACAAGGTGGGCGGCATCACCTCCGGCAACCCGGTGACCGAGCGCTACCAGGGCGGCGGCTATTGCGCGGCCGGCTACAGCCGCCAGGGCTTCAGCCCGCGCGACGCCTTCACGCTGGAGGATTGATGCTGGAGCTGCAGGGCGGCGACTGGCGCGCGGCGCTGTTGCCCGGGCAGGGCGCCGCTTTCGCCACGCTGGAACATGCCGGGCGGCCGGTGCTGCGCCCGCTGGACGGGCAGCCGCCGATCGGCACCAAGGGTGGCGCCTTCTGGATGCTGCCCTGGACCAACCGGATCGACGGCGGCCGCTTCCCGGTGGGGGAGCGGGTGTATCGGCTGCCGGTCAACGAGACGGAGGCCGGCAATGCGCTGCACGGCCTTTCCCGCAATGCGCCCTGGGTGGTGGAGCGCGCCGGTGGCGGCCATGCCCTGCTGACCCAGCGCCTGCGGCACGAGCCCTTCGACTATGCCGTGCGGCTGGAACTGGCGCTGGCGGAGGAAGGTTTCTCCCTGGCGCTGCAACTGGAGAATACCGGGGTGGAGGCCTGCCCGATGGGCATTGGCTGGCATCCCTGGTTCGCCCGGCTGCCCGGTAGCGCGCCGCGCTTTTCCGCTACCCACCGGATGGTGACGGATGACCGCAGCCTGCCACTGCGGGCCGAGCCCAGCGCGGGCCTGGATGGCGGGTCCGAATGGCTTGGCACCGATGGCCATTACGCCGGCTGGAACGGGCGGGCGGAACTGCGCCGGGACGACCTGACCGTCGTGATGGAGGCCGGGGGTGACTGGGCCGGCAACCTGCAATTCTATGCACCGGCGGAATATCCGGTGGTCTGCCTGGAGCCGGTGAGCCATGTGCCGGATGTCATCAACCGCCCGGCCCTGGCGCCCTTCGGCGCCATGCGGGTGCTGGCGCCGGGGGAAAGGCTGGAAGGGCGTCTCCGCCTCACCATCATCGGCTGAGACGGCTTCCCTGCCGCCGCCGGCCGGTCCATCTTGCGCGCCATGCCAAACGCGCTTGTCCTCGGGGCCGGGATTATGGGCCTCTGCACCGCCTGGGGCCTCTCCCGGGCGGGTTGGTCCGTCACTGTCATCGACCAGGATGCGGTGCCGAATCCCCGTGGCTCCAGTGTCGATGAGCACCGGCTGATCCGCCATGCCTACGGCGCCCAGGCCGGCTATATGCGGATGGTCGATGCCGCCTATGGCGCCTGGGACATGCTCTGGGATGAGCTGGGCGAGCGGCTGGAGGTGAGGACCGGCGTGCTGGCCCTGGCCGGTGGCGCCACGGAGCCGCAGGGCGGCTGGCTCGGCCAGAGCCGCGCCGCCCTGGCCACCGATGGCCATGCCTTCGAGGACCTGGACCCTGCCGCCATCGCCGCGCGCTACCCCATGCTGCGGGCGGATGGCATCACCGATGCCCTGGCCATGCAGCCCGGCGGCGTGCTGCTGGCCGGGCGCATCGTGGCCGCCCTGGCCCGGCATCTGGCGGTGCGCGGCGTGCGGATCGAGCGTGGCAGGGCGGTGGCGGTGGACCCTGCGCGCGCCAGCCTGCGGCTGGAGTGTGGCGAGGCACGGCAGGCCGATCTGCTGGTGCTGGCTGCCGGCCCCTGGGCACCGCGCCTGCTGCCGGAACTGGCGCCGCGGGTGGCGCCCTCACGCCAGATCGTCGTCTATCTGGAGCCGCCGCCGGAGCACCGGGCCGCCTGGACGCAGGGGCCGATGCTGCTGGACCTGTCGGAAGCCGGCGGCTTCTACGCGGTGCCGCCCGTGGCCGGGACGGCGCTGAAGATCGGCGACCACCGCTTCAGCCGCCAGGGCGATGCCGAGGACCCGCGCGAGGCCAGCGCCGCCGAGGCCGATGCCATCCTCGCACTGGCTCGCCCGCGCCTGGCCGATGCTGGTGCCTACCGGGTGCTGGGCGCCCGCGCCTGCTACTACGATGTCGAGCCCGCCGAGCGCTTCCTGCTGGAGCCGCTGGGGCCACGCGCCTGGGTCATGAGCGGATTTTCCGGCCATGGCTTCAAATTCGGCCCGGTGCTCGGGCTGGCCCTGGCCGCCGCGGCCGGCGATCCTGCCCTGGCCGGTGCCCTGCCAGCCTGGGCCGCCGGGGAGGCGCCGCCGCCACCGGGCCTGCTGCCCTAGGGTGCGGGCGAGTTCTCTGCCTCTGGGTCTGCTGCTGGGGCTGGCGGCCACCGGGGGGGGCGGCGCGGCCGTGCCTGAGGGCGCCGCGGCGGATTGCGCCCGCCCTTCCTCACGGGTGGAGGCCGTCATCTGCGCCGATCCGGGCCTGCGCGCGGCCGATCAGGCCCTGGCCGGGCTGGTGGCGCAATGGCGGCACGTTCTGCCGGATGGTGCCGCCCTGACAGCCCAGCAGGATTGGCTGCGGCGGCGAGACCTCATGTGCGCCCCGGCCATGGCGGTGGACTGCCTCCGCATCGCCTATGCGGAGCGGGAGGCCTATCTGCGCGCCCGGCTCACGGCGGGGCCTACCCCGGCCCCCCGTCCACAACCGCCGCCAATACCTGTCACGCCACCGCCGGGGGATGTGGGCGCACCCCTCGCGCTGAGGGTGGCCAGGATGGCCTGCCATCTCGTCAGTAGCGATGCCCTGCGGGTGATGGGCTGGGGCAGGAGGGACGCGCCTTTCGGCCTGCCGCTGGAGCAATGGACCCGGCCCGACTTCAGCGCGCTGATCCGCCGCTCGGAGGAATGCCAGGCGGCGAATACCGACAACCCGCGCAATGTCCAGGCCATGGCGGCGGTCCTGAACCGTCTGAGGGCCATGGCGCCGGAACGAGGGGCCGTGCCGGCGGTTATTTCGCCCCCCCCGCCCGCCGCCGCTCCGTCAGCGCCTGCACGGCCAAAGGTTCCGGCCGCGCCGCAAGGGCCGCTGGACTGCGGGGATGCGGCGCTGTTGCAGGATGTCTCCTATACCTTCCAGGCCACGCCAGAGCTTTCGGCAGGCACCCGCATCCACCGGATGCACGACCCCCGTCCCTATACCGATGTCATCCTGGAAGCCTATGGCGCGACCCCGGCGCTACGGGCGGAGTATGAGCGGTTGAAGCCCTACATGGCCCCGGTGCCGCAATGTCTGGTCAACGCTGAAACCGGCGCAGGAGAGGTCGTGCTTTCCTACCGCCTCTATGCCGAGGACGGCCGCACCTTGGTGGAGGTGCAGCGCGTGCCATGAGCAGGCGTGGCCGGAGCGCTACACGCCGCCCCGGCCTGCCTTGCCTGTTTCCGCCTCGTCAGTCCTGCTGTTGCAGCGGCTTGCGCGGCCGGCCAGGGAAGACGTCGATCGGCCCGCCGAGAGTGCCGGCCAACTCGTTGATATCGCCCGGCTGCGGCTCCCCAGGGGGGATTGGATGCTCTACCGTGCCGCTGGCGGTGTCATCCGCGTCGCGTTCGGCCTCCTCGGGCTGCTTGGTCTTGTCCATGGGCTTTTCCCTCAGGACTTGGTCGCAGGGTCATGCGTGTGGTGGCGGTCCCGCTCCCCGCCGCCGCCGGAGATGCGGCTGTCGCGCGTATTGGTGGGCGAGCCAGGGGTAGGACCGCTGTTATCGCCGCCGCCCTTATGGCCGGTGGCCGAGGACTTGTCCGGGTCCTGGCGGTTCTGGTGGCTGCTACCCGGTCCGCCATGACGCTCGGTGTCGGGGTGATGTTCGGGCATGAAGCCGGCTTCCTCTCCCGATGCGGGCTCAGCGGTCCTGCTGATAGCCCTGGTGCGTGGTGTTCTGCTGGATATCGGCGCTGCGGCCATGGTTCTGCGGGATGTTGTTCTGCGGCCGGGCCTGCTGCTGCGCCTTGTCCTTAGGCGACTCCCGGTCTCCGCCCGGGCCTTTCGGCCGGTTCGCGGGCGGGACGGGCGGCATATGCGCGTGCGTCATCGGTCATCCTCTCTCCGGCGCGGCCTGGGGCCGCGACTGGGGATTCAACCGCTTGAGAGGGAAGGGGTTGCCCGGAAAAGCCGCCGGGCCGGTTCTGGCTCAGTCCCGGCCGACGACGATGTCGGGCGCATCCTCGGCCTTCATGCCGACGACGTGATAGCCGCTATCCACGTGATGCACCTCGCCGGTGACGCCGGCGGCGAGGTCGGAGAGCAGGTAGAGGGCCGAGCCGCCCACATCCTCGATGGTGGTGTTGCGCTTCAGCGGCGCGTTGTACTGGTTCCACTTCAGGATGTAGCGGAAGTCGCCGATGCCGCTGGCCGCCAGGGTCTTGATCGGGCCGGCGGAGATGGCGTTCACGCGAATGCCGCGCGCGCCCACATCCACCGCCATGTAGCGCACGCTGGCCTCCAGCGCCGCCTTGGCCACGCCCATGACGTTATAGTGCGGCGTCACGCGCTCGGCGCCCAGGTAGCTCAGGGTCAGCAGGCTGCCGCCCTCGCTCATCAGGGCGGAAGCGCGCCTGGAGACGGCGACGAAGGAGAAGCAGGAGATGTCCAGCGCCTGCAGGAAGGCCGCGCGCGGTGTATCCATGTAGCGGCCGCGCAGATACTGCTTATCGGCGAAGCCGATGGCATGGACCAGGAAGTCCAGCTTGCCCCAGCGCTTCTCCAGCGTCTCGAAGACGGCGTCGATGCTGGCTTCGTCGGTCACGTCGCAGGGCAGCACGAGATCGCTGCCGACGCTCTCGGCCAGCGGGCGCACGCGCTTCTCCAGGGCCTCGCCCTGGTAGGTGAAGGCGAGTTCCGCGCCCTGGGCGGCGACGGCGCGGGCGATGCCCCAGGCGATGGAGCGGTCATTCGCCACGCCCATGATCAGACCCCGCTTGCCGGCCATCAGCGTGCCCTTCGGGGGAGCGGGGGGATTGGGTTGGGCGGCAGCTTCCATGTTCGGGCAGGACCGGTTCTGTTGAATGGTTATAACTGGGGGGACGGCCAAGGGTGTTCCCCGATGGCCGGCAGGTCGGGACATTGCACGGGTCAGGGCGTGGTGGCACACCCCTGTCGCCCCGGCAAGAGGAAGCAGGGCGAGGGAGAGATCATGACCGAGCCGACACCGGATTCCGACCCCTATGCGCTCTTCAACGCCTGGCTGGCGGAAGCCGAGGCCGCGGAACCCAATGATCCCAACGCCATGTGCCTCGCCACGACCACGCCAGATGCCATGCCCAGCGCGCGTATGGTGCTGCTGAAGGGGCTCGACGCCCGGGGTTTCGTCTTCTTCACCAATCATGACAGCCGCAAGGGGGAGCAGCTTCTGGCCAATCCCCAGGCCGCGCTGAACTTCCACTGGAAGAGCCTGCGCCGCGTCGTGCGGGTGGAGGGGCGGGTCGAGCAGGTGAGTGCCGCGGAATCCGACGAATACTACGCGACCCGCCCGCGGCTCTCCCGTATCGGCGCCTGGGCCTCGCGGCAGTCCCGCCCGCTGGGCAGCCGTGCGGAGCTGGAGGCAGCGGTGGCGGAGGTGGAGGCGCGCTTCCCCGGCGCCGAGGTGCCCCGCCCGCCGAACTGGGGCGGCTTCCGCGTGCTGCCGGCGCGGATCGAGTTCTGGCGGGACATGCCCTTCCGCCTGCATGACCGCCGTGTCTTCCACGCCCAGCCCGATGGCGGCTGGCGGTCGGAGACGCTCTACCCGTGAGCATCCCGCCGGGCCAGTCGGAAGCCGCAGCCCTGCTGGCCCGCCTGACCGGCGACGACAGCCCGGTCGAGACCCATATCTCCGCCGTCTTCGTCGGCCGGGGTCGTGCCCTGAAGCTGAAGAAGGCAGTGAATCTCGGTTTCCTGGACTTCACCGCCCTGCCGGAGCGGGAGCGTTTCTGCCGGCGGGAACTGGCCCTGAATGCCCCTGCCGCCCCGGGCCTCTACCGTGCCGTGCATCCGCTGACGCGGGACGCGGACGGCGCGCTGGCCCTGGGCGGGGCGGGCAGTCCAGAGGAATGGGTGCTGGAGATGGCGGAGCTGCCGCCGGATGGCTTCCTCGATGGCCTGGCCGCACGGGGCGGGTTGGACGCGCCCTTGCAGGACGCGCTGGCGGACCGGCTCCATGCGCTGCATGCGGCGCTGCCGCCGGTCAGCGGCTGGGATGCGGCCGGGGAAATGCGCCGGGTGGTAGAGGGCAACCGCGATGCCGCCCATGCCGTGGGCCTGCCCGCCGCAGCGGTGGACGCCTGGGCCGGGGCCGCCCTGGCCGAACTGGACCGGCTGGCCCCCGCTCTGGCGGCCCGTGCCGCCGCCGGGCAGGTGCGCCGCTGCCATGGAGACCTGCATCTCGGCAATTGGGTGATGTGGCGGGGCGAGCCGGTGCCCTTCGACGCGCTGGAATTCGACGAGGTCCTGGCCACCATCGATATCGGCTATGACCTGGCCTTCCTGCTGACGGACCTGGACCAGCGGGTGGGGCGGGGGGCAGCCAACCGTGTGCTGAACCGTTATCTGGCGCGCGGCGCCGATATCGGGCTGCTGGCCGGCCTGCCGTTCTGGATGTCCGTCCGGGCGCTGATCCGCGCGCATTGCCTGCAGCGCATGAATGGTTCCGGCCAGCCCTGGCTGGAGGCGGCCCGTTCCTATCTGCACCGCCCGCCGGCACGGATGCTGGCGGTGGGCGGCCTGCCCGGCAGCGGCAAGTCCCGCCTGGCCCGCGCCCTGGCGCCAGGGCTGGGCGCGGCCCCCGGCGCGCTGGTCCTGCGGAGCGACGAGATCCGCAAGCGGCAGCATGGCGCGGCGCCGGAGCAGCGCCTGCCGCCCGATGCCTATGGCGCCGCCGCGAGCGCGGCCGTGCATGACGAATTATTCGCCATGGCCGAGGCGGCGGCGCGGGCCGGCCACAGCGTCATCGCCGATGCCGCTTTCCTGGACCCGGCCATGCGGGCGGGCATCGAGGAGGCAGCCCGGCGCGCCGGCGTGCCCTTCGCCGGCTTCTGGCTGGAAGCGCCGCTGGAGGTGCTGGAGGCCCGTGTGGCCGCCCGCATCGGCGATGCCTCCGATGCCGATGTGGCGGTGCTGAAGCGCGCGGCCGCAGCCGGAGCTGGTGCGGTGGTGTGGATGCCGCTCGATGCTACCCAGGATTGTCTCGCCGCCGCGCGGAAGGCGCTTGGCCACTAAGCCCTGGTTAACGCTTGGCTTATGCTGGCGCAGGCACCCATATTCGGTATATCCTGCGTAATCCGCAGGAGGTTTTCTGTTCATGCTGACACGCCGTTCGCTGCTGCTGGCCACTGGCGCCGCCGTTGCCCTGCCTGGGGCCATGGTTGCATCTCAGGCCCGTGGGCAGACTCCGCCGGGTGTGCTGGTCTTCGCCAAGCAGATCGACGACATCATCTCGCTCGATCCGCATGAGGCCTTCGAATACACGGCCTCCGAGATCGCGGGGAATGTCTACCAGAAGCTGGTGACGACGCCGAACTCCAAGCCCTCCGAGATCAGCGGCGAACTGGCCGAGAAGTGGGAGGTCTCCGACGACAACAAGACCTTCACCTTCACCCTGAAGGAAGGCCCGAAATTCGCCTCCGGCAAGCCGGTCACGGCAGAGGACGCGGCCTTCTCGCTCTCCCGCGCTGTCATCCTGAACAAGTCCCCGGCCTTCATCATCAACCAGTTCGGCTTCACCAAGGACAATGTGGCCGAGCGCATCCGCGCCACCGATGCCCGGACCCTGGTGCTGGAGACGGCCGAGCCGACCTCGGCCTCCTTCCTGCTCTACTGCCTCTCCGCCGCGGTGGGCAGCGTGGTGGAGAAGGCGGTGGTGATGGCCAATGCCAAGGGCGATGACCTCGGCAATGCCTGGCTGAAGCAGAACTCCGCCGGCTCCGGCTCCTTCATGGTCCGCCAGTGGCGGGCCAGCGACAACGTCATGCTGGACGCTAACCCGCATGCGATCGAGCCACCGAAGATGAAGCGCATCATCATGCGCCATGTGGCCGACCCCTCGGCGCAGCTGCTGGGCCTGCAGAAGGGCGACTTCGACATCGCCCGCAACCTGGTGGCCGACCAGATCGCCTCCGTGGAGAAGGACAAGAACTTCACGGCGCAATACGCCCGCAAGGCGAGCCTGATGTATCTCAGCCTGAACCAGAAGAACCCGAACCTGGCGAAGCCCGAGGTTCGGCAGGCGATCAAGATGGCGATCGACTATGCCGCCATCCAGAAGAACATCGTCCCCACCACCTATGCGGTGCATCAGGCCTTCCTGCCCGCCGGCCTGCCCGGCGCGCTGACCGATACGCCCTTCCAGAAGAATGTCGCGGAAGCCAAGGCGCTGCTGGCCAAGGCCGGCCTGGCCGACGGCTTCGAACTGTCCTTTGACTATTTCTCGGGCGCACCGACCTCCGACATCGCCCAGGCGGTGCAGGCCAACCTCGCCGAGATCGGCATCCGCCTGAAGATGTCGCCGGGCGAACAGCGTGCGGTCATCACCAAGACCCGTGCCCGCACGCATGACATCGCCATGGTGCGCTGGGGGTCGGACTACTTCGATCCCAACAGCAACGCCGAAGCCTTCAGCATCAATACCGAGAATGGCGACGAGGCCCGCAACAAGACCCTCGCCTGGCGCGCCAGCTGGCTGATTCCGGAGCTCTCGGCCAAGACGCTGGAAGCCCAGAAGCAGACGGACGCGGAGACGCGCGCGCAGATGTATCTGGACATCCAGAAGGAGCACCAGAAGACCTCGCCCTTCGTCATCATGCTGCAGGAGATCGAGGTCGCCGTATCCCGTGCCAACGTGAAGGGCTTCGACATGGGGCCGATGAACGACCGGCATTCCTACGTGAACATCACCAAGGCCTGAGTATTCTTTAAATGCGATCCGATGGGGAACTTCAGGCGGAACTGCTTCCGCCTGAGGCCGAGCCGCCCGCCGCGCCGGTTGCGCGTCGGGCACGTCCTTCCGCCGCGTGGCTCCGGCTGCGTGGCGCCCTGTCCACCCTGGCCAGCGTGCCGATCACGCTGTTCGGGCTGGCAGTGGTGACCTTCTTCATCGGGCGCGTGGTGCCGATCGACCCGGTGCTGGCCATTGTCGGCGACCGGGCGCCGGCCGATGTGGTGGAGCGCGCGCGGCTCGACCTCGGGCTGGACCAGCCGCTGTACATCCAGTTCTGGCGGTATCTCGGGCAGATCTTCTCGGGCGACCTCGGCCGCTCAGTGATGACGTCCAACCCCGTCACGCAGGATATCGCCCGCTTCTTCCCGGCGACCTTCGAGCTAGCGACGGTGGCCATCATCATCGCTGTGCTGATTGGCGTGCCGCTGGGCGTCTGGGCGGCAACCCGCCAGGGCAAGTTCGTCGACCAGGCCGTGCGGCTCTTCTGCCTCGCCGGACATTCACTGCCGGTCTTCGTGCTGGGCCTCATCTCCCTGCTGCTCTTCTACGCCAGGCTGGGCTGGGTGCCCGGCCCCGGCCGCCAGAGCATCTATTTCGAGGGGATGGTGGAGGAGCGCACGGGTATCCTGACGGTGGACAGCCTGCTGGCCGGCGACTGGGCCGCCTTCAACGACGCGCTGTTCCACCTGATCCAGCCGGCGGGCGTGCTGGCCTTTTTCAGCCTCGCCTATATCGCCCGCATGACGCGGGCCTTCATGCTGGTGGAGCTGCGGAGCGAGTATGTCACCACCGCGCGTGCCAAGGGGCTCTCCTCCGGCCGCATCGTCTGGCGGCATGCCTTCGGCAATATCATGGTGCCGCTCGTCACCGTGCTGGCCATGACCTATGCCGGGCTGCTGGAAGGCGCGGTGCTGACCGAGACGATCTTCTCCTGGCCCGGCCTCGGCCAGTATCTGACCGTGTCGCTGCTCAATGCCGACATGAACGCGGTGCTGGGCGCCACCCTGGTGGTGGGGCTGATCTACGTGATGCTGAACCTGCTGGCAGACGTGCTCTACCGGCTGCTCGACCCGCGGGTGAAATAAATGAGTGACGTGACCATGAGCCGCCGCGAGTGGCTGCTCTCCGATACGCCGAGCTCCCGCGCCCAGGCCAAGTGGGGCCGGCGCTACCAGACCTGGCTGGCCTTCCGCCGCAACGGGCTGGCGGTGGCCGGGCTGTTCATCGTGCTGGCGATGCTGGTGCTGGCCATCCTGGCACCGGTGCTGGCCACGCATGACCCTGGCGTGCAGGTGCTGGCCGACCGCCTGCAGCCACCCTCGGCCGAGCACTGGCTGGGCACGGATGAGCTGGGGCGTGACACCTATTCCCGCCTGCTCTACGGCGGCCGCGTGACCCTGGGCATGGTGGTGGCCGTCGTCATCCTGGTGGCACCGCTGGGGCTGATCATCGGCTGCATCGCGGGCTATGCCGGCGGCATCATCGACAAGGTCCTGATGCGCGTCACCGATGTCTTCCTGGCCTTCCCGCGCCTGATCCTGGCCCTGGCCTTCGTGGCCGCCATGAAGCCGGGCGTGGAAAGCGCCGTCATCGCCATCGCCCTGACCGCCTGGCCGCCTTATGCGAGGCTGGCGCGGGCGGAGACGCTGACCATCCGCAATGCTGATTTCATCGCCGCCGTACGCATGACCGGCGCCAGCCCCTGGCGCATCGTCCTGCGGCATGTGACGCCGATGTGCATCCCCTCCCTGACCGTGCGCGTCACGCTCGACATGTCCTCCATCATCCTGACGGCGGCGGGGCTTGGCTTCCTCGGCCTCGGCGCGCAGCCGCCGATCCCGGAATGGGGCACCATGATCGCCACCGCCCGCCGCTTCATCCTGGAGCAGTGGTGGGTGCCGGTCATTCCCGGCATCGCCATCTTCCTCGCCAGCCTCGCCTTCAACCTGCTGGGTGACGGCCTGCGCGACGTGCTGGACCCGAAGCAGCGGTGAGCAGCACGATGAACAGGCCACTGGTCGAGATCCAGAACCTTCGTGTCGATTTCCCGACGGCTTCTGGCGGCTTCAACCCGGCGGTACGCGGCGTCTCGCTCACCCTGGGGCGGGAAAAGCTGGGCATCGTGGGGGAGAGCGGCTCCGGTAAGTCCGTCACCGGGCGGGCGCTGATGCGCCTGCTGCCGGAGGCCGCGAGGGTGCGGGCGGATAAGCTGGTCTTCGACGGCATCGACGTGCTGAGCGCCCGGGAACGGCAGATGCGGAAGCTGCGCGGCGGCCGCATGGGCCTGATCCTGCAGGACCCGAAATACAGCCTCAACCCCGTGATGACGATCGGCCATCAGATCGCCGAGGCCTGGGGCGCCCACAACAAGGGCGGAAGGCGGGAGGCGCGGGAGGCCGCGCTGACCCTGCTGGAGCAGGTGCGTATCCGCGACCCGCGGCGCGTGCTGGATTCCTATCCGCACGAGGTCTCCGGCGGCATGGGCCAGCGTGTCATGATCGCGATGATGCTGGCGCCCAACCCGGACATGCTGATCGCGGATGAGCCGACCAGCGCGCTCGATGCCAGCGTCCAGGCCGAGATCCTGAAGCTGATCGAGGATCTGGTCTCCGAACGTGGCATGGGGCTGATGCTGATCAGCCACGACCTGCCGCTGGTGGCGCGCTTCTGCGACCGCGTGGTGGTGATGTATGCCGGCCAGGTGATGGAGCAGCTGCCGGCGCGCGACCTGCACCGCGCCGAGCATCCCTATACCCGGGGGCTGCTGGATTGCATGCCGTCCCTGTCCCATAAGCGCAAGCGCCTGCCGGTGCTGACGCGCGACCCACACTGGCTGGAGCCGCGCGGGTGACTCAACCGATGATCGAGGCGCGCGACCTCAACGTCCATTTCGGCAGCAACCATGTCGTGCATGACGTCTCCTTCAGCGTGGCGCCCGGAGAGACCTTCGGGCTGGTGGGCGAAAGCGGTTCCGGCAAATCCACTGTGCTGCGCTGCTTCGCGGGGCTGGTGGACAGCTGGGACGGCACGCTCCGCATCAATGGCGAGCAGCTCGGCCGCAGGCGGGACCGCGCCTTCTTCAAGCGCGTGCAGATGGTCTTTCAGGACCCGTACGGCTCGCTGCATCCGCGCCAGACGGTGGACCGCATCCTCTCCGAGCCGTTGGCGGTGCATGGCATCCCGGATGCCGAGACCCGCATCACCCGGGCACTGGACGAGGTGGCGCTGCCGCGCACGGCGCGCTTCCGCTATCCGCACCAGCTCTCGGGCGGGCAGCGGCAGCGCGTCGCCATCGCCCGCGCGCTGATCGCCGATCCTTCCGTGCTGCTGCTGGATGAACCGACCAGCGCGCTTGATGTCTCGGTGCAGGCCGAGGTGCTGAACCTGCTGGCCGATCTGCGGGAGGCGCGGCAGCTGACCTGCATCCTCGTCTCCCACAACCTTGCGGTGGTGGGCCATCTCTGCGGCCGGCTGGCGGTGATGCAGGGTGGGCGGATC
This sequence comes from Roseomonas marmotae, assembly GCF_017654485.1. Classification (NCBI taxonomy): domain Bacteria; kingdom Pseudomonadati; phylum Pseudomonadota; class Alphaproteobacteria; order Acetobacterales; family Roseomonadaceae; genus Roseomonas; species Roseomonas marmotae. The sequence continues at coordinate 3,266,078 of NZ_CP061091.1, read as the reverse complement.
GTGGAGATCCTGACCGAGGAACAGCTACGCGCCGGCGAGGCCCGCCACTCCCACACGCGGGACCTGATCGCGCTCTCGCACGAGCTGGAAGGCTGAATCCGGCAGGGGCGGGCGGGTGCCCGTTCCTGCCCTGCGACCGCTGGCGCGCCGGCAACAAGCTGCCGCCCTCCGCGTTTATGCGGAACATCCCTCAGGGACAGCGGAGGTTCAGGTGCATCAGAAAGGTTACGCCAGGCTGGGCCTGGTGGCGCTGCTGCTCGCCGCGCCGGTGGCGCAGGCTCAGCAGATCGAGATCCGGCAAGGTACCCCCGGGCCGCAAGGCCATGCCGTGGATATGGGCCGGGTGGAGGATTCGCGCCGGCAGGAGCAGCAGCAGGAGTATGACCGGCTGCGCGAGATGGAGAAGGCGCAGTGGCAGCGGGAGCGTGAGCAGGCGATCCGCGACGGCCACGGCGTGCCGCGCGGCCCGGAACGTAACCGGGAGGCCCAGCGCCAGCGATCCGCGGACTAGAGCAGATCCCGATCAGGTGGAATCACCTGATCGGGTGAAGATGCTCACAAAAACAAAAGCCTAGAGCAGTTGAAGTGAGCCAGGGCGAACGGAAATTGCTCTAGAGGGAGCGCGAGGGAAGGGGCCGGAACGGGCCGCCCGGCGCCGCCATCATGGGCGGAAGGAGAGGCGCCATGATGGCCATGGCACCGTTATGGAAATGGCCGCGCTGCCGCCGGGGCGCTGCCTTCAGACAGCCACGTCGTAGAGCTTTTCGAGCAATGCGCGCAGCCGCTTCATCTCGGCCTGGCCGATGGCGCGGGCCAGATCGGCCTCCACCTCGTCGCTGAGCGCGACCAGCGTCGCCCGCATCTCCAGGCCGCGTTCCGTCAGGGTCACCAGCTTGGCGCGGCGGTCATGCGGATGCGGGGCGATGTTGACATAGCCGGAGGCCGCGAGGTCCTCGACCAGATAGGACATGCTCTGCTTTGCCATCCGTGCCCGCTCCGCCAGCTCGGAAACGCGGCTGCCCTCGAAAGGCAGGTTCCGGAGCACGCTGCTATGCGCCACGCGAATTTCGGGAAAGCCGCGCTCGCCGATGCGGCCGTAAACCCGGTGTTGCAGCACGTCATAGGGCCTCCGCAGCAGGGCGCCCAGAGGGCGGCGCTGGCCAGGTCTGACGACTTCGCTGATCATAATAGCCACTCTCCTTGCCCGAGGACCTGTTCTGCCCTGGCCATCGGCTCCGCCGCGCCTGGCCCTGCTTCATGGCAGGGAAGGCGCCGCCGGAAGCGGCCATCGGCAAAGCGGCAGGAGGGAGGCCCTGGTTGTCGTTATCATAGCACAATCCGCCCAGGCCATCCCTTACCGCACGCTCTGTCCCGGGATCAGCGGCATCCTCTCCGGCCTGTGACCGACCGGCGGACAACGGCCTGTGAATCCGCTCCCTTATACCCTGATGACAGGAGGGACGGGCGCATGAACGGCACAGGCGTGGCGGTAGTGACCGGCGGCACCATGGGCATCGGCCGCGCGACGGCACAGGCCTTCGCGCGGGAGGGATGGCGGGTTGCCCTGCTGGCGCGGGGGAAGGAAAGGCTGCGCTCCACCCAGGACGAGCTTGAGGCCATGGGCGCGCGGGTGCTGGCCATCCCCACCGATGTCGCGGATGCGGAGGCGGTCCATGCGGCGGCCGAGCGGATCGAGCGCGAGCTGGGGCCGATTGAGGTCTGGGTGAACAATGCCATGGCCACCGTCGTCTCGCCGGCCACCGGGATCTCCCCGGAGGAATTCCGGCGCGTGACGGATGTCACCTACCACGGGCAGGTCTTCGGCACCCTGGCGGCGCTGCGCTTCATGAAGCCCCGCGACCGCGGCAGCATCATCCAGGTCTCCTCCGGCCTTGGCTTCCGCGGGGCGCCGCTGCAATCGGCCTATTGCGCCGCGAAGGCGGCGGTGCACGGCTTTACCGACAGCCTACGGACGGAGCTGCTGCATGACTATTCCGCCGTCACGCTGAGCGTCATCTACCTGCCGGCGGTGAATACCCCGCAGTTCCGCCGGACCCGGAACCACACCGGCCAGGCGCAGCGGGCGCCCGACCCGGTTTTCGACCCGCGCCTCTGCGCCAATGCCATCCTGGCGGCGGCGCGGGAGCGGCCGCGCGAGGTCTGGGTCGGCCGTTCCACCTGGCAGATGGCGGCGGCCCAGGCGGTGGCGCCCGGCTTTGCCGACCGCGAAGCGGCGAAGATGTGGGAGCCGCAGCTGATGGAGCACGAGGCGCCGCCTGACCCGGAAGGCAATCTCTTCAAGCCCGGCACGGATGACCCGGGCGTGGACGGCCCCTTTACCGACCGGATGAAGCCGGCGCGGCAGGAATTCGTCACCAGCCGCGCCCGGAATGCGCTGACCCTGGGCATGGGGGCATTGGGCCTGGTGGGGCTGGCATCGCTCCTGCTGGCCGGCGCCGCCCGCGCGGTGCCGGGACTGCCCCGCCGCCGCTGATCCTTCGTAATCCTGCGCTCTCCCTTCCGCAAAGGCTTGACCGGATCTTTCCACGGTCAGCACACTTACGCTGCTGCAAGAAAGAAGCCCTGACGCGAGCGGGGCCAGCTACGGCGGCTGCGCGGGGTGCCCAAGTCCGCGCAGGCGCCGGGAATGGGTAGGGAAGGAAAGAGGACATTGCAGTTTTCCGATAGGATAACCGGCTCTTGTCTGGTCGCGCTGGGGGCGGTGACAGTTTACGGCGCCTCCTTGCAGCCAGGCGTGCCGGGCCAGGATGTCGGGCCAAGCGTTTTTCCGACCATCATCGGGTGCGGGCTGATGCTCTGCGGCGCCCTGGTGGTGCTGGGAATCGGCCATAGCTTCGAGGCACCGGAGGAAACCGTACCAGCGGAGACTGCTGCGGAGCCCGTGCCGCCGCGGCCCGCCTTCGCGGAGTGGCGGGCGTTTCTGCCGCCGCTGCTGCTGGTCTTCTATGTCCTGGCTTCCGAGACGCTGGGCTTCCTGCTGACGGCAATGGCCATCACCGTGGTCACGGCCCTCGCCCTGGGGGCGCGGCTGCGGCTGGCGCTGTTCATGGCCGTGCTGACGCCTGTGCTGATCCATCTGGCCTTCGTCAAGCTGCTTCGGGTGCCATTGCCCGAAGGCCTCCTGGCGATGCCGTGGTGACGCCATGAACGACCTGTACGAAGGCTTCCGCCTCGTCGCGCAGACGGATGTGCTGATCGCCATCCTGGCCTCGGCGGTCTATGGGTTGGTGGTGGGCTCGCTGCCCGGCCTCTCGGCCACCATGGCCACCGCGCTGCTGGTCCCCGTCACCTTCTACCTCTCGCCGATCGCCGCCGTGGCGGTCATCATCACCGCCTCGGCCATGGCGATCTTCTCGGGCGATATCCCGGGCTGCCTGCTGCGTATCCCCGGCACGCCGGCCTCGGCCGCCTATACCGATGAAGCCTATGCCATGACCCGCAAGGGCCAGCCGGAACTGGCGCTGGGCATCGGCCTCTGGTTCAGCGCCATCGGCGGAATCGCCGGCACGCTCTCGCTGCTGATCATGGCGCCGGCGCTGGCGGAAGTGGCGCTGAACTTCTCGTCCTACGAGTATTTCTGGCTCGCCGTGCTGGGCCTGATGTGCGCCACGCTGGTCGCGCGCTCCTCGCCCATCAAGGCGATCGCCTCGATGCTGCTCGGGCTGCTCTTCGCCTGCGTGGGCATGGAGAATCCAGCCGGCGCGCCGCGCTTCACCTTCGGCATGACCGACCTGCTGGGAGGTATCGAGCCGCTGCCGGCGCTGGTCGGCGTCTTCGCGCTGTCCGAGGTGATGCGCGCCCTCTCCAGCGCCGAGCCGCCGCCGCTGCCGCGCCGGAAGTTCGGCAGCATCCTGGCGGGGCAGTGGACGCTGACCCGCAAATATCCGAAGCCGATGATACGCGGGAATATCGTCGGCATCATCATCGGCGTGCTGCCGGGGGCGGGCGCCGACATGGCGGCCTGGGTCAGCTATGCCATGGCCAAGCGCTTCTCCAAGGAGCCGCAGAAATTCGGCACCGGGCACCCGGAGGGCCTCATCGAGGCGGGTTCCAGCAACAATGCCAGCCTGGCCAGCGGCTGGGTGCCGGCGCTGCTCTTCGGCATCCCAGGGGATACCATCACGGCCATCGCCATCGGCGTGCTCTACATGAAGGGCCTGAACCCCGGCCCAACCCTGTTCACCGAGCGCGCATCCAGCATGTACGCGCTCTACATCATCTTCATCCTGGCCAATATCATCATGATCCCGCTGGGCATCATCATGATCCGCATCGCATCGCATGTGCTGCGCGCGCCACGCGCCGCCATCATGCCGGTCATCCTGATGCTCTGCGCCGTCGGCGCCTTCGCCACCGGCAACAACCTCTTCGCCGTGCTGCTGGTGGGATTCTTCGGGGTGCTGGGCTACGTGATGGAGCGTAACGGCTATCCGGTCGCGGCGATGGTACTGGGTATCGTCATGGGCACCATGGTCGAGCAGAGCTTCGTCACCTCGCTCATCAAGTCCGACAACAGCCTGATGCCCTTCATCGACCGGCCCATTTCCGCCGTGCTCGCGGCGGTGACGGCGGGCGCGCTGCTCTGGCCCGTCGCGGCCTGGCTGCTGCGGCGCTTGGCGAAGCGGCAGCAGCGCGCGGCCGTGCCGGGGCAATGAGGCGATGCCCGGCCGCCGGGCCGGGCAAGAGAGATCCGGGACGGCATCCACTGATGCCGCAACGGCCCGGCCACCAGGCCGGCCCAAAATAAGAAATGGAGAAACAGTTCATGAAGCAGTTCTCACGGCGCCAGATGATGGGGGCCATGGCCCTCTCCCCCCTCGTGGCCTCGCCTCTGGCGCGGCCGGCGCTGGGCCAGGCGCGCTATCCCTCCCGTCCGCTGCAGATGATCTGCCCCTGGGGGGCTGGCGGCGGCACGGATGCCACGGCGCGCATCGTCGCTGCGCTGCTGGAGAAGGAGCTTGGCCAGCCCGTCAATGTGGTCAACCGCACCGGCGGCTCCGGCGTGGTAGGCCATGCCGCCATCGCCAATGCCCAGCCGGATGGCTACACCATCGGCATCATCACCGTGGAGATCACGATGATGCACTGGCAGGGCCTGACCGAGCTGACCTATGCCAACTATACGCCGCTGGGGCTGATGAACCGCGATGCCCCGGGCGTCCAGGTCAGCGCCTCCTCTCCGTACAAGGACATCAAGTCGCTGGCCGATGCGATCAAGGCCAGCCCTCCCGGCAAGCTGAAGGCCTCCGGCACGGGGCAGGGGGGGATCTGGCACCTGGCGCTGGTTGGCTGGCTGCAGGCCATGGGGCTGGCGCCGGACCATGTGCGCTGGGTGCCCTCCAACGGCGCCGCGCCGGGCATGCAGGATCTCGTGGCCGGGGGCATCGACATCGTCCCCTGCTCGGTGCCCGAGGCCAAGGCCATGCTCGATGCCGGGCGCGCGCGCAGCCTGGCCATCATGGCGCCGGAGCGGGACCCGCAGTTCCCGGATATCCCGACGCTGAAGGAGACGCTGGGCGTCGACTACAATACCGGCGTCTGGCGCGGCATCGGCGCGCCGCTGAAGCTGCCCGCCGAACAGGCGGCCAAGCTGACCGAGGCGCTGGAGCGTGTGTACAAGTCGGCCGAATATTCCGACTTCATGAAGGCCCGCGGCTTCGGCATGGACTGGGGCGACGGCCAGGGCTTCGGCAAGGTGATGGCCGATACCGACCGCGCCATGGGCGAGGCGATGCGTGCCGCCGGCCTGGTGAAGAGCTGAGGCCAGACTGTTCCGGGAGGTCCTTGCCGGCCTCCCGGCCCCCTGGCCGGCCATCTCGGTCCGCTCCTGCCAGCGGGCGCCCTTTTCTGTCATGCGCGGCTGGTGCCGGTGGTGCCGGCAGAGCCTGCATCCGCCGGGCCGCCCTGCAATTCGGGCTCTCCGGGGCGCCGCGCCGGCTGTGCCACATGTGGGTCGGGTTCCTGCCCCGGGCGCGCGGCGGGGTGGTTTCCCGGCTTCTGCCGGTCCTGGCTCTTCATCGCGTCATCCGGCCGTTCCGGCATGGCACTGCTCCGTCCCTGTTCGTGCGCTCAGGGAACGCCCCGGCCGCCCGAGGGCTGCAAGGGCGAGAGGCACGGGAAGGCCGCGCATGACCGTCTTCTTCACCGCCGATACGCATTTCGGCCATGCCGGCGCCCGCGCGCTCTACCGCCGCCCTTTCCCTGATGTGCGGGCGATGGACGCGGCCCTGCTGGAGCGCTGGAATGCCGTCGTGGGTCCGGAGGATGAGGTCTGGCACCTCGGCGACTTCGCCCTGGGCCCGACGGAGGCGCGGATGCAGGAGCTGCTGGCGCGGCTGAACGGGCGGAAGCACCTGATCACCGGCAATAACGATGGGCCGCGCACCACCAGCCTCACGGGCTGGGCCAGCGTGGCGGCCTACCGGGAACTGGAGCTGGAAGGCGTGGGGCTGGTGCTCTGCCACTATGCATTCCGCAGCTGGCGCAGTATGGCGAAGGGCTGGTGGAACCTGCATGGCCATAGCCATGGCCGGCTGAAGCCCTTGCCCCGGCAGGCGGATCTGGGTGTCGATATCTGGGATTTCCGCCCCGTTCCCCTGGCCGACATCCTGGCCGCCCGCGGCAGCCGCCGCGCTGGCCGGGGCGAGGGCTAGCCTAGCCACCTGCCGCCTCAGCGCCCCTGCGCGGCCCTCAGGGCACGGCGCAGCTTGGCCACGCCGGTCCGCACATAGCCACGGTGGCAGAGGCGCGTGCCCTCCTCGGCCAGCCCACGGGCCGGCTGACGGGTGGCGCCGGGCAGCGGCGCCAGGCGCGCGGCCAGTTCCTCGCAATAGGCGAGGTCCGGTGGCAGGGCGCGCAGCTCTGTCGCCCCGGCCGGGCCGGACAGCCAGGTCAGCAAGGGCAGCGACAGGAACAGGCGGGATGGCATGGGCGATATCCTGCCTGCGCCTGTCCTGCCTGGGCGTGAGCGATGTATGAAGAGCCGGTCATCCGACCGGAAGTTGCAGGAACACCGTCAGCCCGGGGAAGCCGGGAATCTTGCCCTGGCCATCCTCGAACCACACGGTGCCGCCATGCAGCTGCACCACAGCCCGCACCAGCGAGAGGCCCAGCCCCGAACCCGGCGTGGCGCGCGCGCTATCGGTGCGGAAGAAGCGCTCGCCCACCCGGTCCCGGTCCTCGGCCGAAAGTCCGGGGCCTTCGTCGGTGATCCGCAGCAGCACCATGTCCTCCCGCAGACTGGCCGAGAGGCTGATGGTGCCGCCGGGCCTGGTGAACTTCACCGCATTGTCCAGCAGATTGGCCACAGCCTGCAGCAGCAGGTCGCGGTCGCCGGTCAGCGGCAGGCGGTCGGGCCAGGAGGTCCGCAGCGTCTGGCCCTTCTCCTCGGCATTGGCGCCATAAAGCTCGGCCGCGTCGGCCAGCAGCGGCACCAGGTCCAGCGGCGCGAAGGCGGCGCGGCGGGCACCCGCCTCCACCTCGGCGATCCGCAGCACGGCCTGGAAGACGCGGGTGACATTGTCGAGGTCAGCGATGCCACGCTCCAGCGCCGCCTTCAGCGTCGCGGGGTCGTCGGAGGTCTCCAGCGCCTCCTCGAGTCGGGAGCGGGCACGGGCGATCGGGGTGCGCAGGTCATGCGCGATGGCATCCGAAACGCCGCGCACGCCCTCCATCAGATGGGCGATCCGGTCCAGCATGGTGTTCATGCTGCGGCCCAGGGCCTCGAACTCGTCCTCCCGCCCGGCCAGCGGCACGCGGGGCGAGAGGTCGCCGCCGGCGATCATCGCGGCGGTGGCGGTGGCGGGGGCCAGCCGCTCCTCCAGCGAACGCCGCAGCAGCCAGGCGCCGGCGAAGGCGAAGAGGATGGCGACGCCCGCCGACCATGCCAGCCCCTCCGTCAGCAGGGCCCGCAGGCGCAGCTTTTCCGCCACGTCCCGCCCGACGGCCAAGTAGGAATTATCCGGCAGCCGCAGCACGATGAGCCGCGCCTCTCCCGGAACGTCGTCGCGCATCAGCGTGATGACATACCACTGCTGGTCGGGGGTGAAATCCTCGGGCAGGGCTTCCAGGTTGCCGGCCAGGTGGCTGCCGTCGGGGCCACTCAACAGGTAGATGGTCTGGTCCTCGGCATCCAGCGCCAGACGCTCACGGATGGCATCGGCGACCGCATCGTCACCGGCCTCCCGCCAGCGCTCCGCCAGGGCGACGGCATCGGCGCGGATGGCGGCGTCGATCTGTCGTTCCAGCGCCCCCGCGGTGCCCCACCAGAGCACGCCGGTGAAGGCCAGCCCCGCCAGCAGGAAGAGCGTGGCGAAGAGCAGGGCGATGCGGAAGCTGGCGGAGGAGAGCAGCCGCCACAGCGGCCCCGGGTGCTGCTGTGCCCGCCGCCGCATCAGATGCGGCGGCAGGGTGGCGCCGGGACGCCCGGCGGATTCGGGCCGCGGATGCGGCGGCGGCGTCACGGCTCGGCGCGGATCATATAGCCGGCGTTGCGGATGGTATGGATCAGCGGCTGGTCAAAGCCCTTGTCCAGCTTCTGCCGGAGCCGGGAGACATGCACGTCGATCACGTTGGTCTGAGGGTCGAAGTGGTAGTCCCAGACCTTCTCGAGCAGCATGGTGCGGGTGACGACCTGCCCGGCATGGCGCATCAGATGCTCCAGCAGCCGGAACTCGCGCGGCTGCACATCGATCCGCTTGCCACCGCGCGTAACGGTGCGGGAGAGCAGGTCCAGTTCAAGATCGGCGATCCGCAGCCGTGTGGTCGGCGCATCGACGGCGGGGCGGCGGCCCAGGGCCTCCACCCGCGCCAGCAACTCGGCGAAGGCGAAGGGCTTGACCAGATAGTCGTCACCGCCGGCCTTCAGGCCCTTCACCCGGTCATCGACCCCACCCAGGGCGGAGAGGAAGAGGACCGGGGTGTGGTTGCCCTGGCCACGCAGCGTTTCCACCAGCCGGACACCGTCGATGCCGCCGGGCAGCATGCGGTCGAGCACCAGCAGGTCGAAATTCTCCCCGGCTGCCATGAAGAGGCCCTCGCGCCCATTGGACACGTGCTCGACCGTGTGGCCGGCTTCCTGCAGGCCCTTCTTCACGAAGCGGCCAACTTCGGCATCGTCCTCCACCAGCAGGATGCGCATGGGTGCTGAACTCCTTCGGACTCGCAGCACGGCGCGCCAGGGCGCGTCGGGAATGGGTGCGCGCAGGATGTCCTGTCGGGCGCGGTCGCGCCAGCCCATAGCCGCAAGGCCAGCGGAGTGCCAGCCATGAGCGAAACGAGAAAAGTCGGGGCGGCGGCTTCCCGGAGGAAGGCCGCCGCCCCAGGAGGATCAGGCCGCATATGGGGGAGGATGCGTTTAACCGCGGGGGGAGCGGTGCCTGTCCCGGGAGATTAGCCGTTGCGGGCGGCCGCAGCATTGATCCATGTCATCTCAAAAGAAGGAAAACCTCCGCCGTGAGGCGTCACGTTCGGCACGTACCACCTTGCGCGCGCCATCGGCGGCGAATTGCCGGCGCTCCCGCACGCCGGGCATGCGGACGCCCCGGCTGTGGCACCAGGCGAAGAATTCGGCGGGGCGGATGGTGATGCGGATGACGCGGTATCCCTGGCGCTCATGGTGCTGCACGTCACGCCCGGCGCCCTCCCGCCAGTCATCATAACTGTCGCTCATATCCGGCATGCGCTCGCGCAGTTGATCGAAGCTGGAAGCCTCGTACCACGCGAAGCCCATGACTGGTTGCTCGTCCTTCATGGCCAGCCCTCTCACCACCCTTGCCGGCGGGGCCGGCATCATGGTGGGAGATTGCCATGGAGAGCGATCCCGCAGAACAGAATAATGTCTCTTTTTTGTGCCTCAAGACCAGAAAATGAGTAAAAGCTTTCTTAACGGCTCGACCGGCGGCCCCCCCGCTTCTTCTCCGGCTCATAGCCGCCGCCGCCAGGGCCCAGCGGCTTGGGGCGCCACTCCTTCTTCTCCTTGCCCTTGCCGTCGGCGCCACGGCCACGCCCGGCGGGGCGGCTCTCGGCGGCCCGCCGGGGCATGGCGTCCTGCATCGACCGGCCGGCGAGGTTGGGCTCCAGCCCCAGCTCCAGGTTCTCCAGCCTCTTGATCTCGTCGCGCAGCCGCGCGGCGGTCTCGAATTCCAGGTCGGCGGCGGCGGCGCGCATCTGGCGCTCCAGCTCCGCGATGCTGGCGCGCAGGTCCTTGCCGACGAAATGGCTCGGCCCGTCCTCCTCCGCGTCCGTGGGGGCGACGGTGACGTAATCCTGCTCATAGACCGATTGCAGCACGTCGCTGATCTGACGCTGGATGGTCTGCGGCGTGATGCCATGCGCCTCGTTCCAGGCCTGCTGCTTGGCGCGGCGGCGGTCGGTTTCCTCCAGCGCGTTGCGCATGCTGTTGGTCATGCGGTCGGCATAGAGGATCACCCGCCCCTCGGCATTGCGCGCGGCGCGGCCGATGGTCTGGATCAGCGAGGTGGTGGAGCGCAGGAAGCCTTCCTTATCCGCGTCCAGGATCGCGACCAGCCGGCATTCCGGGATGTCGAGGCCCTCGCGCAGCAGGTTGATGCCGATCAGCACATCGAACACACCCTTGCGAAGGTCCCGGATGATCTCGATCCGCTCCAGCGTGTCCACGTCCGAATGCAGGTAGCGGACCTTGATGCCCGCTTCCGTCATGTATTCGGTCAGGTCCTCGGCCATGCGCTTGGTCAGCGTCGTGACCAGCACGCGGCCGCCCTGGTCCATGACATCGCGGCACTGCGCCAGCAGGTCGTCCACCTGGCCCTCGACCGGGCGGATCTCCACCGGCGGATCGATCAGGCCGGTGGGACGGATCACCTGCTCGGCGAAGGTGCCGCCGGTGCGCTCCATCTCCCAGGCGCCGGGGGTGGCGCTGACGAAGATCGAATTCGGGCGGAAGCTGTCCCACTCCTCGAATTTCAGCGGCCGGTTGTCCATGCAGGAGGGCAGGCGGAAGCCGAATTCATTGAGGATGGATTTGCGCGCGAAGTCGCCGCGATACATGCCGCCGATCTGCGGCACGGTGACGTGGCTCTCATCGACGATCAGCAGGGCATTCTCGGGCAGGTATTCAAACAGCGTCGGCGGCGGATTGCCGGGACCGCGGCCGGAGAGATAGCGGGAATAATTCTCGATCCCTTTGCAGGAACCGGTGGTCTCCATCATCTCCAGGTCAAAGGTGGTGCGCTGTTCCAGCCGCTGCGCCTCCAGCAGCTTTCCCTCGGCGTTCAATTCCTCCAGCCGCTGCTTCAGTTCCACACGGATGTCGCGGATGGCCTGCAACAGCGTCGGGCGCGGGGTGACGTAGTGGCTGTTGGCGTAGATGGAGACGGCTTCCATCTCGCCGGCGATCTCGCCTGTCAGCGGGTCGAATTCCCGCAATCCGTCGATCTCGTCGCCGAAGAGGCTGATCCGCCAGGCGCGGTCCTCCAGGTGGGAGGGCCAGATATCCACGCTCTCCCCCCGCACGCGGAAGGTGCCGCGCTGGAAGCCGGCGTCGTTGCGCCGATACTGCTGCTCCACCAGCGCCTTGATCAGGTGGTCGCGGGAGATGCGGCCGCCGACCTGCAGCTTGACCACCATGTTCGAATACAGCTCGACCGAGCCGATGCCGTAGATGCAGGAGACCGAGGCGACGATGATGACGTCGTTCCGCTCCAGCAGCGCCTGGGTGGCGGAGTGGCGCATCCGGTCGATCTGCTCGTTGATCTGCGCGTCCTTCTCGATATAGGTGTCGGAGCGCGGCACATAGGCTTCCGGCTGGTAGTAGTCGTAGTAGCTGACGAAATACTCGACGGCATTGTCGGGGAAGAAGGACTTCATCTCCCCATAGAGCTGCGCCGCCAGCGTCTTGTTGGGCGCCAGGATCAGCGTGGGCCGCTGCACCTGCTCGATGACCTTGGCCATGGTGAAGGTCTTGCCGGAGCCGGTGACGCCCAGCAGCACCTGATCCCGCTCCCCCTGCCGCAGCCCTTCCACCAGTTGCCCGATGGCCGTGGGCTGGTCGCCCGCCGGCTCATACGGCGAGACCACCTTCATGACGCGGTTGCCCGAGGGAGCCGGGCGCTTGGGCGGGATGAAGGGGGAGGCGGCGGGAATGGTCAGGCTCATGATCGCGGCAGGCTCCCGGCAAGGACGTGGGCTGCAATGTGGGGGTGGCGGCCGCGGAACGCCACATTAAAGAACGCTTCGTGAACGAAGACCTGGGATGCTCAGGAAGCCCGGCGCGGCCAGGCGGCGATGATGGCGCCGCCCAGGATCATCCCCGTGCCCAGCAGCAGGTCCGGGCCCAGCGCCTCCCCCAGCCAGAAGGTGGCGAGGACCAGCCCCGCCGCCGGGCTGAGCAACAGCCCGATGGAGGAGACCACCGCCGGCATCCGCATCTGCACCTGCGCCGAGCACCAGAGCGCGACCGGCCCCACGACCACCCCGAGGAATGCCAGGGCGGAAAGGGCGCCGGTATTCCAGGTGCCCAGCGGCTGGGTCAGGGCCAGCGGCAGCGTCAGCAGTGTCGCCAGGCCGAAGCACCAGGGCAGCAGGTCCAGCACCGGGCGGCTGGGAGGATAGCGGCGCAGGACCACGATGGCGGCGGCCCAGCAAAGCGCGGCCGCCAGCAGCAGCGCATGGCCGAGCAGCACGGCGGGGGAAGACCAGTCGATGCTCCAGGGGCTGCTCATCACCATGACGCCACCCAGCGCCAGCAGGGCCGCCAGCCAGCGGCGCGGCGGGATCGCTTCCCGCAGCAGCAGGACGGAGAGCGGCACCACCCAGAGCGTGGTGGCGCAGGAGAGGATGGCGGTGCGCCCCGCCGGGATCCAGGTGACCGCGATATAGCCGAGGGTGAAGAAGCCGGTGATCTGCAGCAGGCCGAGCGTCAGCACCGCGGGCCAGTCCGCCGGTGCCGGCCAGCGCAGCCGCCCCAGCATCAGCATCACCGCCGCGCTGACGAGGCAGGAGAGGCCGATGCGCCCCACCAGCAGCCAGAGGGTCGGCGCCCCTTCCATGACGGCGAAGCGGGTGAGGGGCCAGCCCGCCCCCATCAGCAGCACCGCGATGACGAGGTTCAGCCAGTCGACCTGCCGGGTGGCCAGGCGTGCCGGCATGGCCAGGGTGGATGCGGGGGATCGGGCAGGCGTCGCGCTCATCCGCGCGACGGTGGACCCTGCGGCCGATTCGGTCCAGGCGGGAAGGTGGCAGTTACTTCTCGACGAAGGCCTTTTCGATCACATACTGGCCCGGGCGGCTGTTGGCACCTTCCTCGAAGCCCATGCCTTCCAGCAGGCCCTTGGTCTCGGCCAGCATCTCCGGGCTGCCGCAGAGCATGATGCGGTCATGCTCCGGCGTGAAAGCGGGCAGGCCGAGATCGCTGAACAGCTTGCCGCTGCGGATCAGGTCCGTCACGCGACCCTGGTTGCGGAAGGGCTCCCGCGTCACGGTGGGGTAGTAGAGCAGCCTGGGGGCGATCATCTCGCCCAGCAGTTCGTCCTTCGGCAGCTCGTTCTCGATGAAGTCGCGATAGGCCAGCTCCTTCAC